>CAZFPR010000004.1:64480-66101 GCA_964521045.1 uncultured Hyphomicrobiales bacterium
GGAATCCGGCCGACGTGCCGAAGATGGCGCTGGCGCCTTGTCATTGTCTCTTCCAGTTCTGGGTTGGTGACGGAAGGCTCTCCTGCCAGCTCTATCAGCGCTCGGCGGATGTCTTTCTCGGCGTGCCGTTCAACATCGCTTCCTATGCGCTTCTCACGCACATGGTCGCGCAGGTGACGGGGCTGAAACCCGGCGACTTCGTGCATTCGTTCGGGGACGCGCACCTTTACAACAATCACCGCGAGCAGGCGGAGTTGCAGCTTTCCCGCGCGCCGCGTGCGCTGCCGAAGCTCAAGCTTAATCCGGCCGTGAAGGATATCTTTTCCTTCCGCTACGAAGACATCTCGTTCGAGCACTACGATCCGCATCCCGCGATCAAGGCTGAAGTCGCGGTGTGAATATGCGGTACGGTTGGCTGGCTGCGCTGGCAGCGTTCTCGCTATTCGTTTTGCCTGCGCAGGCGCAGAAGCCCGAACCGAAGGCATTCGTCGAAGCGATCTACAAAACCTATCTCGGCAAGAACACGCCGGGTCTTGATCTCTCGACGCGGGCGGCGCTCGATCTGTATTTCACTTCGTCGCTTGCCGACCTGATCGAGAAGGACGCGAAGGAAGCGGAGAAATTACAGGAAGCGCCGCTCTTGAACGGCGATCCCTTCGTCGACGGGCAGGATTGGGAAATTGCCGATCCGGTTGTGACGATTCAGGAATCGGCCGGCGATCGCGCGACCGCGACCGCAACCTTCAAGAATTTCGGCAAGACCGTCACCGTGCGGCTTGCGCTCGTCCTCACGCCGAAAGGCTGGCGCGTGGACGACATCTTCTGGAGCGAAGGCAATCTGCGCGGTCTCTACAAGCCGCCGCAGTAACTTCTGTTCCGCCTAGAAATTCCGCCGGCGCGGGTCTTCGGGAATGAAGGGGGCCTGCACGTAGGTGCGGATGATCTGGTCGACCTGCTGACGCTGCCAGTTGTTCAGCTTGTCCGAGAACGGTTCGGCGGCATCGGCGATTGCGCGGACCTCCTCGGCCCGCAGCGCGAGGGCTTCAGCGTGTTTGCGCAGCGCCTCGGCGTGGCTCATCGCTTTGCCGCGGTTGTTTTCGTTCTCGCGATTGTCCCACTCCTCCATCAGTGCGAGACGGCGTTCCGCGCGTTTCTTTGCAATGTTTTTGAGCGCGGTCTCGAAGCCGGTCCAGTCGCGCTCCTGCTCCTCCGAGATGCGGAGATTGGCTTTCAACTGGGCAATGCGGGCTTCGTCATGGGCGACGAGCTGCATGAGCGTCGGCCGGTTGTTTTTGGTCTGGGCCTGCGCGGGAAAAGACAGAACTGCCGCAAGCGGCAGCACAAGGGCCAGCAAAGCCAAGGGTCTCGCGAAACGTTTCATGGGACGAGGTCTCCTGTCGACAGGAGGAAACGCCTCAGTTCCAAAATTGTTTCCCCGGGGACGGCCAAAAAGAGGCCGTCCTAAAAAGGCGTTGGGCCGCGAGGGGGGCAACTCGCGGCCCAACTACGAAAGCGTCGCTACAAGGATGGAGAGAATGACCCTTTGGAGGTCAGCGACGGGCTTCCGATCTCTCAATTAGCCGCGGCGCGGGCCGTAATCGCGGTCCTGATGCCAGCGGTG
>CAZFPR010000005.1:0-20171 GCA_964521045.1 uncultured Hyphomicrobiales bacterium
ACGGCGTCCTTGGTGCCGGCGACGACGAGGTCGAGCTTCGACTCTTTCATTTCTTCCAGCGTCGGGTTCAGCACGTACTCGCCGTTGACGAAGGCAACGCGCGCGCCGCCGATCGGACCCATGAAGGGCGCGCCGGAGATCGTGAGTGCCGCAGAAGAAGCGACCATCGCGAGCACGTCCGGATCGTTTTCCATGTCGTGCGAAAGCACGTGGATCACGACCTGCGTTTCGCAACGCCAGCCGTCAGCGAACAGCGGACGGATCGGGCGGTCGATCAGGCGCGAGATCAGCGTCTCGCGCTCGGTCGGACGGCCTTCGCGCTTGAAGTAGCCGCCCGGAATACGGCCGGCTGCATAAAACTTTTCAATGAAGTGAACCGACAGCGGCAGGAAATCGATGCCGGCTTTCGGTTCTTTTGCCGCGACCACGGTCGCGAGCAGTTGGGTGTCGCCGTAGGTGGCGAGGATGGCGCCGTCAGCCTGACGCGCCATGTGACCGGTCTCAAGGACGAGCTTGCGTCCACCCCAGTCGAGTTCTTCACGATGTATTTCGAACATTTCTCTTTCCCATCATCGGACGGGGAACGGGAAAGCCATGGACAAGATAACGAGGCGCTCTCCCGCGATCAGATCGCGAAAGTAAAAAGAGCGTCTGGCAATCCTGCCATGACTTGTCCTGTTCCGTCGGTTCGTTGCGGCGGCGAATTCCGCCGCGTCATACTCGGCCTCTCGCGCGGGACCATTCCCGCGCGCGGCCGTTACGCATCTGCCGTTAGCGGCGGATGTTGAGCTTCTCGATGAGCGCCTTGTAACGCGCTTCATCTTTCTTCTTCAGGAAGTCCAGGAGCGAACGGCGGTGCGAGACGAGCTTCAGGAGACCGCGGCGCGAGTGGTTGTCCTTCACGTGCGTCTTGAAATGCTCGGTCAGGTTCGCGATGCGCTCCGAGAGGATCGCAACCTGCACTTCCGGCGAACCGGTGTCGCCCTTCTTGGTGGCATTGTCTTTGATGAGCGCTTGCTTGCGCTCGGCAGTTACCGACATCGGGTGCTCCTATTGGTTGGAGTTGAAAAAGCGGCCCATCCGGGATGTCGTCCAGCAGGGTCGCGTTGAGCGTCAGGGCCTAGCCCCAACGCGCGCTGTTATAGCCAAAAGCCTCTTGAAAGCGAGGAAAAACCGCCCCCCGGGCCGTTTCGGCTAAGTCCTTATCGGGGAAGGTTAAAAATGCGCTTTGGGTAGAGTGCGCCGGCTTCCATTTCGGCCAGTGCCACAAGATTGCCCGAGACGGAGACCGAGACCGGACCCTCGAAAACCGGGGCATCCCGGCCGCGCAGGAACACGCTCTGGCCTTGCGCGAGGCGCTGGGCGTCGGGCTCGGAGACTTTCACCGCGGGCAAGGATTGCAGGCCGGCTGCGACCGGTTGCAGGAGCGCGCGGAGCGACGCCTCGTCCGCGCCCGCCTGCTCCAGCTGCACGAGATTGACGGTGGCGCTTTCCGGAAAGTCGCCGACCAGCGTGCGGCGAAGCACGCTCACATGGCCGAGACAGCCGAGCGTGCGGCCGATGTCGCGCGCAAGCGACCGGACGTAGGTGCCCTTGCCGCACTCGACCTCGAACTCGGCATGATCCGCGTCCGGCATCGAGACGAGCGCGAAAGAATCGATTTCAATTTCACGCGGGCTCAGTTCGACGGTCTCGCCATGGCGCGCAAGATCGTAGGCGCGCTCGCCATCGACCTTGAGCGCCGAGAATTGCGGGGGCGTCTGCATAATCGTGCCGGTAAAGGCGGGAAGCAGCGCTTCGATCGCTTCGCGGGAAGGGCGGCTTTCGGAGCGCGCGGTTTCTTTTCCCTCCGCATCGTCGGTGTCGGTCTCGATGCCGAAGCGGACGGTGAAGCGTCCTGTACGAAGGGCACGGTCTTGGTCGCCTCTCCAAGTGCGATCGGCAATACGCCGCTCGCGAGCGGGTCGAGCGTGCCGGCGTGTCCGGCCTTCTCCGCCTTGAAGATGCGGCGCACGGCGGCGACCGCCGTGGTCGAAGTCATGCCGAGCGGCTTGTCGAGCACGACCCAACCGTCGATCTTGCGTTTCTCGCGGCGCGGCTGGCTCATTCGTCTTCGTCCTTGCGAAGGTCGCGCTGTACTTCGGGCTGCTTGAGCAACTTGTCGATCTGTTCGGCGCGGTCGAAACGTTCGTCGATGCGGAAATGCAGGTCCGGGGCGAACTTCGCATTGATCTTCTTCGCAACGATCCCGCGCATGTATTTCTTGTTGCGGTTCAGCGCATCCAGCACCGCGCGCTCGTCCTTGCCGCCGAGCGGCATCACGTAAGCGGTTGCGTGCCGCAGATCGGGCGTCATCGAAACTTCCGGGATCGTGATTACATGCGTTTCCAGCACCGGATCGTGCACGTCGCCGCGCGAGAAGATTTCCGCGAGCGCATGACGCACGAGTTCGCCCATGCGAAGCATGCGTTGCGAGGGGGCTTTCTCTTTGCCGCTCATGAGCGTTTCCGGACTTTTTGGTTCACGAAAGAAAGGAAACGCTCCGCTTCTTTCTGGGTTGCAAAGATGCGTTGGGGAACAATCAAGCCATTGCCGTCGCTGGTGAAAAGAATGATGCGTCCATAGGCGTTGACCACGCGCTTCACCGTCTTCCACGGCAAGGCGGAGGTGATGCCGATGTTGCGAAAGGTAATGCCTTTGTCCGCAACGCTGAGATGAATTGGTTTATCGAAACCCTGTTCATTCAACGTGTCACGCAACATCGCTGGAACGAGAATGCGGCGGTGAAACAGGAAAAATGCCAGAGCGAGCGAGGCGACGATGAGCGGCGGCACGTAAAATCCGGCGCTTGCGATGATTGCTTCGCGCAGCGGCGCATAAAAGAGAACGGGCAAGGCGACGCATGCAACCAGCAGCCAATAAAATGCCGGGACGATTGCCCAGTAGATTCGCTTGCTCCATGTCTGGCGCGAGAAATAAAGGAGCGTCGAGAAATCATCGACGTCCATCCGGTAGCGCAATTCGAAGCGATTTCTGGAATTCGTTTTTGGCATGATCAAAACGCCCGCCCGGAATCGAACCGGTGCGAGCGCCTTTAGCTAGATGTTAGAGAGCGCGGGCGATCGTCTCGACGCGATAGCACTCGATCACGTCGCCCTTACGCATATCCTGATAACCCTCGAACGACATGCCGCATTCCTGGCCCGCCACGACCGAGGCCGCGTCGTCCTTGAAGCGCTTCAGTGTCGAGAGCTTGCCTTCGTGGATCACGACCTTGTCGCGGATCAGGCGGACATGCTGGCCGCGCTCGACGCGGCCGTCGGTGACGCGGCAGCCCGCGATCTTGCCGACCTTGGAAACCGCAAAGACTTCGAGCACTTCGGCGTTGCCGAGCATGGTTTCGCGCAATTCCGGCGCGAGCAGACCCGACATCGCGGCTTTCACGTCGTCCACGAGATCGTAGATGATGTTGTAGTAGCGGATTTCGACGCCGGCTTTCTCTGCTGCCGCCGCCGCTTCCTTATGCGCGCGGACGTTGAAGCCGATGATCGCAGCGCTCGACGAAGCGGCGAGCGTCACGTCGGATTCGGTAATGCCGCCGACACCCGTGAGCAACAGGCGTGCTTTGACTTCGTCGGCGCCGAGTTTCTCGAGTGCGCCAGCGATCGCTTCGACCGAGCCCTGCGCGTCGCCCTTGATGACGAGCGGAAATTCCGCCGCGCCCGCAGACTTGAGCTGGGTCATCATCTGCTCGAGCGAACCGCGAACGTTGGAAGAGCGTGCAGCGGCTTTGTCGCGCCGCTCGTTCTTGCGGTAGTCCGCAATTTCGCGCGCACGCGCTTCGGATTCGACGACCGCAAGACGGTCGCCGGCTTCCGGCGCACCGTTGAAGCCTAGAATTTCGACCGGCGTCGACGGCCCCGCACTCTTGAGCTGCTCGCCCTTATCCGAAATCAGCGCCCGGACGCGGCCCCACTCGGAGCCCGCAAGTACGATGTCGCCGACGTTGAGCATGCCGCGCTGCACGAGCACGGTCGCGACCGTGCCGCGGCCCTTGTCGAGCTTGGCCTCAATTACGGTGCCTTCGGCCGCGCGGTTCGGATTGGCTTTCAGTTCGAGAATTTCGGACTGCAAGCCGACTACTTCGAGCAACCGGTCGAGGTTCGTTTTCTTCGTCGCGGAAACTTCCACGTCGAGCACGTCGCCGCCCATCGATTCGACCTGCACTTCGTGCTGGAGAAGTTCGGTGCGGACGCGCTCGGGCTTGGCGTCGGGTTTGTCGATCTTGTTGATCGCGACGATCATCGGAACCTTGGCCGCTTTCGCGTGCTGGATCGCTTCGACGGTCTGCGGCTTAACCCCGTCATCCGCGGCAACGACGAGAATGACGATGTCGGTCACTTTCGCGCCGCGCGCGCGCATTGCAGTGAACGCGGCGTGGCCCGGCGTATCGATGAAGGTGATCTTGGCACCGGAAGGCGCCTGCACCTGATAGGCGCCGATGTGCTGCGTAATGCCGCCGGCTTCGCCTGCCACGACATTCGTTTCGCGCAGCGCGTCGAGCAGCGAGGTCTTGCCGTGGTCGACGTGACCCATGATGGTCACGACTGGCGGACGCGGCTTCAAATCTTCCGGCGAGTCCGGCGCGTCGAACAGACCTTCGACGATGTCGGCCGCCGCCACGCGCTTGACCGTGTGGCCCATTTCTTCGGCGATAAGCTGCGCGGTATCCGCGTCGATGAGGTCGGTGACCAGTTTCATCTGGCCTTGCTTCATCAAGAGCTTGATGACATCAACGCCGCGTTCAGCCATGCGCGCGGCAAGTTCCTGAATCGTGATCGTTTCCGGCACGACGATCTCGCGCGAGACCTTTTCCTTCGGTTCGTCACGATGGCCGCTGATGCGCTGTGTCCGGCGCTTGAATGCCGCATTCGAACGCTGGCGTTCGTCGCCGCTGGAGAGCGCGGTCACTAGCGTCAGTCGGCCGCGCTGCTTGACCTCGCCGATACGCTGCGGACGCGCGGGAGCAGGAGCTTTCGCGCCGGGACGGCGCGGACGGTTTTCTTCTTCCTCTTCAGCGACAACCGCGCGGCCAGCGGCCGGACGCGCGGCGGCAGTGTCGTCGCCAAAGCGCTTGCGCGCTTCGGTTTCGGCTTTCTTCTTGGTTTCTTCGTCGTGCAGGCGGCGTGAATCTTCTTCTTTCTTTCGCGCTTCCGCGGCCTCGCGCTCGACCTTGTCGACCGCTTCGCGCTCGGCGCGGCGCTTGGCTTCCTCGACTGCCTCGCGGCGCTCTTCTTCCTCGCGCACGCGCGCGTCGATCAGTGCCTTGCCGCGCGCCTCGCGCTCTTCCTCGCTGAGCGTGCGCAGCACCATGCCGCCCGACTTGGGCGCGGTCGTAGCCTTCTTCGCTTCTACTGCGGGCTTTTTCTCGGGTGCGGGCGCAGCGGCGGCGGGAGCAGACGGCTTTGCAGCCGGAGCCTTGCCGGTAGCGGCCGCACCGGTGGCTCCCGGCGTCCGGCGCTTTACGGTTTCGACAACAACGGTCTTCGAGCGGCCATGGCTGAATTGCTGCTTCACGGTCCCGGCATCAGACCGCTTCAGGGAAAGCGTTCTGCCGGAGCCGCGCGTCTTTTCGCCAGGGTCTTTGGTGTCGCTCATTCGTGTTCCAATTCTTGGTTGCTCTTGCCCGGCGCGGCTTCGCCGAAGGCGATGTCGCCGTCACGCCAGCGCTTAAGTCTCAGGCTGCGTTCGAGAAAACCGCCGCTCACCGGGCTTGCGAGCAGGGCAGCATGTACCACATTTGGCCGCCCAAGGGCCAAATCCATTTGGCTTCCGGTAAATAGGCTCAAAGAGGGCGTTTTTGCACCCCCCTCGGCCTCGATTCGGCGCAAAAGGCCGTCCAGCTTGCGTTTGCCGTCCGCCGAACCGTCGCTCGAATGGAAGACTACGCGCGCCTTTCCGGAGAGGATCGCGCTTTCCACTTTCGCGTTCCCGGTGACGATTCGGCCGGCCTTGTTCGCGAGCGAGAGCGCTTCGAGCGCCGACCGTTCGATCAGATGATCGACCAGCGCAAGCAGCTTCTCGTCGGCCTGCGCCTTGCCGCGGAAGGCTCGCGAGAAAGCTTTCTGCGTGACCGCTTTCCCGATCGCCTCGCGCGAAGCGGTAACCCAGGCTCCACGTCCCGGGAGGTTACGCGCAAGATCCGGCACCACCGTGCCGTCTGGGGCCGCGACGAAGCGGATCATGCGCTCGATCGGGACAACCTCGCGCGTGGCAAGACAAGTCCGCACGGGTGCCCGCCGCGCGGCGGCGAGCCCTTCGTCCGTTTCCATGTCTTCCATTTGCGCGAGCATCCATGCTCCTTAGCTTTGCGCTTCTTCGGCTTCGGCTTCCTCAGCCTGCGCCGGCGCAAGCGCCGCTTCGTCGATCCAGCCCGCCTTGACGCGCGCCTGCATGATCAGCGCTTCCGCCGCATCCCGGTCGAGATCGAAGCCCTCGAGGAAACCGGCGTGACGCTGCGTTTCGCCGTCCTTGCGTTCGGTCCAGCCGACCAGATCGTCGGTCGCACAGCCCGCGAGATCCTCGACGGTCTTCACATCGTTTTCGCCAAGCGCGACCATCATCTTGGTGGTGACGCCCGGTACCTCGGCGAGTTCGTCCTTGACGCCCAGCGCCTTGCGCTTGTCGTCGAGTTCCTTCTCGATCTGGTCGAGAAATTCCTTCGCGCGGGCTTGCAGTTCGGCCGCGGTATCGCCGTCGAAGCCCTCGATGCCGGCGAGTTCGTCGATCGGAACGAAGGCAAGGTCTTCGACCGAAGTGAAGCCTTCGGACGAAAGCAGCTGCGCGACGGTCTCGTCGACGTCGAGGCTGTCCATGAACATCTTCGAGCGTTCCGCGAATTCCTTCTGGCGGCGCTCGCTCTCTTCCGCCTCGGTGAGAATGTCGATGTCCCAGTCGGTGAGCTGCGAGGCGAGGCGGACGTTCTGGCCGCGGCGGCCGATCGCGAGCGAAAGCTGCGCGTCGGGCACGACGACTTCGATCCGCTCGCGCACTTCGTCGAGCACGACCTTCACGACTTCCGCCGGCGCAAGGGCATTCACGACGAAAGTCGCGACGTCCTGCGACCACGGAATGATGTCGATCTTCTCGCCGGCAAGCTCGTTCACCACCGCCTGCACGCGCGAGCCGCGCATGCCGACGCAGGCGCCGACCGGATCGACCGAGGAGTCACGCGAAACGACGGCGATCTTGGCGCGCGAGCCCGGATCGCGGGCGACCGCCTTGATCTCGATGATGCCGTCGTAGATTTCCGGCACTTCCTGCGTGAAGAGTTTCGCCATGAACTGCGGATGCGTGCGGGAGAGGAAGATCTGCGGGCCGCGAGGCTCGCGGCGTACGTCATAGATATAGGCGCGGACGCGATCGCCGTTCCTGAAGGTTTCGCGCGGCAACAGTTCGTCGCGGCGGATCACCGCTTCGCCCTTGCCGAGGTCGAGTACGGCGTTGCCGTATTCGACGCGCTTCACGACGCCGTTCACGATCTCGCCGATGCGATCCTTGTATTCGGCGTATTGGCGGTCGCGCTCGGCTTCGCGCACCTTCTGCACGATCACCTGCTTCGCCGACTGCGCGGCGATGCGGCCGTATTCGAGCGGCGGAAGCGTATCGGCAATCGTATCGCCCACTTGCGCCGCCGGATTGTGACGGCGCGCGTCATCGAGCGTCATTTCGATCGAGGGGTTCTCGACCTTCTCGACCACCATCATGTGGCGCGAGAGACGAAGCTCGCCGGTCTTCGGGTTGATCTCGGCGTGCACGTCGGTTTCCGCGCCATAGCGCGAGCGTGCGGCCTTCGCGATCGCGTCTTCCATCGCGGCGATCACGATGACGCGTTCGATCGATTTTTCGCGCGCGACCGCGTCGGCGATCTGGAGGAGTTCGAGTTTATTTGCGGCGACGGCCATGGTGGCGTTCTCCGTTAGCGTGATGCCCGGCGCTTGGCCGGGTGTTTTCGGTTCTTCGGCGCGGAATCTTCTTCCGCGGATTCGGTGGTCTCGCCCGCCTGCTTGTCGCGGCGAAGCGCTTCTTCGATCAAAGTGTCGGTCAGGACGAGTTTGGCGTCGGCGATCTCGTTCAGCGGCAAGAGTGCGTCGTCCTTGTCGTCCGTGCTTTTCAGTTTTACGGCCTCGTTTTCGATGCCTTCGATGATGCCGCGGAAGCGCTTGCGTCCATCGACCATCATCGTCATTTCGAATTTCGCCTCGTGTCCGGCCGCGCGTTCGATGTCGGAGCGGCGCACCAGCGGGCGATCGATGCCGGGCGAGGACACTTCGAGCCGGTAGGCGGCCTGGATCGGGTCTTCGACGTCGAGGATCGGCGAAAGCGCGCGGCTCACGGTCTCGCAGTCGTCGATCGTGAAGGTGCCGTCCGGGCGCTCTGCCATGACTTGCAGCGTGCCGCCGTCGCGGCCCGTGACCTTCACGCGCACGAGCCGGAAGCCGAACGTGCCGAGCGCAGGCTCGATCGCCGCAGCAATACGCGCGGCAATGCCCTGTTCCATGACAAGGCGCGGTTCAAACGGGTCGGCGTCCAATTGCATTCTTACGTCACATGACCGGCAAGAAACGGGAAAAGGAGCGGGGCCCGGTCGGTCCCCACTCTCATCATCGGCCCTTGGACCGTTCTGAGATGTTGTTGATTGGCCGGGAATATAGCGCCGATCCCCGGAATCGCAAGGTTTATTCAGACCCGCCGGAACTCGAGATAGGCCGGTTTCCGGCCCTCCCGCAGCGCTTTTTGCTCGTAGCGGGTGCCGGGCCAGCCCGGCCAGGCGAGCCGCCAATCGTCGGCCTTCTCGGCAAGCCAGAGAAAATCCGGGCATCTCAGCAGGCGGACGAGCGTCCACTCGACATAGGTGTCGATGTCGCTTGCAAAGCGGAGAATGCCGCCCGGCTTCAACGCGCGAGCAAACCGTCCAACGTTCTCGTCGGAAATGAAGCGCCGCTTCCAGTGCCGCTTCTTCGGCCAGGGATCGGCATAGAGGATGTCGATACGGTCGAGGACCGCCGCCGGTAACCATTCCAGGAGGTAGAGCGCATCGCCCGCATGCAGGCGGATGTTCGGAATCTTTTCGTTCGAGATCGCGGCGAGCATTTTCGCCATGCCGTTGATGAACGGCTCGCAGCCGATGAAACCGGTGGAAGGATGCGCGCGCGCTTCGTGCAGCAGGTGCTCGCCGCCGCCGAAGCCGATTTCGAGCTGAAGTCTTTCGGGCTTGAACGGAAACAGCAACGCCAGATCGCGCGGCGCGGGCTCCGCGATCTGGATCGACAATTTCGGAAGGAGTTCTTCGTAAAGTTCGGCCTGCTGCTTGCGCAGCTTATGACCTTTGCGGCGGCCGAAAAAAGCGCCGCGCTGGTGCGCGGCGCTTGTCTCGTTCATCAGAAGGCGCTGCGGAGCTTGTCCGCGAGATCGGTCTTCTCCCAGGAGAAGCCGCCGTCCTTGTCCGGCTGGCGGCCGAAGTGGCCGTAAGCGGCGGTGCGCGCATAGATCGGCTTGTTCAGCTTCAGGTGCGTGCGGATGCCGCGCGGGGTCAGGCTCATCAGTTCCTGAAGAACCTTTGCGATCTTCTGCTCGTCGGCTTTGCCGGTGCCGTCGGTGTTCACATAGACCGAGAGCGGATGCGCAACGCCGATCGCGTAGGACAACTGGATCGTGCAGCGGTCGGCGAGACCGGCAGCGACCACGTTCTTCGCGAGATAGCGCGCGGCATAAGCAGCCGAGCGGTCGACCTTCGACGGATCCTTGCCGGAGAACGCGCCGCCGCCATGCGGAGCAGCACCACCGTAAGTATCGACGATGATCTTGCGGCCGGTGAGGCCCGAGTCGCCGTCAGGACCGCCGATGACGAAACGGCCGGTCGGGTTCACGTAAACCTGATCGAGCGGCGGCATCCAGCCTTCCGGCAGGACCTTGCGGATATAAGGCAGCACGAGTTCCTTGATGTCGCCGGACTCGAGAACCTTCTTGCCGTCCTTTTCCTTGTGCTGCGTCGAGACGACGACAGCGGTGCACTTCACCGGCTTGCCGTTCTCGTATTTCAGCGTGAACTGGCTTTTCGCATCCGGCTCGAACAGCTTCTGCTTGCCGGAGTGGCGGTCGGTGGCCATGAGCTTCAGGACGTTGTGCGAATACTGGAGCGGCGCCGGCATCAGTTCCGGCGTTTCGTTCGTCGCGTAGCCGAACATGATGCCCTGGTCGCCGGCACCTTCGTCCTTGTTGCCGGCCGCTTCGACGCCCTGCGCGATGTCGGCGGACTGTCCGTGCAGGTGAACCTGCACCTTCGCATTCTTCCAGTGGAAGCCCTTCTGCGCATAGCCGATGTCTTTCACGGCCGCGCGGGCGATCTTCTCGGCAAGCGCCTTGTTGACCTTGCCGGTCTTGCTCATGATTTCCTTCGGACCTGCCGCGCTCTTCGCCATGCGCACTTCGCCGGCGAGCACGATCAGGTTCGTGGTGACGAGCGTTTCGCACGCGACCTTCGCCATCGGATCAGCTTTGAAAAACTGATCGACGATCTCGTCGGAGATGCGGTCGCAAACCTTGTCCGGATGGCCTTCGGAAACTGATTCACTCGTGAAGATATAGTTCTTGAGAGACACCGATAAACTCCTGCGCGGCAGCGTGAAATCTTTTGAAAATACAGACGGGGCTGTACTTCGCGGCAAGGGTTCTCGCAGCCATGCCAAGCAGGGTCAAGGTGTGGGCTGATTGGGCGAATGCCCCTGAAAGCCCCGTAAAGACGGGGCCGGAACCCTATTTTCCTTCGGTCTGGCTGGCCGCGACCATGGCCTCGACAAGATCGACGATCCGCCGGCGCACCTTCGGATCGCTCACCTTCATGAAGGCCTTCGCGAGGGAAAGACCTTCGGGGCTGGCCATGAATTCGGAGATGTAGACGGGGTTGCCGGCCTCTCCGAACCCGGCGGTGGCTTCTCCGCCCGGCATGTCTTCATAGAAGAAAGCGACCGGCACCCCGAGGATGCTCGCGATCTGATGCAGGCGGCTCGCACCGATCCGGTTCGTGCCTTTCTCGTATTTCTGGACCTGCTGGAACGTGATTCCGAGCCGCTCGCCGAGCTTTTCCTGACTCATCGAAATCATCATGCGCCGCATGCGCACGCGGCTGCCGACATGCCGGTCGATCGGGTTCGGCGTTTTCTTTGTCATCAGCCTTCCAACGGTTGGCGGCACGCTACTACCATGATCGCGGGGAAGGAAGCGCTTGCGGCATCGAGGCAGGCGCGCCGGACTATGCGCGGCGGGCAGCCATTCTTCTTCTCCCGATAAGCGCGCCGATCGTGAAGAAGAGCGTTAACAGCAAAGCAGGCCCGTTCCGGTGCTTCGCATAGAGGGTCTCGCCGAGCGGCTGCGGCAATGCGCCGTCGATCAGTCCGTCGCTACCGAGCGGTAAGTAGCGAACGATCCGGCCGAGCGGGTCCACGATTGCCGAGATGCCGTTGTTCGCGACCCGCACCAGCGGCAATCCCTCTTCGATCGCGCGCAGCCTTGCTTGTGCGAAATGCTGGTGTGGCCCCGGCGTGATCCCGAACCATGCGTCGTTCGTGAGATTCAGGATCCACCGCGGACGCGGTCCTTCGGGCAAAACGTAACCCGGATAGATCGCCTCGTAGCAGATCAGGGGTGCTGCGGGCGGCAGGCCCGGAATGTTCAGCGCCTGACGCCGCGATGCTGCGGTAAACCCGCCGCGTACGCGCGTGAGCTGCTGAAGCCCGATGCTTTCCAGCAAAGACTGGAACGGCAGAAATTCTCCGAACGGCACGAGATAAAGCTTGTCGTAGGTCGCGATGATGGAGCCGTTGTCGTTGAGCACGCGGATCGAATTGAAGACGCGCGGCTCCTTGGATCCCGGCAGCGGCGCATCCAGCCTGATCGCACCCGTAATCAGCGATACGCCGGGCGGAAGAAGTTCGCCGATCTGCGCGAGCGCCTGCGGTTCGCGGTCGAGAAAAAACGGAAACGCTGACTCCGGCCAGATCAGATGCGTCACATCCTTCACGCCCTGACGGTTCGGCGCGGTCGCCTGATCGCTGAGCGTAAGATAGCGGCGCATCACGGCGGGGCGCTGCTCCGGCTGCCACTTCAGGTTCTGCGAAATGTTCGGCTGCATCAGGCGAAGCCGCACGCCCTCGACGTCTGCGACTTCGTTGTTCGAAAGCCGGTGCCAGCCGTACGCGCCGAGCAGGAACAGCGCGAGCGCGGACAGGATCAAGGGCAACCACGGATGTTGCGTGCGGTCGCGCGCATCCGCGATCGTCGCGGGCGACGCGAAGATCGCAAGCGAAAGCAGCGTGAGACCCCAGAGACCGACCAGTGACGCGGCTTGCGCGAACGGAAGCAGGCCTGTCAGCGCGTAACCGAAGCTGTTCCACGGGAAACCCGTGAGGATCGTTCCGCGTAGCCACTCCGAAATTCCGAGACCCGCGGCGAAAGCAAGGATGCGAAGCGGCCCTGTCGTCCACATCGCGCGCGCGATCAGCGCGCCGAGCCCCGTGAAGAGCGCGAGCCCCGCCGGAATGCCGAGCACGGCGAACGGCAGGAGCCACGCAAACTTGTCGGCTTCGACGAACAGCGCCATGCCGATCCAGTAGAGACCGGCGACGAAATAGCCGAAGCCGAACCACCAGCCCGCGCCGAATGCTGCGGCGAGCCCGCGCCTGCCGGCGCCGGAGCCGTCGAGCAGCCAGACCAGAACGGGAAACGTGACGGCGAGAACCGGCCAGAGATGGAAGGGCGCCATCGCGAGCGCCGAAAGCGCGCCGCTTGCGAATGCGATGCCGCGCCGTTTCCAGCCCCAGGAGAGAACCGCGCGATTCGCTAGACCGGCGAGCGTCATGCTCGCGGGTTAACTGCTCGCGTTGCGGTTGTCCATGTCCGCAGGCGTTGCCGGCTCTGCGTCGGCATTCTGCATAGCCGGAGCATCCGCGACGGATTTCGGCTTGCGTTTGCGCTCGCGCTTGGGCGGGTCGGGCGGACGCCGGAAAATGCGCACGCGCTTCACCCGGCGCGGGTCGGCATCGATGATCTCGAAGTCGTAATCGCCTGGCCCGCGCAGAATCTCGTTCCGGATCGGAACGCGCGCGGCGAGGGTCACGAGAAGACCGCCCAGCGTATCGACCTCGTCGGCAGACGCGCCCGGATCGAAGCCTTCGCCGACCGCTTCCACCGTTTCCGGCAGCGAGGCGCGGGCATCGGCGAGGAAGCTGCCGTCGCCGAGCGCGACGATGCGCTTCTCCTCGATATCGTGCTCGTCCTCGATCTCGCCGACGATCTCCTCGACGATATCCTCGATCGATACGAGGCCGTCGGTGCCGCCGTATTCGTCGATGACGAGCGCAAGATGAATGCGTGTCGCCTGCATCTTCACGAGGAGATCTGCGGCCGGCATCGACGGCGGCACGTAAAGGATGCGGCGGATGATCTTGGTGGCGGAGAGCGGTTCTGCGAGATCGATCGACTTCGGATCGAATTTGCGGCGCGTACGCTTGCCCTTCTGCACCGCGGCTGCCTGCGCGGTCAGATAAGAAACGAGATCGCGGATGTGAACCATGCCGGTCGGCTCATCCAGCGTTTCGCCGTAGACGACGAGACGCGAATGGCCGGCCTTCGCGAAGGTTTGCAGCAACTGCCCGATCGGAATGTCCTGCTTCACCGCGACCATTTCCGCGCGCGCGATCATCACGTCGGATACGCGGCGCTCGCGCAGCGCGAGCACGTTCTGAAGCATGTTCTGCTCGGCGGGCGTGAACTCGGCCTCAGACTTTGCCTTCGGGTCGGACGCTTCCGCGAGCACTTCTTCGAGGTCGGTGCGGATCGATTTCTTGCGCGAGAGTCCGAGCCTGGAAAGCGCCCGCTCTAGCAAAGACGGTTTGTCGCCGTTCTCTATGCCGCTACTTCTGTCGCCGCTGTCGCTCATGAGCGTTTTGCGGGTTCGCCGCGTTCCGCATAGGGATCGGGAATACCTAGCTTCGCGAGAATTTGCCGCTCGCGCGCTTCCATGATCTCGGCTTCTTCGTCGTCCTCGTGGTCGTAGCCCAGGAGATGCAACACGCCATGCACGACGAGATGCGAAAGATGATCGCCGAAGGATTTGGCCTCCTCGGCCGCTTCGCGCTCCACCGTTTCGAATGCGATCACCACGTCGCCGAGCATGCGCGGGCCGCCCGCAGGCGCCTTCATGCGCGCGGCAGGAAACGAGAGCACGTTCGTGGGTTTGTCCATGCCGCGGTGATGCTTGTTCAGTTCGCGGATGTGTTCGTCATCCGAGAGCACGACGGAAATTTCCGAAGGCGGCGCGTCGTTGTCGAGCATGGTGGCTTCCGCCGCCCGCCGCACCAGTTCTTCGACGCCGGAAATTTTCGACCAGCCCTCCGACTCCGCGGATATATCAATGGCGAAACTCAAGTGCTTCTGCCCTTCTTCTTGTTCTCGTCAGCCTTGTCATAGGCGGCGACGATGCGGCCGACGAGTTCATGCCGCACCACATCCGCGCCGGTGAATTTGATCTGCGCAATGTCCTCGACGCCGGAAAGCAGCGCCGTCGCTTCGACGAGGCCGGAGCTTTGGCCTTGCGGCAGGTCGATCTGCGAGGGGTCCCCGGTCACGATCATCCGGGAATGTTCGCCGAGCCGCGTCAGGAACATTTTCATCTGCATCGGCGTCGTATTCTGCGCTTCGTCCAGAATGATCGCGGCGTTCGCGAGCGTGCGGCCGCGCATGAAGGCGAGCGGCGCGATTTCGATCTCGCCGGTTTGCAGCGCGCGTTCCACCAGCGCGCGGTCCATGAGATCGTAAAGCGCGTCGTACATCGGGCGCAGATATGGATCGACTTTTTCGCGCATGTCGCCGGGGAGAAAGCCGAGCCGTTCGCCGGCCTCGACCGCGGGCCGCGAAAGCACGATGCGGTCGACTTCGCGGCGCTCGTAGAGATGGACGGCATTCGCGACCGCGAGCCAGGTCTTGCCCGTGCCTGCGGGCCCGATGCCGAAGACGAGCGTGTGCCGTTTCATCGCGCGGATATAAGTGTCCTGCGCCTGCGTGCGGGCGCGCACTGCGCGTTTCCGCAGACGGATGTCGTCGAACGAAATTTTCTCGGCCGGCGCTTCGTCGTCGAACAGGGAAGTCTGCGTCTGTGCCGCGCGCAGCGCGCCTTCCACGTCTCCGGAGGTTATGTCGCGCCCAGCGCGCAGTTCGTCATACAGTCCTTCGAGCGTCTTGCGCGCCTTCTCGCAGGCGTCGCGCGGGCCGTCGATCGAAACATGATTGCCGCGCTGGTCGATGGCGACGCCGAGACGGCGCTCGATCAGCGCGAGATTCTCGCCGTAGCGCCCGAACAGCACACTGGCGAGACGATTGTCGTCGAACGCGACCATGAGCCCTGCGCCGGAATCGCTTGTGCGTTCCCACGGGGCCTTCTTGCCGGCTTCGGGACCGAGATTACGCAAGCGCGGGGGCCTCCGTAGCAAAGGACTGTCCCGGCCGCGGCGTTTCGCCTTGCGATCCGTCAAGCAGTTCGCCGATCAGGCTGTAGGTTCGCAGTTCGTTGATGCGCACGCGCGCCACCGAACCGATAATCGATTTCGGCGCGATGACCGGCACGGGCTGCAAATAAGGCGACCGCCCGACGATCTGGCCCTCGTGACGTCCCGGCTTCTCGAACAGGACGTCGAGTTCTTTCCCGACACAGGACAAATTGAACTCGTGCTGCTGCGTCTCGATCAGTTCCTGTAGGCGATAGAGCCGCTCGGTCTTCACGTCTTCAGGGATCTGCGCGGCCATCTCCGCGGCGGGCGTTCCCGGCCGCGGGCTATATTTAAAGGTGAAGCATTGCGCGTAGCCGACTTCGCGGACGAGCGCGAGCGTATCTTCGAAATCCTGATCGGTTTCGCCCGGAAAGCCGACGATGAAGTCGGAAGAGAACGCCATGTCCGGCCGCGCTTTGCGCGCGCGTTCGATGATCCGCAGATAGTCCGCGCGCGTATGCTTGCGGTTCATTTCTTCGAGCATGCGGTCGGAACCGGATTGCACCGGCAGATGCAGGAACGGCATCAACTTCTCGATACCGCGATGCGCCTCGATCAGTTCGCCGTCCATGTCGCGCGGATGGCTGGTCGTGTAGCGGATGCGCATGAGCTCCGGAATTTCCGCGAGCCTTGCCACCAGTCTCGAGAGCGTCCATTCGCGGCCGTCGGTGCCGGCCCCGTGATAGGCGTTCACGTTCTGGCCGATCAGCGTGATTTCCTTCACGCCCTGCGCGATCAGTCCTTCCGCTTCCGCCACGATGCGCTCCGCCGGACGCGAGACTTCGTTGCCGCGCGTGTAGGGCACGACGCAGAACGTGCAGAACTTGTTGCAGCCTTCCTGCACGGTCACGAACGCGGAAATTCCGCGCGCACGCGTGATCTCGGGCTTCGGTGCGGCAAGCTGCTCGAATTTGTCTTCGACCGCGAATTCGGTATCGACGACCGCTTCGCCGTCTTTTGCGCGTGCGACGAGTTCGGAAATGCGGTGGATGTTCTGCGGGCCGACCACGACGCGCACCGAAGGCGCACGGCGGATGATTTCCTTGCCTTCGGCCTGCGCGACGCAACCCGCGACCGCGATCATCGGCTTGCGGCCATGCAGCGCCGCCTCCTCGCGCATTTCGCGGAGCCGTCCGAGTTCAGAATAGACCTTCTCGACCGCTTTTTCGCGGATATGGCAGGTGTTCAGGATAATAAGGTCGGCTTCCTCGGCTGACGCCGTTTCGGCGTAACCGTCGCGCGCCAGCGTGTCCGCCATACGACGCGCGTCGTAGACGTTCATCTGGCAGCCGAACGATTTGATATGGACCTTGCGGCTTTCGCTCATCGTGCCGGAAGCGGAACGCGCAACCTCCCGCTTAGGTTGCGGCGGCAAGGCGGTTCACCCTGAATTGGCATGTTGGAAAGTCTTAGCGTCTTTCCCCGGCCAAGCAAACGAAATCCGTAAGCAGTTCCGGACGGCCCGCCAGAGACAGGGAAGCGAGGGTGCGGACGGTCGATTCCACGTTGCGGGACAAGGTCTTGCGGTCGTCCTCGTGGGCCACTTCCATGACCTTGCCGAAGGCGACGGTGACGTCGATCGCCCCCTCTTTGAGCACGCGCAGGAGGTGCGGCACGAGGTCCATATCCCCATACCAGGCGGCGATTTCGCGATGCCGGCGGCCCATCGGGATCCCGTGAAACTTGCGATAGGCGATCGAGACCGGCTGCACGAAACCACGGCCGTTTTCTTCCATCGCGTCGCGCAATCCGCCGAGCAGCGCGGAGCGGAACTGCAAAACCCGGTTGCCGTCGCTCGAGGTTCCTTCGCCGAACAGCACGACCGGGTCGCCGCCCGAAAGCGTCTTTGCGATCGATTTGTTCACCTGCCCGGTGCCGTGACGTCTGGAGCGGTCGACGAAGATGGAGCGTTGCAGCCGCGCGAAAGTGCCGAACAGCGGCCAGTTCGCAATTTCGCTTTTCGCGATGAAGCAGAGCGGGCCGGTCGAGCCGAGCACCACGATGTCGAGCCAGGAGGCGTGATTGGAAACGAACAGGAGCGGCCGGTTCTGTCCCGACGGCACGCCGAGCACCTCGACCCTGATGTTGAGTATTTTCAGTACCGTGCGGTGGAACCAGACCGGCAGCGTTCGCAAAAGCGGCAGCTTCAGCTTCAGCGCGAGCCATTGCAGCGGCACCGTCGCCGCGAGAACGAGAACGAACATCGTCGCTCGATACGCGAAGCCCATGACGTTATGAGGTCTTGCCCTTCAGGCGCACCGCATAGAGCTCGAGCCGGTGGCCGACGAGCTTGAAGCCGTGACGCCGCGCAATCTCTTCCTGGAGCCGTTCGATTTCCTCGGAACGGAACTCGATGACGGTTCCGCTATTCACGTCGATCAGGTGGTCGTGGTGTTCGTCCGGCACCTGTTCGTAGCGCGAGCGGCCTTCACGGAAATCGTGGCGCTCGATGATGCCCGCGTCCTCGAAGAGTTTGACGGTGCGGTAAACGGTCGAAATCGAAATCTTGTCGTCGATGGCGGACGCGCGGCGATAGAGTTCCTCGACATCGGGATGATCCTGCGAGGCGCCGAGTACGCGCGCGATCACGCGCCGCTGCTCGGTCATGCGCATGCCTTTTGCCGCGCAGGCCTGCTCGATCGCGGAAATTTCCTTGTCGTTCGTCAATTTATGGGCCTCGTTCATTCCGGCAGAACTCTAGGCGGAGGGCCTACGCGCGTCCACCCGCGTACATCTGCGTCTATCCGGCAAGATCGCGGCCGAGCACGAGTGCGGCAGCATTGCCCTCGGGATTACGATAATACCCGGCGCGGCGGCCGACTTCGCTGAACCCCGCGCGTGCATACAACTTCCGCGCCTGGGCGTTTCCTTCATCGACTTCCAGAAAGACGCGCGAAACGCCCGCTGCGGCAAGCCGGCTCAGATGTTTCGAAAGCAATTTCGTCGCAGTTCCGTGTCCGCGTTCTCCGGGTGCGAGCGCGACAAGAAAGATTTCCGCTTCGTCTTCGACGCGATGGGACAGCACGAAGCCGACGACGGCGCCGCGGCCGCCGTTGGCCCGCGCCACATGCGCGATGGCGGCGCGATCGGCGAGCAGCCGCTCGAATTCGCTCTCGCTCCAGCCGTGGCGGAAAGAAATGCGATGCAGCGCTGCGAGCGCCGCCGCGTCGCCGGGCCGCGCGTCGAGGACCGCGGGCTCTGCCCGCCTGAAGAAGTCTGCGAGTTTTCCGATCATCGCCGTGCGATGTGATGCGAAGTTTGCGGCGTCACGTCAGGCGCACGCAGATAAAGCGGCTTTGCCGGCGCACGCACCGGGTCGGCCACTGCTGCAAGCCTTGCCACCCATTCGATGCTTGGCTTCGTGCGCAGATCGACCGACACCGGCACGGCGCCGGTTTGGCGCGGCCAGTATGATGCGAGAAGTTCCGCGGCAGGGCCGGTGATGCGGGTGGGACCTGCGGTGATCGTCTGGATCGCTTCGTCGAGCGATGTGCAACGCGGGCTCAAAAGCACGCGCTGTCCGGCTCCCGCCATGTGAAAATAGACATTGCCGTGGCGTGCATCGATGGCGGCGACGACCGGCACTGCCGGGTCCGCCGCAATCACCGGCGCGCTGAGTGCGGCGAGCGTGGAGATGCCGATCGCCGGCTTGCCCGATGCCATTGCGATTCCCCTCGCGGCGGAAATGCAGACCCGAAGACCCGTGTAGCTGCCCGGCCCGACGGTGGTCGCGATCCGGTCGATCGCGGAAAAATCGAGCTTCGCCGTTTTCATCGCTTCGTCGATCAGCGGAATGAGCGCTTCGGCATGGCCCCGCCGCATGTCGAGGGAAAAGTTCGCGAGCAGCTTCTCAGTGCCGGAATCGAATACCACCGCCTGGCAGGCGTCGAGTGCGGTGTCGATTGCGAGGATTTTCATGGACGGCGCAATCCGGAGAGCGGCGGCGCATGCGTCTTAAATGAAACGGGCCGCCCGATAAAGGCGGCCCGTCATCATCACATCGGCCGGACTTCCTGCACGTCCGGCACGAAATGCCGGAGCAGGTTTTCGATGCCGTTCTTGAGGGTTGCGGTCGAGGACGGGCAGCCCGCACAGGCGCCCTTCATATTCAGGAATACGATGCCGTCTTTATAGCCGCGGAAAGTGATGTCGCCGCCGTCGTTCGCGACGGCCGGGCGCACGCGCGTTTCGATCAGTTCCTTGATGGTCGCGACGGTCGAAGCGTCGCCGGCGTCGAAGAATTCCTCGTCTGCCGAAGTCGTCTGCGAAGCGCCCGACTTCAGGATCGCCTCGCCGGAAAGATAATGTTCCATGATCGCGCCGAGGATCGCAGGCTTCAGGTGCTGCCATTCGCCCTCGGACTTGGTCACGGTGATGAAGTCCTGCGCGAAAAATACGCCGGAGACCTGCGGGATGTCGAAAAGCTTCGAAGCTAACGGCGAGCGCGCGGCCTCTTCCTTGGTGCGCAGATCGAGCGTGCCCTGCGGCAGCACGGCTTTGCCGGGAAGGAACTTCAGCGTCGCCGGATTGGGCGTGGTTTCGGTCTGGATCAGCATGGCGGGGATGTGG
>CAZFPR010000005.1:20181-40155 GCA_964521045.1 uncultured Hyphomicrobiales bacterium
TCTGGATGAACATGCTACCGGCCTCCTTCAGGCCAAATCGGCGTGACTGTCCGGTAATGTAGGGGCTCGGGCGGGTTTTCGGAAGGGAGCCCCGCGCAATGCCTATATGCCAGGCGGCTACGCCAGGGTGTCTACGCTAAGGCGTCGAGTTCTTCGTCGGTTAGCTGGCCCGGCACGATCGTGATCGGAATGGTCATGGTCACCGAACGCGAGCTTGCGAGCGAGGAGACCAAGGGCCCCGGCCCCTGGTTGCCGGTTCCGGCCGCGAGCACAAGCACGCCGATATCCGGGTCCTCGTCGATCAGCTTCTGGATTTCCTCGGCCTTGCCGCCTTCGCGGATCACCTGCTCCGCGTCGACGCCTGCGAGGTGCCGCGCCCGCGCGGAGAAATGATCGAGCCGCTTCTCGACCTCGTCGCGGGCTTCCGCGCGCATCAATTCGCCGACCCCGAGCCACTGCTGGCTCGCTTCGCCGGTCGAGATCACGGCAAGCATCACGAGCTTTCCGCCGGTGCGGACGGCGCGGCGGCTCGCGTAATAGACCGCGCGGTCGCATTCGGGCGTTTCGTCGATGATGACGAGAAATTTTCGATGATGGCCGGACTCGAAACTCTGTCGCGTGCGGGGCATTTCGCAATTCCGGTTGACGGGCGAGCCTGCCACGCGAATGCCGCGCGGCCAAGCGGCCTGTGGTTCTAGCGGCGCTTCAGGACGAGGAGCCGACGAAGCCGACGATTTTGCCGACTTCTTTCATGGTCTGGTTCGCGATCACGCGCGCCCGTTCCGCGCCGTCGGCGAGAACCTGATCGATATGACCGGGGTCGGCAGTGAGGCGTTTCATCTCGGCGCCGATGGGCCCGAGTTTCGTCACCGCGAGTTCGGTGAGCGCTTCCTTGAATTTCGAGAACTGCGCGCCCGCAAATTCTTTCACGACGTTTTCGGCCGTCGTGTCGGCGAGTGCCGCGTAGATACCGGCGAGATTATCCGCTTCTGGGCGCTCTTTCATTTCCTTGATGTCGGACGGAAACGGATGCGGGTCGGTTTTCGCCTTGCGGAATTTCTGCGCGATCGTGTCGGCGTCATCGGTGAGATTGATGCGCGAATTGTCGGAGGCGTCCGACTTCGACATTTTCTTGGTGCCGTCGCGGAGCGACATCACCCGCGTCGCGGGACCGGAGATCAGCGGCTCGGTCAGCGGGAAATAGGCGTCGCCGAAACCGAGATCGTTGATCTTTTTGCCGAAGTCGTTGTTGAACTTCTGCGCGATGTCGCGGCAAAGCTCCAGATGCTGCTTCTGGTCTTCGCCGACCGGCACATGGGTCGCGCGATAGACGAGAATGTCCGCGGCCATCAGATTCGGATAGGCGTAGAGACCGACCGATGCATTCTCGCGGTCCTTGCCGGCCTTCTCCTTGAACTGCGTCATGCGGTTGAGCCAGCCGAGACGGGCCACGCAATTGAATATCCAGGCAAGCTCGGCATGTCCCGAGACCTGACTCTGGTTGAATACGATGTGTTTCTTCGGATCGATGCCGCAGGCGATGAAGGCGGCGGTCACTTCGCGGATGTTGCGCGTAAGCTCCTCCGGCTCCTGCCAGACCGTGATCGCGTGCAGATCGACCACGCAGTAGACGCATTCGTGCTGCGCCTGCAATTCGACGAAGCGCTTGATCGCGCCGAGATAATTGCCGAGGTGGAGGTTTCCGGTCGGCTGAACGCCGGAGAATACCCGCTGGTGGAAGGCGGTCATCTGTCTGATCCCTTAGAATATCGCGGGCCGCGTCATGACACGGCGGCGCGCGGGCTAGCAAGGGCCGGGAAGAATCGCGCTAGATTGCCGTGCGGCTTAGCCGGGAGCGCGAGAATGGCGACCATTCGCAAGGAATTTCTGATCGAGGCGGCGCCCGATGCCGTATGGGACGCGATGCGCGACGTCGGCGCATTGCATACGCGCCTCGTCCCGGGCTTCGTCACCGACTGCAAGCTGGAGGGAAACGCGCGGATCGTGACCTTCGGCAACGGCGCCGTTGCCCGCGAGGTGATCGTCGAGGTCGACGACGAGGCGCGAAGGATCGTCTGGTCCGCGACCGGAGAGCGGCTGTCGCATCACAATGCCTCTTCGCAGGTCTTCGCCGAGGGCGGCAAAACGAAGGTGGTCTGGATTGCCGATCTCTTGCCCAACGAAATGAAGCCCGCGATCGGCAAGATGATCGACGCGGGTGCTGCTGCCATGCAGAAGGCATTGGGCGGGAAATAGCCGGCCCAACATTGCAGGCGCCGCCGGGCTTTGCTACCGGGTGCGCCGACCGGGGAGATATTCATGTCCGCAACGCGCTACGACGTCATCGGCATCGGCAATGCGATCGTCGACGTTCTTTCTCATTCCGACGACGACTTTCTCGCGCGGCAGAAGATGCCGAAAGGATCGATGTCGCTGATCGACGAGAAGCGGGCCGAGGCGATCTACAACGCCATGGGCCCGGTGATCGAATGCTCCGGCGGATCGGCGGCGAACACGATCGTCGGCGTCGCCATGCTCGGCGGGAAAGCGGCCTTTATCGGCAAGGTGAAAGACGACGAACTCGGCCATACCTTCGCGCGCGACATCCGCGCTTCCGGCGTTGCCTACGGGACGCCGCTCGCAAAAGAAGGTCCTTCGACCGCGCGCTGCTATATTCTGGTGACCCCGGACGGCCAGCGCACGATGAACACTTATCTCGGTGCGGCACAGGATCTTTCACCCGGCGACATTTCGGCCGATGAAATCCGCTCGGCGAAAGTGCTTTATCTCGAAGGCTATCTCTGGGACCCGAAGCAGGCGAAGGAAGCTTTCGTCAAGGCGGCGGGCATCGCGCATGAGAGCGGCCGCACGGTTGCGCTCACGCTCTCGGATGCGTTCTGCGTCGACCGCTATCGCAAGGAATTTCTCCAGCTCATTCGCAACAAGACGGTCGATCTGTTGTTCGCGAACGAAGCCGAATTGAAGAGCCTCTATGAAACCGGCGACTTCGATGCTGCGGTGGAAGCGCTTCGCAAGGATGCGGGTATCGCGGTCGTAACGAGAAGCGAGAAGGGCGCCATGGTCGTAACCAAGGATACCATCGACGCCGTTCCCGCATTTCCGGTCGAGCGAGTGGTCGACACCACGGGTGCGGGCGATCTGTTCGCGGCCGGCTTCCTCTACGGGTTCGCGAACGGCATGCCGCACACGAATTCGCTGAAGCTGGGGGCGCTCTGCGCCGCCGAAATCATTTCGCATATCGGCGCGCGGCCCGCGAAGAATCTCCGCGACCTGGCGAACGAGAACGGGCTGCTGGGATAGATTTGCTTGTCGTCCCCGCCAACGGGTCGCGCTTGCGCGCGCCCGATGACAGGCTCCGGCGGGGACCCATAACCACGACTAGAAGTTATTTTCGCAGGCGTCTGCGATACGCAACAAACACAGGGAATATGGATCCACGCTTTCGCGGGGATGACAATTAAAGTTTGTTCGCGTCCGGAAGACGATTGCTACCCGCTCACATTGTACGCGGCGATCGCCGCCATGTTGATCAGATCGGAGTCCTTCGCGGACAGCGGCACGATCTGCACCGAGCGGTCGAGACCGACCAAGAGCGGGCCGATCACGGTGGCGCCGCCCAGTTCCTGCAAAAGCTTGGTTGAGATCGCCGCCGAGTGGAACGCCGGCATCACGAGCACGTTCGCAGGTCCGGTGAGGCGGCTGAACGGATAGGCGGCGGCGAGATCGCGGTTCAGCGCGACGTCGGCTGCCATTTCGCCGTCCACTTCGAAGTCGACCTTGCGTTGATGCAGAAGCTTCACCGCGTCCTTCACGTGCTGCGTGCGCTCTCCCGGTGGATGGCCGAAGCTCGAGAAGGCGAGCATCGCGACCCGCGGCTCGTAGCCGAGGCGGCGCGCGACGCCTGCGGCCTCGACGGCGATTTCGGCGAGTTCTTCCGCGTTCGGAAGTTCGGTGACTGCGGTATCGGCGATCAGCACGGTGCGGCCGCGCGAAATCACGAGCGACACGCCCATCACGCGATGGCCCGGCTTCGGATCGATCACGCGCTGCACGTCTTCGAGCACCACAGAGTAATTGCGGGTGACGCCGGAAACCATTGCATCGCCGTCGCCGAGCGCGACCATGCAGGCCGCGAAATAATTGCGGTCGTTGTTCACGAGCCGCAGGCAGTCGCGATACAGATGGCCTTCTCGTTGCAGCCGCTCGTAGAGATAATTTGCATAGTCCGTCGTGCGCTTGGAAACCGCGGCGTTGTGAATCTCGACGCCCTCGGGAATCTCGACGCCCGCGAGCTTGGCGGTTTCCTTCACGCGCGCTTCGCGGCCGACGAGGATGGCGGTGCCGAGGCCGCGCGAGACGAAGCTTACAGCCGCGCGGATGACCTGCTCTTCTTCTCCTTCCGCGAACACTACCTTCTTCGGCTGGCGGCGGAGCCGCTCGTAAACCTGTTGCAACACGCCCGCGATCGGATCGCGCCGGTTGCGGAGCTGCTGCGCATAGGCCTCCATGTCGATGATCGGACGGCGCGCGACGCCGGTATCCATCGCGGCTTTCGCAATCGCAGGCGGCACGTGAGAGATAAGCCGCGGATCGAACGGCACCGGGATCAGATAGTCCGGGCCGAACTTCGGGCGCTGGCCGTAGGCCGCGGCGACTTCGTCGGGCACGTCCTCGCGCGCGAGTTCCGCAAGCGCATTCGCGGCCGCGATCTTCATTTCCATGTTGATCGTGGTCGCGCGCACGTCGAGCGCACCGCGGAAGATATAAGGGAAGCCCAGGACGTTGTTGATCTGGTTCGGGTAGTCCGAACGGCCGGTCGCCATGATTGCGTCTTCGCGGATCTGCGCCACTTCCTCGACCGTGATTTCCGGATCGGGGTTCGCCATCGCGAAGATGATCGGGTTCGGCGCCATCGATTTCACCATCTCGGCGGTGAAGGCGCCCTTCTGCGAGAGGCCGAAGGCGATGTCTGCGCCGACGAAGGCGTCTTTCAGCGTGCGCGCCTTGGTGTCGGCGGCGTGCGCCGACTTCCACTGGTTCATGCCCTCGGTGCGGCCTTTGTAGATCACGCCCTTGGTGTCGCAGAGGATGACGTTGTTCGGCTGCATGCCGAGCGATTTCAAAAGCTCGACACAGGCGATGCCGGAGGCACCCGCCCCGTTCACGACAAGCTTCACCTTCTTGATGTCGCGGCCGGTGAGGTGCAGTGCATTGATGATGCCGGCGGCAGCGATGATCGCGGTGCCGTGCTGGTCGTCATGGAACACGGGGATGTCGAGCATCTCGCGCAGGCGCTGCTCGATGATGAAACACTCCGGCGCCTTGATGTCTTCGAGGTTGATGCCGCCGAAGGTGAGGCCCATCGGCTTCACCGCGTTGATGAATTCGTCCGGGTCTTCGGTGCCCATTTCGATGTCGAAGGCGTCGATGTCGGCGAAGCGCTTGAAGAGAACGGCCTTGCCTTCCATCACCGGCTTCGAGGCGAGCGCGCCGAGATTGCCGAGACCGAGAATGGCGGTTCCGTTCGAAATCACGCCGACGAGGTTGCCCTTCGCGGTGTAATCGAAGGCGCGGCTCGGGTCTTCGGCGATGGCAAGCACGGGTACGGCGACGCCGGGGGAGTAGGCGAGCGAAAGATCGCGCTGGGTCGCCATCGGCTTGGTCGCGACGACTTCGAGCTTGCCGGGCCGTCCGGACGAATGAAACTGTAGCGCTTCCTGATCGGTAAATGTCGGCCGCGCGTTGCGGCTCTTCTTCTCAGTCATACTCTACTCCCTGGACCCGGATGTGTGCCGGGGCCGGGACCATAGCGCCGCGACTGCTACCGGCTCAAGTCATTGGCGGAGAAGAAAAAAGACTAAGACCGGTCGTTTTATGAGTTTTTTCCGCCGGTCAGCACGACAATCAGGCCGAGGATTGCGCCTCCGGCCATCACGATCGGCAGTCCCGGCAGCACGGGGAAGGGCAACAGACCCAGAAGCATCGTGCCGAATGCGCCGCCGGCCATCTGGAAGAAGCCGATCAGGGCCGATGCCGCTCCCGCCTTTTCCGGAAACGGCCGGAGCGCGAAAACCGTCGAGAGCGGATTGACCACGCCCATGCCGAACAGAAAGAACAGAAGCACGCCGAGTACAGCGAACATTCCCGGATCGCCGGCGATGGAGAGCGCAAGGATCGCGGAAGAGCCGATCAGCATCATCACGAGTCCGAGAACAATCGGACGATAGCCCGGCCATTTTTTCGCAAGCCGCGGCGCGCTGAAGCCGCCGGCGAAGACCGCGAACACGGTCACGCAGGGAATGAGACCGAACAGCACGGGCGGAACGCCGTAGCGCTCGATGAAAATACCCGGCGAGGATGCGAAGAAAGCGAACAACCCGGCCATCGCGCAGGTCGTCGCCAGCGTCGGTACGATAAACTCGCGCTTCGTGAGCAGCGTGAAGTAACTTCCGAACGCTTGCGCGACGCTCGGTGCGGTGTCTCGCGCATGATGCGTTTCGGGAACGCGCAGCCACACGACGATGGCTGCGAGGACGCCGACGAGCGCAAGCAGCGCGAAGGTCGCGCGCCAGCCGAAGAAGGTTTCGATCAGTCCGCCGATCAATGGCGAGAAGCCGGGGGCTGCCGCGACCATCGTGGTGACAAAACCGAGCGATCGGGTCAGCTCGTCGCCTTCGAACAGGTCTCGTGCGACCGCGCGCGCGAGTACGGAGCCGGTGCAGGCGGCAACCGCCTGCGCCACGCGAAGGCCGAGCATCCATTCGATGTTGGCGGCAACGGCGATGAGGGCGCTGGTCAGGGCATAGAGCACGAGGCCGGACAGGAGCAGCGCGCGGCGGCCGAGTTTGTCCGAGAGCGGGCCGATGACGAGCTGGCCGGCAGCGAAACCGAGCAGGAACACGGTAAGTGTGAGCTTCACCTGTGCCGGCGTCGCCGCGAGATCTTTTCCGAGCGACGGGAAAGACGCGAGATACATGTTGGTGGCTAACATGCCGAGGGCAGCGAGCAGCGTGAGGAAGAAGAGGAGAGTTTTGCCTTCGAGCCGCGCGGGCTTTGCGGCGATCGCTGCTTCTATGCTCATGGGCGGTTTCCTCTGCTGTTTGCCCAATCCCACGCCCCGCTTGCCGCGTCAATAATTAGATGATAATCATCATCTATTCACGGAATGCATGGCTGAGGCAGCAAGTTGCGCAATTCGAGGGAAGCCGCCGCCGAAAACCGCGAGCGTATTGTCGCCGTCGCAGCCAGGCTGTTTCGCGAACGCGGGCTTTCGGCTGTCGGTGTCGCCGAACTGATGGACGCCGCCGGCATGACCCATGGCGGCTTCTACAAGCATTTCTCTTCCAAGGACGCGCTGATCGACGAGGCCTGCCGGTATTCCTTCACCGAACCGGGCGGGGGCCTGCGTGCGGCCGCGGAGAAAGCGGCTCCGGGCGAAGAACTGAGAACGATCGTCGATCGCTATCTGTCACGCCGCCACCGCGACGACCCGGGATCGGGCTGCGCGCTCGCAGCGCTCGGCGGCGAGGTCGGCAATCGCGAGAGCCCGGCCCGCGCCGCCTTGCAGGCGGGCCGCGAGCGGCTCGTGATGCTCGTCGCCCGTTACCTCAAGGGCGAAAATACCAAGGAGCGCG
Source organism: uncultured Hyphomicrobiales bacterium (assembly GCA_964521045.1). Lineage (GTDB taxonomy): Bacteria > Pseudomonadota > Alphaproteobacteria > Rhizobiales > Xanthobacteraceae. Next base: position 27,837 of record CAZFPR010000005.1, read on the forward strand.
CGAGCGCCTTCGTGGCGACCATGGTCGGCGCGCTCATCAATGCGCGGATTGCCGACGGTGCGAGTTCCGACGCCGTGCTGAAGGCCGCGAAACGCGAGTTGTATCAACGGATTGAAGAGCAGGGATAACTGCGTCCCGCGCCTGCAAGGGCCCGTTTTGCTCTGATAGTCTGCCCGCGCGATGCAAAACGCGGCACCTCTGTTTCCAGAAATCGAACCGGCCACCGATCCGGCACAAGACGCAGCGCCCGATGCGAACCAGCGCGTCACGCCGATGATGGAACAGTTCATCGAGATCAAGGCCGCCAATCCGGATTGTCTTTTGTTCTACCGGATGGGCGACTTCTACGAGCTCTTCTTCGACGATGCAGAGAAGGCGTCACGCGCGCTCGGCATCGTGCTCACCAAGCGCGGCAAGCATCAGGGTCTGGATATTCCGATGTGCGGCGTGCCGGTGGAACGCTCGGAGGAATATCTGCACCGCCTGATCGCGCAGGGCTTTCGTGTCGCCGTATGCGAGCAGACCGAGGATCCGGCGGAAGCGAAGAAGCGCGGCGCGAAGTCGGTCGTGAAGCGCGGGGTCGTGCGGCTCGTGACCCCAGGCACGCTCACCGAAGACACGCTCTTGGATGCGCGGCGCAACAACTGGCTCATGGCCGTTTCGCGCACGAAGTCCTCGGAGGACGAAGCGAATTTCGGTCTCGCATGGCTCGATATTTCCACCGGCGAATTTCGCGTGGCCGAATGCGACCAGATGCGGCTCTCCGCCGAGATCGCGAGGATCGAGCCCGGCGAACTGCTGTTGTCCGATACGCTCTATGACGATCCCGAGCTGAAATCCTACTGGCGCTCGCTTGCGAACGTCACGCCGATGCCGAAAGAGCTGTTCGAAAGCGCGACCGCCGAGCGCAGGTTAGCCGCCTTCTTCAATGTCGCGACTTCGGAATCCTTCGGCACGTTCTCGCGGCTCGAACTATCCGCCGCGGCCGCGGCGGCAACCTATATCGAGCGGACGCAACTGGCTTCGCGCCCCGCGCTGTCTCCGCCTGCGCGCGAGCATGCGGCCGGCGTGATGCAGATCGACGCCGCGACCCGCAACAATCTCGAACTTCTCCGCACGATGGGCGGCGATGCGCGAGGCAGTCTCTTGTCCGTGATCGACCGCACCGTGACGGCGGCAGGCGCGCGCATGCTCGCGCGCCGCCTCGCGAGCCCGCTTTGCGGGGCAAAGGAAATCGCGCGCCGCCTCGACAGCGTCGAATACTTCTTCGAGCACTGGACGCTGCGCGCGGAAATCAGGAAGGCGCTCGCGAGCGCGCCCGATCTTTCCCGCTCGCTTTCCCGTATTGCGCTGGACCGCGGAGGCCCGCGCGATCTTGCGGCGATCGGGCAGGCTTTGAGCGCGGCGTTTGCGCTTGCCACCGTTCTGAAAAGTTCGGACGGCGTGCCGGACGAGATTGCGCTGGCCGCGCAGGCGATGGGCGCGCCGGATCGCGGACTGCGCGATGCCATCGCCAAAGCGCTTGCCGACGAACTGCCGCTCTCGAAGCGCGACGGCGGCTTCGTGCGGGAGGGGTACAACGAAGACCTCGATGCCGCACGCAGGCTGCGCGACGAGGCGCGCGGCGTGATCGCAGGCTTGCAGCAGAGCTACGCCGACGAGACCCAGATCAAGTCGCTCAAGGTAAAATACAACAACGTGCTCGGCTTCTTCGTCGAGGTACCGAGCCAGCACGGCGAGAGGATCCTGAACTCGAAGTCGCGCGAGCGTTTCATTCATCGGCAGTCGATGGCGGGCGCGATGCGTTTCTCGACCGCCGAACTGGGCGAGCTGGAATCGAAGATCGCGTCGGCCGGCGACCGCGCAATCCAGATCGAGCTTGGCATATTCGCGGAACTCGCAGCGCGCGTGCTGCAATCCGCGTCGCTCCTCGAGATGGTTGCAAACGCGCTGGCCGAGATCGACGTTGCCGGAGCGCTCGCGGAGCGCGCGGCGGAATCGAACTGGGTGCGGCCCGAGATAGACGATTCGCTCGCCTTCGAGATCGAAGGCGGACGTCATCCGATGGTCGAAGCCGCGATCCTGCACGACGGCGGGCCGTTCGTGCCGAACGACTGCTCGCTATCGCCGCCTGCGGGCGCGAGTGCCGGCGCGATCTGGCTCGTCACCGGCCCGAACATGGCGGGCAAGTCGACGTTCCTGCGCCAGAATGCGATTCTCGCGATCCTCGCGCAGACGGGTTCGTTCGTTCCGGCGAAGTCCGCGAAGATCGGCATCGTCGATCGTCTGTTCTCGCGCGTGGGCGCCGCCGACGATCTCGCGCGCGGGCGCTCGACCTTCATGGTCGAGATGGTGGAGACGGCGGCGATCCTGCATCAGGCGACCGCGCGTTCGCTCGTGATCCTCGACGAGATCGGCCGGGGTACGGCGACTTTCGACGGCCTTTCGATTGCGTGGGCGACGCTCGAGCATCTGCATGAAGTGAACCAATGCCGCGGCTTGTTCGCGACCCACTTCCATGAACTGACCGCGCTCGCCGCGCGCCTGCCTAGACAGGTGAACGCGACGGTTCGTGTGAAGGAGTGGGAGAACGAAGTTATCTTCCTGCACGAAGTCGTGCGCGGCACGGCGGATCGTTCCTATGGCATTCAGGTCGCGAAACTCGCAGGACTGCCGCATAGCGTGATCGAGCGTGCGCGTGCCGTGCTTGCGGAACTGGAGTCCGAACAGCGCGCAAAACCGCTTTCAGGGTTCGAAGATCTGCCGTTGTTCCAGAACGTCAAGGTGCCGCCCGCAACTTCAGAGAGTGCCTCGGCCAAATCCGATCCGCTTGGCGAAGCGCTCGACGCGATGCATCCCGACGAAATGTCGCCAAAGGAGGCGATGGAAGCGCTTTACAAGCTGAAGAACATTCTGCGCGGTGGCTAGACTTTCAATTTCCCGCGCAGCGCGAACACGCTCAAGTTCCACGCGACCGTGATCCCAAGCGCGATGGTGAGCGCTACCGGCACGCCGAGCGAAAGCACCGAGATGTGCAGGACATAAGCGGCAATGCCGAAGCCGATGAGGCCGGTGATCCCGTTCGCCATCACCGCCGCACAGGCCCGCCCGCCGTAGCGCTGATGCAGGATCAGCATCATGCTCGTGAATACGATGGGGAACGCCGCAAGCGCTCCGGTAAAGATCGGTCCCATCACGGAATTCAGAAGCAGAATGACGCCGATCAGCGTGCCGACCAGCCCCGCGCGGAACGCGAAGTCATACCAGCGCAGTTTGATTTTCGGCATGCGCGCGTAGCGATAACGGCGCACGAGCACGAAACAGGTTGCGAAGACGGCGATGTTCAGGAGCGCAGCCGCCGTTCCGTTCTTGATGAAATACGAGAACAGAAAGAACGAACCCAGCCAGCCAATCATGGCGGCGGGTACGCAGACGATGAACGGATTTCTTTGCGAAAGCAGCACGTAGGTCGTCGCATAGATCGCGGTGGACGCGTTGAGCAAAAGACTGCCGAGCGCGCTCTGCGAGAAAAACTGCGCGTCCTGCTCGAACGCGAGGAAGAAATAGGAAGGCCCCGCGGAAACCGGAAGGGTCGCGACCAATGCGCCGATCAGCGGGCCCGCGCGCTCGGCGGCGAGTGTCGCGGCGATCACCACGGAGGCGCCGATGGCCATCTTCACGGCGATCGTCAGCCAGTAAAAAATTTCGGGAGACATTCGAGGCGGCGTAACTTCTTTTTCTGCGCGAATGACGCAAGCGCCAAACGCGCCTTATTCGCGCGAATGACGCAAGCGTCAAGCGCGCTGGAGCGACACGTCGACCTTCGGCCCGGCCTTGATGGTCTGATAGACCACGCAATAGCGCTCGGTGAGCTTCAGGAGCTGATCGAGCTTCTCCTGCGGGGCGTCGGTTTCGACATCGAAGCGCAGGCGGATTTCGCGAAAACCCACGGGCGCATCTTTCGCGACGCCTAGCGTGCCGCGAAAATCGAGGTCGCCTTCGGCGGAAACTTTCCCGGATTTCAGCGGAATCTCGATCGCGGTGGCGACGGCCTTCAGCGTGACACCTGCGCAGGCGACGAGCGCTTCGAGCAGCATGTCGCCGGAGCAGAGTTCGCGGCCCGAGCCGCCGGTCGCCGGATGCAGCCCGGCGATCTGGAGTGCGCGGCCGGTTTCGACCTTGCACGAGATCCCGTCGTCGAGCGTGCCGTTCGCTTTCAGCGTGATGACGGCGGCGTCCGGGTCGGTCTTGTACTTGTCCTTGATCGGCGCCTGAAGCGAGCGGAGTTCTGCTGCGTCCATCTGATCTTCCTCCGGATTTTTGTTGCCGCCTTATGTCAGATCGCGGCGGCGGGCACCAGTTCGTCGCCCGCGGTGCGTTCGCGCAAGCTCTGGTCGAGCGCATTTAATATGCGCCGCTTCGCGGCTTCGAGTTCCGGGCCATAGCGGTCGCGCGGGCGCTTGAGATCGAGTTCGAAGATGGAGGAAATCCGTCCCGGCCGTGGACGCATCACGACGACGCGATCCGCGAGGTAGGCGGCTTCCTCGACGTCGTGCGTGACCAGTACGAGCGTCGGTTTGAACGCGCGCCATAGATCGAGCACGTGCTCGTGCAGGCTCGCGCGCGTGAAGGCATCGAGCGCGGAGAACGGCTCGTCCAGCAGCAGAACCTTCGGACGCGGCGCGAGTGCGCGCGCGATCGCGACCCGCTGCGCCTGTCCGCCGGAAAGCTCGCGCGGCCAGCGCTCCGCATAGTCGGCAAGGCCCACGCGCAACAGCACCTCGCCGACGATCCGCTCGCGTTTCGCTTTCGGAAGATGCGAGATGCCGAAGCCGACATTCCCCGCGACCGTGAGCCATGGCAGCAATCGCGGTTCCTGAAAGATCATGCCGACGCATTCGTGCGGCGCGGAGATCGTCTCGCCGTCGAGTTCGACTTTGCCGCGCGTCGCGGGATCGAGGCCGGCGACGAGACGCAACAGCGTGCTCTTGCCGCAGCCCGATCCGCCGACAACGGCGACGATCTCGCCTTGTTCGACGTTGAGGCCGACGCGGTCGAGCGCGCGGGTGCCGTTCGGATAGACTTTATCGACCGATTGAATGTTGAGCATGATTTAGTTCTTGTCGATCTAGTTTTTGGGAGCGAAGGCGTCCTGCCAGGTGAGAAGCGGCGCGCTCGCGGCGGCTAGCAGGCCGTCCGTGATCTTGCCGAGAATCGCGAAGGTGAGGATCGCAGCTAGAATCTGATCCGGCTTGCCGAGTTGCTGGCCGTCGACGAGCAGATAGCCGAGACCTTCGGAGGCGCCCATGAATTCGGCGGCGACCACGAACATCCAGCCCAAGCCGAGACCCTGGCGGAGCGCGAGGATGTAGGCGGGAAGAATCGCAGGCAGCAGAATCCGCCGCACCAGTTGAAACTGGGAGAGCCGGAACATGCGGCCGACCTCGACCGTCTTGCGGTCGACGGAAGCGATGGCGCCGAACACGCCGAGATAAACCGGGAAGAAACAGCCGACCGCGATCAGCGCGATCTTGGATTCCTCGAAAATGCCGAGCCAGAGAATAAAGAGCGGCACCCATGCGATCGAAGGTACGGAACGCAATCCTTGCAGCGTCGGGTCGACGATGTCTTTCGCGAGACGCGATGCGCCGGCAAGCGCGCCGACCAGCGTGCCCACGATCGTCCCGAGCGCAAAGCCGGCTGCAACGCGCGCGAGCGTGGCGCCGATGTGCTTCCAAAGCTCGCCGGTGATCGCAAGATCGTAGAGCGTTTTGAAAAGCCGGCTCGGCGGCGGCATCAGCCGCCCTTGCGCGAAGCCGGTGGCGACCGCGATCTCCCACAAGATCGCAAGACCCACGGGAAGCAGAATGCCGAGCGCGAACTTCGCGCCGAAGCGGGATTTTGCAACGGGCGCGGAAGTAACGGGAGACGCCGCCTCTTGGGCGGCGTCTCTTTCCTGGATGGCGTCCATGACGCTCATTAACAGCGATCCGCGATCAGTTCGAGAGCGTGGCGTTAAAACGTTCGTCGATAAGATCGTTCAGCACCTGCTGCACGTTGACTTTCGCGTCGATCACGCCCGCCTTCTGAAGGGCGATGCCTGCCGCGAGAATGGAATCGCGCTGCGGTTTGCCGATCGCGCTATGCGTCAGCTCGGTGCGTTCTTTGAGCTGCTTCTGCGCCACGTTTTCCGGAATCTTCGCGGCTTCGGCGAGCGCCTTTGCCACCTGGTCCGGATTGGCGAGCGCCCAGCGGCGGCCCTGCTCGTAGACTTTCAGCACGCGCTGCACGAGCTGCGGATGCTTGTTCGCAAAGTCCTCGCGCACGTTCAGGATGCCCCAGGTGTTCGCTTCCGGCTTGCGATAGAACAGCTTCGCGCCTTCATCGAGTTCGGCGGACGCCATCATCGGATCGAGGCCGGCCCAGGCCTGCACGTCGCCGCGCGAAAGCGCGAGACGGCCGTCGGCATGCTGCAACAGCACGAAGCGTACGTCCTTGTCGGTGAGACCGGCTTCTGCGAGCGCGCGCACGAGGAAGATGTGCGGATCGGTGCCGCGCGTGACCGCGACCGACTTGCCCTTGAGATCGGCGACCGTCTTGATGTCCGACTTCGCGCCGGTGACGAGCGCGGTCCATTCCGGACGCGAATAGACGTAGATCGACTTGATCGGGTTGCCGTTGATCTTGGCGACGAGTGCCGCAGAACCTGCGGTCGAACCGAAATCGATCGAGCCGGCATTCAGGAATTCGAGCGCCTTGTTCGAGCCCGCCGACTGCACCCAGCGGACCTTGATGCCGTCCTTCTCGAGTTCTTTCTCGAGCAGACCCTGATTTTTCAGAATGATCGAGACCGGGTTGTAGGTCGCCCAGTCGATGCGGATTTCGGTGACCTGGGCATTGGCGGCGCTGGTGAACGAGAGAGCGGCGGCAGCGGCGATCGCGATGCGGCCGAAGCGAGAAACGAAGTTCATTTGGATACCCCTTAGAAAATCCGTGAATTTCATGGAATACCCTCGTTCATACGTAGATCATCTGTCAATAGAATATATATACAAATATTCTAAGTAATATACTGACCGTCACCGGTGACGGAATCGAAGCAATCGGATATTCGAGGCGGCAGGATTTCTCGCTATTCCCTCGATATGTCGCGCGCAGCCAAACGCCGCCGCCGGGGCAAGCCCGGTCAGGCGGATCTCATCAATGTGGCGAAGCTCCGCGAGGAGCTTGCCGGTCTGTCGGTGGCTCATGAGGGCCGCCTCGCGGACATTCGCGCGGCGCTGACCCAGCGGCTGAAAGCGGCGATGAATGAAGGCCGCGGAAACGCCGAGAAGAAACTGCTCGGCGGGTTGCCCGGCCGCGGCTGCGCCGAAGCGCTTTCGAGGCTGATGGATTCGATCATCACGCTCGCCTACGAAGTCGCGGCGGAGCAGCTCTACCGATCCGAGAATCCTTCTTCATCCGAGCGCATGACGGTGGTCGCGGTCGGCGGCTACGGCCGCGGTTTGCTCGCGCCGGGCTCCGACATCGATCTCCTGTTCCTGCTTCCCTACAAGCAGACCGCATGGGGCGAGAGCGTCGCGGAGGCGATCCTCTACGCGCTGTGGGATATGGGTCTCAAGGTCGGGCACGCCACCCGCTCGGTGGACGAGTGCATCCGGCAGGGCCGCGCCGACATGACGATCCGCACCGCGCTCCTGGAGGCGCGGCGCCTTGTCGGTGACGACGAACTGTTCGCGGAATTTCAGACGCGGTTCGACAAGGAAGTGGTGCAGGGCACCGCTGCCGAATTCGTCGCCGCGAAACTCGCTGAGCGCGACGACCGCCACAAGCGCGGCGGGCAGTCTCGCTATCTGGTCGAGCCGAACGTGAAGGACGGCAAGGGCGGCTTGCGCGACCTGCACACGCTGAACTGGATCGGCAAATACGTTTATCGCGTGCGCGACGTCGAGGAACTCGTCGGCAAGGGGCTGTTCACAAAGGCCGAACGCGCGCTGTTCCGCCGCTGCGCGGATTTTCTATGGGCCGTGCGCTGTCACCTGCATTTCCTCACTGGGCGCGCGGAAGAGCGGCTCTCCTTCGAAGTGCAGGAAGAGATGGCGCGGCGCCTCGGCTACACCGACCATCCCGGCCAGCGCGACGTTGAGCGCTTCATGAAGCACTACTTCCTCGTCGCGAAGGACGTCGGCGACCTCACCGGCATCGTCTGCGCGGAGCTCGAGGAGATCCACGTGAAAAGCGCGCCCGCGCTGACCCGGGTGATCTCGCGCTTCGCGCGCAGAAAGAAGAAGCCGGTCAAGGATTTCCCGGACTTCGTGATCGACACCGAGCGCGTGAATGTCGCGAACGAGAAGGTCTTTCAGAAGAACCCGATCAACCTGCTGCGGCTCTTTCATATCGCCGACCAGCACGATCTCGAATTCCATCCCGACGCGCTGCGGCTCGCCCGCAATTCGCTGAAGCTGATCGATGCCGAGCTGCGCGCCGACGAAGACGCGAACAAGCTGTTTCGCGAAATCGTCGCTTCCAAGCATGCGCCGGAAATCGTGCTGCGCAAGATGAACGAAGCGGGCGTGCTCGGCCGCTTCGTGCCCGAGTTCGGCCACGTCGTCGCGATGATGCAGTTCAACCTCTATCATCACTATACGGTGGACGAGCATCTCATTCGCTGCATCGGCGTGCTCGCGGAGATCGAGCGCGGCACCAATCCCGAATACGGGGTTTCGAACGAACTGATGAAGGGGATTGCGAACCGCGAGTTGCTCTATATCGCGCTGTTCCTGCATGACATCGCGAAGGGCCGTCCCGAAGACCATTCGATTGCGGGTGCGAAGGTCGCGCGCAAGTTCTGCCCGCGCATCGGACTTTCGCAGGCCGACACCGAGACCATCGCCTGGCTGATCGAGCAGCACCTGACCATGTCCACCATCGCGCAGTCGCGCGATCTTTCGGATCGCAAGACCATCGAGGATTTCGCCGCCGTCGTACAGAATCTCGAGCGGCTGAAGATGCTCACGATTCTGACGACCGCCGACATCCGCGCGGTCGGTCCCGGCGTGTGGAACGGCTGGAAGTCGCAGCTGATGCGCACGCTCTATTACGAGACCGAGCCGGTGCTCACCGGCGGCTTCTCGGAAGTGAACCGCACCCGGCGCGTGGAGATGGCGCAGGCGGAATTCCGCGCAGCGCTTGGGAACGGCAACGTGCAGGAACTCGATCGCTACATCCTCCGCCATTATCCGCCCTACTGGCTGAAGGTGGATCTCGCGCGGAAGATCGAGCATGCGAAGTTCATTCGCGAGGCGGAAGCCGCCGGCAAGGTGGTCGCCACCTCCGTCCGCACGGACCCCGCGCGCGGGGTTACCGAACTGAATCTGTTCACGCCGGATCATCCGCGGCTCTTGTCGATCATCGCGGGCGCCTGCGCCGCCGCGGGCGGCAACATCGTGGATGCGCAGATCAACACGACGACCGACGGCTATGCGCTCGATACGATTTCGATCTCGCGCGAGTTCGATCTCGACGAGGACGAAATCCGCCGTGCGCAGCGGATCGCGGCAAGCATTGAGCAGGCGCTCAGGGGCTCGATGCAGCTTCCCGAGATCGTGGCGAAACGCCAGCCGAAGGCGCGCATCAAGCCGTTCCGCCTGCAACCGGAAGTCAGCGTCAACAACGCATGGTCGGATCGCCACACCGTGATCGAAGTGACCGGCCTCGACCGCCCGGGCCTTCTCTACGATCTCACCAACACGATCTCCCGGCTCAATCTGAACATCGCCTCGGCGCACGTCGCGACCTTCGGCGAGCGCGCGGTGGACGTTTTCTATGTGACGGATCTGATGGGCGCGAAGATCGCCTCGCCGCAGCGGCAGGCTTCGATCAAACGCGCGTTACTTGCGGTGTTTGAACGCGAGGCGCTCGAAGAAAAGCCGCGCAAGGCGGCTCTCGCACGCTAGCGGTTGAAAGCCCCGGCTTAACTTCGCCTTAAAGCAGGCTCTTTAAGACTCCTTAACGCGCGCGTCCTGCATTCGCGTGCGTGTAGCGAGGCTCTTTATATATGGGCTGGCTCGGCGGGCGCTCGAAGCGCCGCGAACCCCGGATGACCGATCGCGAGGCGCGGCTCGATCTGCGCTTGAGCGCGCGCGATCGCGCAAACGGCTCGCAAAACGGCTCCGGCCGCTCTTCGCGCGAGGGCCGCGGCGGCAAACGCCGATCGCGCGGTGCGCGCGGGCCGTTTGGCCGCTTCTTCTACTGGATGTTCGTGCTGGCGCTGTGGGGCGGCTTCGCTTTTTCCGCGCTGATCGCATGGCAGTTCACGAAACTCCCGCCGATCCAGACGCTCGTGGTGCCGAAACGTCCGCCGACGATCACGATTGTCGGACTCGACAACAAGGTGATTGCGGTACGCGGCGAGATGGCGGGCAAGGAGATGCCGCTGTCGGCCTTGCCGAAATATCTGCCGCAGGCCTTCGTCGCGATCGAGGACCGCCGCTTCTATTATCACTTCGGCCTCGATCCGATCGGCATCACGCGCGCGGTGTTCGTGAACCTGATGCGCGGGCGCCTGCGCGAAGGCGGCTCGACGCTGACGCAACAGCTCGCGAAGAATCTGTTTCTTACGCAGGACCGCACGTTCGAGCGGAAATTGCAGGAAGTGATCCTCGCGGTCTGGCTCGAGGTGAAATACTCGAAGGCGCAGATCCTCGAACTCTATCTCAACCGCGTCTATTTCGGCTCCGGTGCCTATGGCGTGGAAGCCGCGGCGCAGCGCTACTTCGGAAAGTCCGCGCGTGCGGTGACGCTTTCCGAAGCTGCGATGCTCGCGGGTCTCGTGCGTTCGCCTTCTCGGCTCGCGCCGACACGCAATCCCGAACTCGCGTTGCAGCGCTCCCGCGTCGTGCTCGGTGCGATGGAAGAGGCGGGCTACATCACGGCGGAAATGCAGAAGATCGCGCTGAGCCGGCCGCCGAAGATCGCGAGCAATCGCAGCCCCGGCTCTTCGGGCTACATCGCCGACTGGGTGATGGACGCGCTGAACGACTACGCCGGGCAGTTCGACGTCGATATTACCGTGCAGACGACAATCGACGTGACCTTGCAGGCCGCCGCCGAACGCGCGCTTTCGGAAGAACTTGCGAAGAACGGCGAGAAATTCGGCGTCATGCAGGGCGCGCTGGTCGCGATGGACCCGAACGGCGCGGTGCGCGCGCTGGTCGGCGGCCTCAACTACAACGACAGCCAGTTCAACCGCGCGGTTTCGGCGAAACGCCAGCCGGGCTCGGCGTTCAAGCCGTTCGTCTATCTCGCAGCACTTGAACGCGGGCTGACGCCGGATACGGTGCGCGACGACGCGCCCATTCAGGTGCGCGGCTGGCGGCCGGAAAATTTCACGCAGCAGTATTATGGCCCGGTGTCGCTCCAGACCGCGCTTGCCATGTCGCTGAACACGGTCGCGGTAAGGCTCGCGCTGGAAGTCGGGCCGGCTGCGGTCGCGAAGACCGCACAACGGCTCGGAATCGTTTCGGAACTGAAGCCGAATGCTTCGCTTGCGCTCGGCACCTCGGAAGTTTCCGTGCTCGAGCTTACCGGCGCCTATGTTCCCTTCGCGAACGGCGGCATCGGCGTCATCCCGCATGTGATCACGCGGGTGCGCGATGCCAAGGGAAAAATTCTTTATTCGCGTTCGCAGCCGGGTCATGGCCGCGTGATCGCTTCACAGCACGTCGCCCAGATGAACCAGATGTTGCAGGAGACGCTTGCGACCGGAACCGCGAAACGCGCCTCGATCCCGAACTGGCCTGCGGCCGGCAAGACCGGAACCAGTCAGGAATTCCGCGATGCCTGGTTCGTCGGCTATACCGGCGCGCTTGTTACCGGCGTATGGCTCGGCAACGACGATTCGTCGCCGACCAAGCGCGCTTCCGGCAGCAACATACCGGTGGATGTGTGGAACAAATTCATGCGCGCCGCGCACCAGAATTTGCAGGTGATCGAACTTCCCGGTGCGGGGCAGGATTATCGCGACGGCCCGCTGGTGCCGCCCGCCGACGTGCGGAATGACCGGCTTCAGGATGAGCGGCAGGCAGACCGCGGCATGGACGGCTGGTTCCTCGACCGCCTGTTCGGAATTCGCAGGAACTAGAAGCGTCTCACGCAATCTAACGGCGCGCGTTGCCGTAGCGGTGCAGGCCGTTGCCGTGCGCGCCGAGCCACGCTTCCGCGCGCACGCGGTCTGGCGTCATCGAATCGAGCAGTCTCCAGAAGCGGCCGGAGTGATTGAGTTCGATCCGGTGCGCGATCTCGTGTGCGGCGAGATTGT
>CAZFPR010000005.1:40165-51139 GCA_964521045.1 uncultured Hyphomicrobiales bacterium
CAATCGCCACGAATAGGAGAGCGATCCGCTCTCCGAGCACGAACCCCAGCGCGAAGCGGAATCGCGCAAGCCGATCCGACCGATGGTGACGCCGATCTTTGCGGCATAGACGCGGCTCGCGTCGGTGAGCGCCTTCTTCGCCTCGCGTTTCAGAAAATCGGTTACCCGGCGCGAAACATGCGCGGCATTGCCGGCGACACAGATTGCGGCGTTGCCGCCGTCATCCTGTTCGATCCAGACGGTTCCGCGCGCCCGCGGCCGGTGTACGATCCGGTGCGGCGTGCCCTTGAACGGAATGATCTCGCCATCCGAGAAGGGCACGATATCGGGCAGCCGCGCGACCTTCGATGCGATCCAGGTGACGTGCTTCTGGGCGAAGATATGGGCGTCGGCGAGATTGCCGCGCATCGGCATCGTCAGCACGACATCGCGATAGGCTTCGCGCACGCGGATCGTATAGCGCCGCGCACGCGGATGGCGGACGATCGCAAGCTCATAGCTTTGCTCGCCGCAGAAGACCGTCATCTTCTGCGCCGGCGGCTTCTCCTGCCGGTTCAGGAAATTGAGGATCCGCATCCGCATCGCGCTGATTCGCCTGACATGCCAGTCAGGCAAGCGCCGATGGCGAATTTAGGCAAGCCGGGAAGAAATCACGCGCCGTTGCGCGGCTTTGCGCGGGATGAGGCGCTCGAGCCGTCGGCGTAGTTCGCGTTGTTCGAAAGCACGAAGTCCGAGATGCGCGGGGCGATCTCCGCGCGGAAACGGGAGCCGTTGAATACGCCGTAATGGCCGACTTTCGGCTGCACGTAGTGAACCTTCTTGCTCTCGGGAATGTTCGTGCAGAGATCGTGCGTCGCCTGCGTCTGGCCGAGGCCGGAGATGTCGTCGTTCTCGCCTTCGATGGTGAGCAGCGCCGTGCGGCGGATCAGCGACGGGTTAACTAGCTTGTCGCGGTGCTTGAACGTTCCGTTCGGCAGGTCGTGGCGCACGAAAACCTTGTCTACGGTCTGCAAATAGAACTCGGCGGTCAGATCCATCACCGCGAGATACTCGTCGTAGAATTCCCGGTGCTTTCCCGCGGAATCGCCGTCGCCCTCGACGAGATGGTTGAAAAGTTCGCGATGCGCCTCGACGTGGCGGTCGAGGTTCATGCCGATGAAGCCGCCGAGCTGGAGAAAACCCGGATAAACTTCGCGCATGAATCCCGGATGCGGGAACGGCACCTTGGTAATCACGTGCGTGCGGAACCAGTTCATGCCGCGCTCTTCGGCGAGCCGGTTCACCGCGGTCGGGTTCCTGCGCGTGTCGATCGGCCCGCCCATCAGCGTCATGGTGAAGGGCACATAGGGATCGTTCTCGGCTTCCATGCGCGCGACGGCGGCAAGCACCGGCACGGAAGGCTGGCACACGCCGATCACATGCGCGCCGATGCCGAGCCAGTGGAACATGCTGATGACGTAGTCGATGTAATCGTCGAGATCGAACGCACCTTCCGTGAGCGGGACCATCCGCGCATCGATCCAGTCGGTGATGTAGACCTCGTGGTTCGGCAGGAAAGCTTCGACGGTGCCGCGAAGCAGTGTCGCGTAATGCCCCGACATCGGCGCGACGATCAGGAGCCGCGGCTGCGGGCGCTTCGGCGGGTGTTCGAAGTGACGCTCGAAATGCAGGAGCTTGCAGAACGGCCGCTCCCAAACGGTGCGGATCGACACCGGCACGCGCTCGCCGCCGGCGAGCGTGGACGAGATCCCCCATTCGGGCTTGCCGTAGCGGCGCGTCGTGCGCTCGAAGAGTTCGGCCGCCGCCGCCATGTTCTTTCCGAACTCGGTCAAAGCGAGCGGGTTGATCGGATTCTTGAAGTAGAGGCGCGTCGCGTCCGCAAGCGCGCGCGAAGGGTTGAGCGCCGCCTGCCCCCACTCGTAAAACCAGTAGAGCGGGCTTGCGAACGAGGGTCCGCTATTCTGTTCGGTGGTGTCCGGCGCACGTCCGAATTCGCCGATCGGCATCAAATAAGGCCCTTTTCACCGCAGTTTGTTGCGGCGCGGGACCCTGTGACGTTTTTTTGATCAGGTCAAATCAGATCAGCTACTCACCGACGCTCAAGAGCGAGCCCGCGCGCTTCGACGATTGCATCAGCCGCATGAACGCCCAGCCCGCGAGCGCGATCCAGATCACGTTCAATCCGAACGACCACAGCATGAGGTCCGCGCGAAACGTGTTTTCGAGCACGAGCGAACGCATGCCTTCGAACACTGCGGTCGGCGGCAGCATCCAGGAAACCGGTTGCAGCCAGAGCGGCAGCGTCGCCACCGGGTAGTAGACGCAGGTCAAGGGCAGGAACAGGAACATGATCGACCAGGTCAGTCCCTCCGCGCCCATGCCGTTGCGCAACACGAGGCCTGCGCAGATCAGGCCGATGGCCCAGCTCGTCAGCAGGAGGTTCGCGAAGAACGCGCCGAGCGCGATGCCGAGCCCCCAGAGATTGAACCCGAAGAAATACATCGCAAGGAACGTCACCGGCACGACGCCGATGATGAGCCGGATCACGCTCATCGCGATCATCGACAGCACGAACTCGATGGGCCGTAGCGGTGAAATCATCAGGTTCGCGAGATTGCGCGACCACATTTCCTCTAGAAACGAGAACGAAAATCCGAGTTGCCCGCGAAACAGGATGTCCCACAGCAACACCGCGGCGAGAAACGTGCCCGCGGCCATCGCGAGTGCGCCGGTTTGCTTCGCCATGAAGCTTTGCAGGAAGCCCCACATCACCATCTGCACGAGCGGCCAGTAGATCAATTCGAGCAGCCGCGGCCAGGACGAACGCAGGAGATACCAGTGACGCATCACCATCGCGAAGATGCGCGCGAAAGAGAAGGGAGGCGAGGTTGCGATCATTCCGCAGCTTCCTTCTCGGCGCCGTTCCGTCCGCGCGCGACGTCGAGGAAAACTTCTTCGAGGTTCTGCCTGCCGTAGCGCGCAAGCAGTTTTGCGGGCGAATCGTCGTCGACGATCTTGCCGCGCTTCATCATGATGACGCGGTCGCAGAGACGCTCGACTTCGGCCATGTTGTGCGAGGCAAGCAGGATGGTTGCATTGTGCTTCGCGCGATAACGCTCGAGATGTCCGCGGATCCAGTCGGCGGTGTCGGGATCGAGCGAGGCGGTCGGCTCGTCGAGAATGAGCACGTCTGGTTCGTTGATGAGCGCCTTGGCAAGCGCCACGCGCGTTTTCTGTCCCGCGGACAGCTTTCCCGACTGCCGGTCGATAAAATCTTTCAGGTCGAGATCGGCGGCAAGCAGCGCGATGCGCTCGGACACGTTCTTCACGCCATACAGCCTGCCGAACACCGAGAGGTTCTGCCGCACGCTCAGCCGGTGCGGAAGATCGACATAGGGGCTCTCGAAATTCATCCGGTGCAGCACGCGGTAGGCATCGCGCGCCATGTCGTGTCCAAGCACGCTCACGCGGCCCGAAGTCGGCGCCACCAGCGACATGATCATGCCGATGGTCGTGGTCTTGCCGGCACCGTTGCCGCCGAGCAGCCCGGTTACGCTCCCTTCCGGGAGCGAGAACGAAATGCCGTCCACCGCCACAGCATCGCCGTAGCGTTTGGTCAGGCGGTCGGCTTCGATCGCCGGGGGCGGCGGGACATTGACGTTCATGAGAGTGGCGGGCGCCGGTGCTTTCGGATCGCGATCCTGTAGCGGGGGCTTCTAGCCGAAATGCGGCGATGCCGCCCGGAAATTCTCGTTTCCATGCACCCGAAACGTCTGGAATAGTAACGCATGGCGTTCTCTCCGGCCCGCATATCTGGTCCGCACCATTTCGGCCTCAGCCTGAGCGCGTTGATCAACCTGCGCTGGCTTGCGGTCGCGGGGCAGACGATCGCGCTCGCCATCGTGGAATGGGGGCTCGATTTCTCGCTGCCCGCGATTCCGGCCTTCGCGGTGGTCGGCATCACCGCGGCCGTGAACATCGCGCTCCGGCTCGGTTACGGTCCGACCTACCGCCTCTCCGACAAGGAAGCGGGGGCGCTGCTCGCCTTCGACATCATGCAGCTTGCGATGCTGCTTTATCTGACGGGCGGACTGGTCAATCCGTTCAGCGTGCTTTTTCTTGCGCCGGTGCTGATTTCCGCGATGGCGCTGAAGCCGCGCACGACGCTTCTGCTGGGAACGCTTGTCATCGCCGTTGCGAGCGCGCTGGCGGTGCATTCCCATCCGCTGCCCTGGCGCGGAGAGGCGATAGTTTTGCCGACCGCCTATGTCGCGGGCATCTGGGCTTCGATCGTGATCTCGGTGGTGTTCATCGGCGCCTATGCCTGGCGGGTCGCCGACGAGACGCGAAAGCTCTCCGACGCGCTTGCCGCGACCGAACTGGTGCTTGCGCGCGAGCAGCAGATCTCCGCGATCGACGGATTGGCCGCGGCGGCGGCGCACGAACTCGGAACGCCGCTCGCGACCATCGCACTCGTAGTCCGCGAACTCGAGCGCGCGATGCCGGAAAATTCTCCGCACGGCGCGGACATCAAATTGCTGCGCCAGCAGACCGAGCGTTGCCGCACCATTCTGCGCACGTTGAGTTCGCTGGAGTCGGGGCTTGCGCCCTTCGACCGCATTACGCTTTCGCATCTGATCGAGGAAGTCGTATCTCCGCTGCGCGATTTCGATATCGAATTCGAAATTCGCCTGCCTGCGGATCGTTCGCGCGAGCCGGTCGTCGCGCGCAATCCCGCGATCCTCTACGGTTTAGAGAGCATCATCGAGAACGCCGCGGATTTTGCGAATAAGAAAGTGCTGATCGAGGCAAACTGGGACGATCACGAGGTGAATATTTCGGTTTCCGACGACGGCCCCGGCTTCGCACCGGAAATCCTTGGCCGTATCGGCGAGCCTTACCTTCGCGCGCGCGGGCAAGGCATCCTGCGCAGGAGCAAGGGCGAAGAAGAAGGCGGCCTCGGTCTCGGCTTCTTCATTGCGAAAACGCTGCTCGAACGCGGCGGCGGAACTTTGCGCGCGGAAAACCGCGCCTTGCCGCAGACCGGCGCAATCGTCCGGATGCACTGGCTCAGAGAAGCACTCGAAGCGATCGGCGATACAACCGCCGCGCGCGCAGAAGGCGAGCCTGTACCTTCACTTGCCATCCGCACCCCGGGGCACTAAATGTCGCAGGGAGCGGCGAAACCCGCCTATCATGCACCTATAAGCGGGCAGTAAAGCAGCGTTTCGGCGCTGAGCGTGAGACATGGAGCAATTTTCGATGGCCGAAGCCATTGCCAACGGCCTTGGTACCGACAAACAACTTCTGATTGTCGATGACGACAAGCCGTTCCTGGAGCGGCTGGCCCGCGCCATGGAAGGCCGCGGCTTCGAGGTTTCAACCGCCGATAGCATCGCTGACGGCCTCGCGCGGGTGAAAGAAAACCCGCCGGCTTACGCGGTCGTCGACATGCGTCTCGGCGACGGCAACGGCCTCGACGTGATTTCTGCGCTGAAGGAAAAACGTCCCGAGGCGCGCGGCATCGTGCTCACCGGCTACGGCAACATCGCGACCGCGGTAACCGCGATCAAACTTGGCGCGGTCGATTATCTCGCGAAACCGGTGGATGCGGACGACATTTACGCGGCGCTGACCGCGACCGGCGGCGAAAAAGCGCCGCCCCCTGAGAAGCCGATGTCGGCCGACCGCGTGCGCTGGGAGCACATCCAGCGCGTTTACGAGCTTTGCGAGCGCAACGTTTCGGAAACCGCACGGCGTCTGAACATGCATCGCCGCACGCTCCAGCGCATTCTGGCGAAGCGCGCGCCGCGCTGACCTTCAGAACAGTTCGGACTGTATTTTTGGATCGTTGATCGCGGCAAGCCGCGACGACGAAATGCGCGCGATCCGCAGCATCACCGCCTTTCGCGAAGCGGCTACGAACGGATGCGCGGGCGCTTCGCGCAGGATCGCGCCGCCGTAACCATCGACCACCATCAGCCCGGCTTCTTCCGGGATTACTTCCTGCGGGAAATCGCAATCGACCGCGAAGAACAGCCGGTCGCAATGCGCGCGATACTCTTCCCACTTCTGATCCGTGCGGAAATCCGCAAGGCACGACTTCACCTCGACGATCCAGATTTCGCCGGACGGGCCGACGGCTACGACATCCGCGCGCCTGCCGGAGGGCAGCGGCAGTTCGACGGTCGAAGCGTAGCCCATCGCGTGCAGCAGCCGAATCGTCCCGCGGCAAATTCTTTGCGCGGGTTCGAAACTGTTTTGGCCGAAAAGAGGCGGCGCCGGGACAGGAATTGTCGTCATTGCTGATCGCACCCTAGCAACTGTCCGCACGCTTCGAAATCGCGGAAAACTCCGGCAGCACTCTTTACCTGTGCCGCCGCGAATCTTGCCACAACCGCGCCCGCTATGCGCCGCGGTTCCATCTCCCTTCGGCCCGCATCCGCCACGAGCATCCGCGCGCAAGTTTGGATTCCTTTGGGAGAGGGTTTCATGCGAATGACGCTTGTTTATCTCGCTTTGATAGCGGGACTGGTCGCGCCGTTCTCGGCGCAGCCGGCTTATGCGCAAAAGCCGGTCGTTGAAGTCGCCTTCGTGCTCGATACCACCGGCTCGATGAGCGGACTGATCGAGAACGCGAAGCGCAAGATCTGGTCGATGGCGACATCGATCGTGGACACCAATCCGGACGCCGAGGTGCGGATGGCGCTGGTCGCCTATCGCGACATCGGCGACGAGTACGTAACCCGGAAGTTCGACCTGACCACCGACATTCAAGGGCTCTATGCGGAGTTGCTGAAATTCCGCGCGCAGGGCGGCGGCGACTGGGCGGAAAGCGTCAATGAAGCGCTGGATGTGGCCGTGACGAAACTCAACTGGACGCAGGACAAGCACGTGCGCCGGATCGTGTTTCTGGTCGGCGATGCCCCGCCGCACATGGATTACAAGCAGGACCGCAAGTACCCGGAAATTCTCAAGGACGCGCGGGCACGCGGCATTATCGTGAACGCCGTGCAGGCCGGTTCCGCGCGTGACACCGAGCGCTTCTGGCGCGAGATCGCGCAGCTCGGCGACGGAAAATACATTCCGATTCCGCAAAGCGGCGGCGTCGCGCTGATTATCGAGACGCCCTATGACCGCGAGATTCTGGAATTGCAGATCCGCCTCAACAAGACCGTGCTGCCTTACGGCAAGCGCGTGCAGCGCTTGAAAGTCGAGGAGCGCGTCAGCAATTTCGCCGCCGCGCCGTCTTCGACGGCAACGGACATGGCCGTCTACCAGAATAAGGTGCGGGGCGGTGTGGTCTCGACCGACGGCGATCTCGTGGCGGATACCGCCGCGGGCCGCGTGAAACTCGAAAGCGTGCCGGAAGCGGAGCTTCCGGAAACCCTGCAAAAGCTTGCGCCTGCCGCGCGCAAGGCCGAACTCGAAAAGCAAAGCGCCGAGCGCAAGACGCTCGACGAAAAGCTGACGGAGCTTGTCCGCAAGCGCGACATCTATGCCGACGCCGAGCGCAAGAAGCGCCCGGAGAACGCGAAGAAAGACTCCTTCGATCAGGTCGTCGAAGACACGCTGCGCATGCAGATCAAGCCGGCGCCGGTGAACTAGGGTACTGCGTAGGAGAGACAAGGGCGGCCGCCGATCTCGGGTATACCCGAGATCGGAATTATTAAATCACCAAGTCGGATAAATCCGACTTGGTTGGCCGCCCTTGTTTGCTTTCTACGTTTCCCGCAATCTCGCGGGTATGACGCCGATCGATTACGAAGCCGAATACAACAACCGCGCCCGTGTGCCTGAGCATCCCGGCATCATCGCGGGATGGAAGGAAGCGGCCGCGGCCTATCGGGCTTCTCATGCGGACGCCGAGCTGGGTGCCGCTTACGGCGCGAGCCCGCGCCAGATCCTCGACATCTTCTGGCCCGGCAGCACGCGCGATGCGCCGCTCGCACTCTTTATTCATGGCGGATACTGGCAGGCGCTCGATCCGTCGTTCTTCAGCCATCTCGCGAAGGCGGCGAACAGGAACGGCATCGCGTTCGCGCTCTGCGGCTACGATCTTTGTCCGCAGGTCCGGCTCGGCGAAATTGTCGAACAGGTTCGTGCGTCCGCGCTCTTTTTGTGGAAGCGGTATGGACGGCGGATCGTTGCGAGCGGGCATTCCGCGGGCGGCCACCTCACCGCCTGCCTGCTTGCGACCGAGTGGAAGAAATACGAAGCGGCGGCGCCCGAAGATCTCGTACCCTCGGGGCTCTCGCTATCGGGCCTGTTCGATCTGACGCCGCTGGTGCCGACCAGCGTGAACAACGCGCTTGCGCTTGACGAAGCGGAGGCCGCGCGAAACTCGCCGCTCCATTGGCCGCTATCGGGTAGCCGCGTGCTCGACGCCTGGGTCGGCGGCGCGGAAAGTTCTGAATATCTGCGCCAGAGCCGCACGGTTGCGGAAGAATGGAAGAAACGTGGCGCCGAGACCGCCTATCGCGAGATCGCGGGCGCAAATCACTTCACGGTGCTCGATCCGCTGAACGACCCCGAAAGCCAAATCTCGCAGCGTTTGCGGGCGCTTTCGGCAGGTCCCGGCCGCGCGTTGCGATAGCCGCCCCAATCGGATATCTGGAAACGCAAGCACCCGTAGCTCAGCTGGATAGAGCGTTGCCCTCCGAAGGCAAAGGTCACACGTTCGAATCGTGTCGGGTGCGCCATTCCTTTCTCAAGCCCCGGCGAATGTTCCGATGCGCTTTCTAATCACCGGCACCGCGGGCTTCATCGGTTTTCATCTCGCAAAACGACTTCTCGCAGACGGCCACGAAGTGCAGGGCATCGACGCGCTCACGCCCTACTATGACGTCGAGTTGAAGAAGAAGCGCCACGCCATTCTTGCCGGCTCGAACCGCTTCACCGCGCACATCGCGCATCTGGAAGACGGCGAGTTGATCGCGGAAATACATGCAGCGGCGAAGCCCGATGTGATCGTGCACCTCGCAGCACAGGCCGGCGTTCGCTACAGCCTCGAGAATCCGGACGCCTATGTGCGCTCGAACGTCGACGGCACCTTCAATCTGCTCGAAGTCATGCGGCCGTCGCCGCCCAAGCACTTCATGTTCGCCTCGACCAGTTCGGTCTATGGCGCGAATACTTCCATGCCCTTTCGCGAGACCGACCGCGCGGATCATCCGCTGACGCTCTACGCCGCGACCAAGAAGGCGGGCGAAGTGATGGCGCACAGCTATTCGCATCTGTTCACGATTCCGACGACCGTGTTCCGCTTTTTCACGGTCTACGGCCCGTGGGGCCGGCCCGATATGGCGCTGTTCAAGTTCGTCGACGCGACGCTGAAGGGAAAGCCCATCGACGTTTATGGCGAAGGGCGCATGTCGCGCGACTTCACGTTCATCGACGATCTCGTGGAGTCGATCGTGCGGCTGGTGCCGGTCATTCCCGAGCGCGGGGCTGCGACCGGAGCGGAGGATACGCTGAGCCCGGCAGCGCCCTATCGCGTCGTGAATATCGGCGGGGGTGCGCCCGTCGAACTTACGAAGTTCATCGATGCGATCGAGGCGAAGCTCGGCAGGAAAGCGATCCGCAATTTGATGCCGATGCAGCCGGGCGACGTGCGCGACACCTTCGCGAGCGCCGATTTGCTCGACAAGCTTACCGGCTATCGCCCCGAGACGAAGATCGAGGAAGGCGTCGGAAAATTTGTGGACTGGTACCGGCAGTATTTCAAAGTCTGACGGCCCGCTAGTGAGCGGCATCCTTCTTGCCGTGGTCCGCGATCTTGTCGCTCCAAGCGAGTGCTAGACCCGAAAGCACGAAAACCACATGGATGCCGACGAGCCAGAACAGGTAACGATCGGTGCTCGCGCCGGGAGCGCCATCCGGAACATTGCCGAGCCTCATGAAGGCCTTCAGCACCTGCACCGCTGAAATCGCGACGATCGACGCGAACAGTTTCTGCTTCAGCCCCGAAAAATCGATCTGTGTCATCCACTCCGGCCAGTCCGGGTGGCCGGCCGGATCGATCTTCGAGACGAAGTTCTCGTAGCCGGAGAAGATCACGATCAGGACGAGGTTCGCGGTCAGCGAAAGGTCGATCAACGCGAGTACGCCGAGAATGATGTCGGCTTCCGATGAAGGGACCGCGATGGCTACGAAATGAATCAGCTCCTGAAAGAACTTGAACAGAAGCACGAACAGCGAAACGATCAGGCCCAGGTAAATGGGCGCCATGATCCAGCGGCTTTGAAAGATAAGCCACTCCAGCCAGCCTTCGGGCGCGGGCGTCCGCCGTGGTTCGTTCTTCTTCATGACGCAATCGATGCCACGGCGGAGCGGATTCTTGCAAGCGGGCTAGGAAGCGTTCGCGCGGACGCCGGTGCCGATCTGGCAGGCGACACCCGTGCCGCCGAGCCCGCAATAGCCCATCGGGTTCTTCGCCAGATACTGCTGGTGGTAGGCCTCGGCGAAATAGAACTCCGGCGCGTCCAGAATCTCGGTCGTGATCGCGCCGTATCCCTTGGCCTTCAGCGCGGTCTCGTACTCCGCCTTTGAGGCAAGCGCCGCCTTTCGCTGTGCGGGGTCGGAAACATAAATCCCGGAGCGGTACTGCGTGCCGACGTCGTTGCCCTGACGCATGCCCTGCGTGGGATTGTGACTTTCCCAGAAGGTTTTCAGGAGCTGTTCGAAGGAAACCTTGCCGGGGTCGTAAACCACGAGCACGACCTCGTTGTGCCCGGTTCGCCCCGAGCACACTTCTTCATAGGTCGCGTTCGGCGTGTGACCCGCGGCGTAGCCGACGGCGGTCGTGAAGACGCCCGGCAGTTCCCAGAACTTGCGCTCCGCGCCCCAGAAGCAACCAAGACCGAAGATCGCCTGCTTGGCGCCGGCGGGATAAGGGCCCTTGATCGGGGTTTTCAGCACAAAATGGGTTTCGGCGGTCGGGATCGGGTTCGCGCGGCCCGGCAGTGCCGCGCT
>CAZFPR010000005.1:51149-60068 GCA_964521045.1 uncultured Hyphomicrobiales bacterium
GAGGGAATTTCGAGGCTTTTGCGGAAGAAGAGCATCGTTCGGTCTCCCAGTTTCTGACCGGAATATAGGTCGGCTTGCGCCAATGCGGCACCCGGGTCCCGGATCAAAGACTCGCGAGCGGGCCGATCCCGGAGGCACCCCGTTCTCTTTTCCCTGCGCCGACCCAAGCCGTCCTTGTTATCGACGCCCGCCCGTATTATGCCGTCGCGCTCCGGAGAGGTGGCCGAGTGGTTGAAGGCGCACGCTTGGAAAGCGTGTATACGGGAAACCGTATCGAGGGTTCGAATCCCTCTCTCTCCGCCAGCCTATTCACCTTATAATTGTATCCGGCACCGGAGCGCGCCACGCTTCGCTGCGGTGCTTCCCTGTATTTAAAGAGCGAACCTTGGCCTCCGGCAGTATTTTACTTGTCTGGCTAACTTACCTATTCTTTTCGAATGTTTTGAGTATTGAGGCTGTGTCGTGAGCGCCGAAGATGAAGATCGCTTGCCGGAAGACGCAGGCGGGGAAGCAAAAGAGCCATCGTCGGACAATTCGCATTATTTTGCGCTGGCGAAAGGTACCAAGCTTTTCGAGTTCGAGATTCTCGAGGTTCTCGGGCACGGCGGTTTCGGCATTACCTATCTGGCGCTGGATACGCACCTGCAAGAGCAGGTGGCGATCAAGGAATATCTCCCGAACGATCTCGCAGTTCGCGTTTCCAGCGCGACGGTTCGTCCGAAATCCGCAAGCAGCAACGCCGATTTCGAAGCAGGCCTGAAGACGTTTCTCGAGGAAGCGCGTCTGGTCGCGCGCATCAAGCACAACAACGTCATCAGGGTTCGCCGCTTCTTCGAGCATCAGGGCACCGGCTACATCGTTCAGGACTATGAAGAGGGCAGCACGCTCGGGCAGCGCCTGAGCAAGGGGCCGATTCCCGAGCCTGAGTTACGGGCGATCCTCTCGAAAATTCTCGACGGCCTCGAATACGTTCACGACCGCGCGATCCTTCACCGCGACATCAAGCCGAGCAACATCATGTTGCGCGGTGACGGCATGCCGGTCCTGATCGACTTCGGTGCGGCGCGCGATTTTGCGAGCCGGCACAGCCGCAGCGTGACCGCGATCGCGACACCCGGCTACACGCCGCCGGAGCAATTCGGCGTCGGCGGTGAGCAGGGCCCATGGACCGACATCTACGCGCTCGGTGCAGTGATGTACCGCTGCGTCACCGGCAAGGCTCCGGTCGATTCGCTCCGCCGCCTGCGCAAGGATTCGCTCGTCCCCGCATCGACCGCGGCCGAGGGCGCCTACGATCCTTCGCTGCTCGGGCTGATCGACTGGATGCTGAAGATCGAAGAGTCGGAACGGCCCGCCTCGGTCAAGGCGGTGCGCGAAGCGCTCGGTACGGCAGGAAAGCCCGGCATACAGCCGCAATCGTCCTCACAGATCAAACGGATCGGCAAGGATCGCGCAGTCATCGAGCTTCCGAAAAGCGTGGATGCAGACGTCCTGGAATTGTCGTTCTTCGTAACACCGCCGGGGAAATATCTCGGCTTCTCCGTGAAAGACAACGCGAGCTGGCGAGCGAAGCCGCATTATTTCGGAATCCACAGCACGAAAGGGAATCCGGAATTCTCGACGTTCGAGATCGGCGAGAAAATCGTCAATGCGCTTCCCGAGAATGCGCATGTCACGATCGCGTCCGCCGACGACTTCATCAAGGCGTCCGCGAAGTGGGTCGCTCCGGAGGAAGAGAAAAAGGAAGCGCCGAAGGTCAACCCGGTACTGTGGCGTAATGTTGCGATCGGCTCCGGCGTCGCGCTTTTGCTTCTGCTCGGCGCGTTCGGCCTCTTCAAGCGCGACGAGAGCGCTTATCTTGCCGCGCAGCACAGCGAAGAATCGGTCGCGGCTTATCTCAAGAACTGTTCGATGCTCTGCTTCTCGCGCGACAAGGCGGAAGCGCGGATCAGAGAACTGAAACAGCAGCAACAGCTTCAGGCGCTTGAGCGGCAGTTGTCGGGCGCCGGCACCCGAATCCCGGACCTCGAAAAATTCCTGAAAGACTGCGGCCCAGATTGTTCTCCCGTACTGCGCGAACGTGCGACGGCGCTTCTCAATCAGCAGAAGAACGCCGCCACGGAGGAAAGCACCTACCGCGCCGCGCGCGGGAATATCGCGCGTTTGAACGATTACATCGCGTCTTGCAGGCTTTGCACCTACCGGGATCTCGCCCGCGAAGAGGTCAGCCGGCTTCAGGCGGAAGCCGATCGCCAGGCCATGCGCGATCGTGAGCGCAACAATTACTATGGTGCAGGCAACAACCTCAGCTCGCTAAATCAGTACGTGAACTCCTGCAGCATTTGCGAATTCAAAGCCGAGGCGCAGGGGAAGATTTCCAAACTCGAGCACGAAGCGAAGTTCTTCTGGTTCACGGTCTGCAACCGCGCCAACTTCAAGGTTTCGGTTGCAATTGCCGGCAGAAAAGATCCGGATTCGGACAGGTTCATGGTCATCGGCTGGTATCAGCCCGATCCCGGCCAGTGCATGAACGTCGGCAGATGGGTCAAAGGCCGGCTTTACTACATGGCGAAGCAATATGGCGGCAACATCGGCTGGCGCGGGAACGCGATCCGGTTTTGCGTGAGCAATGCTGCCTTCGAGCGCGCCAACACGACCGGCTACACCTGCCGCCAGGACGAAAGGCTGGAAGGGTTCTTCGAGCGGAGTCAGTTTGAAGACTTCACCTGGACGCTGAACATGAACTGACGAGACGCGCGCGCCCGTTCCGCAAGTCGGGGGTTTTTTCGCGCCGCGAGTGTTGCCGGTCAGCCTCTTGTATAAGCCCGGCCCGATAGTAAGATTATTGGAGATACATTGTTTTCCGGGGGTCGGAAAAGATCGCATCGCACAAGGCGCGGGAATCTCCGCTTTTAACTTGACGATGCGATGTCGTGGTACGGGGGTAAGTTGCACTTGCAGTGCAATCCCGTCGCAATCGCTCGATTGCAGCCATCGAATTCAGGTCTCCAACAGTTTGTTTTTTGGGCCTGACGCCATGGGCGAATTTACTATCGGACGCGACCCGGCCTGCCGGATTGTCATCGACGACAAAACCGTTTCGCGCTGGCACGGCAAGATCGAGCCGCAGAGCGATGGCGTATATCTTATCAGCGATACCGACAGCAGCGGCGGCAGCTATGTGCGCGTGAAGGGCGGCTGGCGGCGTTTCGTTCGCGCGAAGGTCCGCGCCGAAGACGAAGTGCGCCTCGGCGAATATGTCACCACGATCGAGAAGCTCCTGAAGGAAGCCAAGGCAGCGGCGGCGAAGGTCACGGTGAAAAGAAATCCCACAACCGGCGAAATCATCAAGAGCTGAATGTGAATAGCGAAACGAAAATCACCACACTCGAAGGGCGCAGGCACATCGTTGCGTTTATCGCAATCGGCATCGGCGTCGCTGTCATCGCGATCCTTCATCTGCTTCTCGCGCCAAGCCACGCCGCCGCGATGATCCTCGGCCATGGCGGGCAGTCGCCGTATCCGCTGACGGTGCAGAACATCATGTGGATCGCTTTCTTCGGCGCGCTGGGCGAAGTCTATGTCCGCTATGTCACCGCGAAAGCCGAGTCGAGCCAGCTGCATCAGAAGTATCTGCCGGAGGACGACACCACCGTCCTGCAAGCCGACGATCTGAAGGAAATTTACCGCAACGTCCGCAACAGTCCCGGCGCCCGCAAGTGTTTTCTGCCGCGTCTGATCGAGCGGTGCATTTTGCAGTTCCAGACCAGTTCCTCGATCGATCAGTCGGCATCGCTCCTGAATACGAGCGTCGAAATGTTCGTCCACGAGATCGACCTGCGTTACAACATGCTGCGCTACCTGACTTGGCTGATGCCGACGCTCGGCTTCATCGGCACGGTTATCGGCATCGGCCTCGCTCTGAGCTACGCGGGCGAGCCGGGCCGCATGCAGGACCCTACGCTCCTGACGACGGTGACCTCGCGTCTGGCGGTGTCCTTCGACGCCACCTTTCTCGCGCTGGTGATGACCGGCATCGTGCTGCTGTTTCAGAATATCGTGCAGTCGAAAGAGGAGCACGCGCTCAATCTCGCGGCCCAGTACTGTCTCGATAATCTGATCAATCGTCTTTACGTCGTGAAATAACAACGGCCGGAACCGCTCCGGCAAGATTTAAGGATCCGGACCAAGTTCGGAATCGCGGGAGGGAAGCTAGCGATGATCAAGAAATTTTTCGGATCAGGCGGCGACAAGAATAAGCAATCCGGCGATGAGAATCTTCCGGACACCGAGAAGACGATTACCGTGAAGAAATCCACGGCGTTGCCGGACGATCCGATCACGCTCGACGTCGACAGGCTTCGTGAAGGCGCGCCATCCGACGGCTCGGACGAACATGCGGGCAAGGTTTCCCGGCCGGACTCGGGGCGTGGCAGGCTGTCCTGGCCCGCGCGGGACGACAACCGGCGGCAGGCGCGCGGAGAGCCGCGCGCGTCCGGCGAGGACGAACGGACGAGACTCTTCAATGCGCCGAAAGCCCGTTCGGAACCGGCCGCCGAAAGCAGCAGAGCGGTGACGGATCGTTCCTCTGATCCCGTCGTCGGCTGGGTGGTCGTGCTGGAAGGTCCCGGCAAAGGAAATTCGGTGGAGATCGGCGCCGGCGCCAATGCGATCGGCCGGGGCGCCGGCCAGCAGATCCAACTGGACTTCGGTGACGACAAGATTTCCCGCGAGCGGCATGCCGTTATCGTCTACGAACCCGAAGCGCGGCAATTCTTCGTGCAGAACGGCGAAGTCCGAAATCTTACTTATGTCGAAGGCAAGGTCGTTCTGGGCGTGATGCCGCTGCAAGGCGGCGAGAAGATCAGAGTAGGCGACACGTATCTGCAATTCGTTCCCTTCTGCGGTCCCGAATTCAGCTGGTCGTGAGTGCAGTGACCAATCCGCCTCGTGGGCAGTCCTCCGTTTTTGGCGCGGCGATACAGGGCCGGCGCAGCGAACAACAGGACTCCTTCGCTTCGGTCTGGTTGCCAGCGGAGAAAGCATGGCTGCTTCTCCTGGCCGACGGCATGGGCGGCCACGCTGCGGGAGGATTGGCAAGCAAGCTCGCGGTAGAGCGGTTCGCATCCGCATTCACCGTCGCACGCTCGGCCGGCATGGGATTGCGCCAGGCGTTCGAGGCGGCATTGGAGCGTGCGAATACACGGATCGCTGCTGAGCAGCGCGACAGTCCCGAGCGGGAAAGCATGGGAACGACCCTCGTCGCGGCTTATCTGTCCCGCGATGGCGTTGCGTGGATCAGCGTCGGCGATTCCCCGCTCTGGCTTTATCGGGGCAGCAGTCTCTATCGGCTCAACGAAGATCACTCGCTGCGTGCGCTGGCGCGCGAGGGCGCCAAGGTCAGCGGCAACATGCTGCAATCTGCGCTGAACGGACACCCGATCGAGATCGTCGATTGTCAGGATACGCCGATCGCGTTGCACGAGAACGATCTCGTTCTCCTCGCCTCCGACGGTCTGTTGACGCTCGACGAAAAGGATATCGCCGGCGAGATCGTCCGGAACGCCCGCAACGGTTCGGAAGCGATAGCGCAGGCTTTGCTGGGCGCGGTCGAGCAGCAGAACAAGGACAATCAGGATAACTGCACGGTCATGCTCGCGTCGCCGCAGGCGCTGGCGGACAAGGCGGAAAAGGCCGGACGCTTTCCGCTGCGGATATTTGCTGCCGTCATGGCAGCCGCGCTCGCCGGTAGCGCGCTTTACCTGTTGTTCGCCTAGCGGCTCCAGGATTTGTCCCGATGCGCAGGCCAAGCCGCAATATCGAAGTCTTCAGCATCTCGGTTATCGATCTGCTGGCGTCGGCGCTCGGCGCTTTCATCCTGATCTCGATCATTCTGTTTCCCTTCTACAACCAGCATCAGCAGCTCCAGAAAACGAAAACCGACATCAAGGTCGCAGCCGAAGAGACCAAGAAGGCGAGCGACATGAAGAAGAAGCATCAGGAAATCGTCTTCAAGCAGCTTGAAGACATCAAGCAGGGCGCCAAGGCTGCGGACGGATTGGAGCTTTGCAAGAAGCAGGAGAGCGCATGCAAGGCGCAGCTCGGAAAAACATTCCTGATCGTAGGCATTGAATGGGACGAGCGTTGCGACGTGGACTTCTACATTACCGATCCGCAAGGCCAGAAATTCTATCATGGCGCGAAGAACGATACGTTCGTCACGTTTCCGAAGTCCAAAGGGCAACTGAGCCTCGATATGACGGACGGTCCCGGTCTCGAGATATGGCAGAATCCCGAAGCCGAAAGCGGCCTCTACAAGATCAGCTACGAACTCTTCAGTTGCAGGCCCGGAGTTGAGGCGGCAAAGATAAGAGGATGGGTGATCGATCGCACCGGCGGCAGGAGATGCCTGGTCGATAAGAACATGAAGATTGCGACATCAGGGGCCGGAAGAACCCATGAAGACGTGACGATGCTGGAGGTAAACACCGACGGCTCGACGACAATTCAATTCGTTTCAGCCTGTCCGTCATCCTAGAGCCCAGCCAGTCATGCGCCGCCCCGACCGCAACATAGAAGTTTTCAGCATCTCCGTGCTGGATCTTTTTGCGTCCGCGCTCGGCGCGTTCATCATGTGCGCGATCATTCTCTATCCCTACTACAAGAAGGACGTGACCAAGGAACTCGAGGAAGCCAAGGCGTCGCTCGAGCAGGCGGAGAAGAATCTCAAGAGCGAAAAAGAGAACGTTAAAAAGCTCCAGGAGCAGGAGAAGAAGCAGGAGCTTCAGGCGTTGAAGGCGCGTGAGGAGATCATGCAGCTCAATCGCTGTCACAACGAGACCAAGCAATGCCGCGCGGAACTGGCGAAGAATTTTCTGATGGTGCAGGTCAGGTGGCAGTCGAGCGAGGCGGTCAATCTTCATATCATCGACGCGGACAACAACGAGTTCTTCTGGGCGAAGACCAATCGAAGCGGCCGCGATTTCCCGAAATCCAAGGCGCAGCTTCGAACGCCGGTCGTGTTCGGCTCCGGCATCGCGGTCTGGATCGATCCTCAGGCAAAACCCGGCAATTACCACATCGATTACGCGCTGCGGCGTGCGTCGGGTCAGAGCGTGGAGGTATCCGGCGTCGTCTACGAGCGTAACGGGATGAAATCGTTGCCGAAAAAGATGCTGCAGAACAATGCGCCTCGCGTCCGCGCGGCGACAATCCAGATTACGGATGACGGCGCGGTCACGGTTCGATAGGTTTAAGCCTTAAGACAAACGATCATACTCGATTGCGAATAAGACAGATGCTTGCAGGCTTTGCTGCTTTTCTTCGCTCCTATATTCCTCGCCGCGTCGCCATCGCGGCGGCGGCAATTTCATTCGGTCTGTTGCTGCTCCCATGGGAATCGGCGGTCGCGCAGGTGCAATCGTACTGGCTACGTCAGGGCGGCGGTATCATAGGTTCGTGTCCGGGAAAGCCGCAGGGCGAACCTTTGCAGGTCGCGAACAAGAACGCCGGATGGGTGTTGATCACCGGCGTCGTAACCTGCCGCGACGAAGGCGCTAACTATTCCTTCGAGTTGAATTTTGTCCGCGTCGAGATCAATCCCGGCATGCGATCAGCGATCGAGCGGGACAGGCTGGACTTCGACTGGATCGGACTCGCGGTATTCAAGCCGCAAGGCAGCGGCGCGCAGATCGACTGGCTCTATGATGAAGCGCTGCCGATTGAAGGGACGCTTGCGAAAACGAGCCAGGACAAAATCTATTTCGGAAACTTGAAGTTTTCCGTTCCGAAAAACGCGATCGGGCAGGCAACGAACTTTCTCTTTTATATGACGTCGCACGGGCCGCTCTATCAGTTCGAGTTGCTGTGAAATGAGAAGCCCCGCGCCACAGAAGAAGTCCTACCTCTTTCTTCTGAGCCTGCTTGTCTTTCTGACGGGCGGCGTTTCCGCGCAGCAGATATTCGAGCCGGGCAAAAGCACCACGGCCACGGGCTTGGATCGCAGCAATTACGATTTCAGCACGCCAGATCCGTCGTTGATCCTTCCCAATCCGGCGCCGTCTGGCGGTCCGCGGCCTTATCTGCGCGCGTTCGGACCCGTCGGCCGCGTAGGCCCGCCGTCGAAGGGCTATTCCAAGAACGATATTCAGGGCCGCTATTCGCCGGTCGGCGGTTCCGGAGGCGAGGGCGGCAGCGGTTCGGGGGGCGGGCAGGACGCCGAAAGGAATCAAAAAAACAAGGGCGGCCAGAAGATCGCCGATCAGAAGCAGGATGCTTCGAAAGACGGCCAGTCCAAGGACGGCGCCGGCAAGGACATACAGAAAGAAAAGCAGAAGCAGGCCGCGAAGGCCGCCGAAAAGAATCAAAAAGGCAAGGGCGACGGAAAATCCAAAGGGCCGGATGACGGCGGGGACGACAAAGAACTTACTTATGTCGAGCGGGAGTTTGTGCGGCAGCTTCGCGAACGCGGTTCCCGCGGGCCGTTTGAATATCGCCCAAGCGAACAAGCGCAGAATGACGCGAGCGTCCGCCAAACCGAACAGGCCGAATGGAATCGGCTGATCGATAATCTCGCGGACAATCTTCGCCCGGGTGAAAGCAAGAAGGGCGGCGCTCCCGGTCAGCCGGGCCAGAAGGGCGGCGGCGACAACGTTGCGGGTGGCGGACCGAAAGGCAGCGGCGCTCCGGGTCAGCAAGGCGGTGGCGACAACGCATCGAGCGGAGTGCCGAAAGGCAGCGGTGCTCCGGGTCAGCCGGGCCAGAAGGGTGGCGGCGACAACGTTGCGGGTGGCGGACCGAAGGGCAGCGGGGCTCCGGGTCAACCGGGCCAGAAGGGTGGCGGCGACAACGTTGCGGGTGGCGGGCCGAAAGGCAGCGGCGCTCCGGGTCAGCAAGGCGGTGGCGACAACGCATCGAGCG
>CAZFPR010000005.1:60168-60872 GCA_964521045.1 uncultured Hyphomicrobiales bacterium
TTGCGGGTGGCGGACCGAAGGGCAGCGGGGCTCCGGGTCAACCGGGCCAGAAGGGCGGCGGCGATAACGTCGCGGGTGGCGGGCCGAAAGGCAGCGGCGCTCCGGGTCAGCCGGGCCAGAAGGGCGGCGGCGATAACGTTGCGGGCGGCGGGCCGAAAGGCAGCGGGGCTCCGGGTCAACCGGGCCAGAAGGGCGGTGGCGATAACGTTGCGGGCGGCGGACCGAAGGGCAGCGGTGCCCCGGGTCAAAAAAGCGGCGGCTACACTGCATCTCCGGGCAGGGTCGCGCTGACTGATTCAACGCCGCCGTCGATGAGCGGAAATTTTCAGGGCGGCGCTCCCGGCCAGCAAGGCGGCGGTGACAATGCGTCGAGCGGCGGACCGAAAGGTAGCGGCGGCCCCAAAGGTACGGGCGGTCCAGGGACTCCGGGCCAACAAGGCGGCGGACCGAAAGGCAGCGGCGCTCCGGGTCAGCAAGGCGGCGGCGACAACGCTTCGAGCGGCGGGCCGAAAGGCAGCGGCTCTCCCGGTCAGCAAGGCGGCGGGCCGAAAGGCAGCGGCGCTCCGGGTCAGCAGGGCGGCGGCGACAACGCATCGGGCGGCGGGCCCAAAGGTACGGGTGGTCCGGGCACTCCCGGTCAGCAAGGCGGCGGACCGAAAGGCACCGGCGCTCCGGGTCAGCAAGGCGGCGGCGACAACGCATCG
>CAZFPR010000006.1:0-5384 GCA_964521045.1 uncultured Hyphomicrobiales bacterium
GATGTGGCAGCCCGCGGGGAAGGTGAAGTTGGTCGGATCGTAAAACGCGCCCTCCTTCAGGCCCGGCTCAAGCTGACCGCCGGTGAACTTGTGCGCGATGTAGGCGTTCAGCGTGACGTCGCCCCAGCCCACCGACTTGTCCGTGCCCTTGACGGTGAATTTGCCGTCCTTGAACTCGATGTCGTCGGCGGAGGCTTCCATCATGTAGCCCGCGACTTTCTTGGCCTTGTCCTCGATCTTGTCGAGCGCCTTCGAGATCGCGGACATGCCGACCGCGCCGGAGCGCGAGCCGTAGGTGCCCATGCCGAACTGCACCTTGTCGGTGTCGCCGTGCACAACGCTGACGGTTTCGATCGGCACGCCGAGACGATCGGACACGAGCTGCGCGAACGTGGTCTCGTGGCCCTGGCCGTGACTGTGCGAGCCGGTGAGGATTTCCACCGAGCCGGTCGGATTCACGCGGACTTCAGCGGACTCCCAAAGACCAACGCCGGCGCCGAGCGAGCCGACCGCCTGGCTTGGCGCGATGCCGCAGGCTTCGATGTAGGTAGAGAAGCCGATGCCGCGCAGCTTTCCTTTGCGCTCCGACTCCGCCTTGCGCTTTCCGAAATTCGGATAGTCGATCATCTTCATCGCCTTCGTCAGCGACGCGTCATAGTCGCCGGCGTCATAAGCCATGATGACCGGCGTCTGGTGCGGGAAGCTCGTCACGAAGTTGCGGCGGCGAAGCTCCGCAGGATCGACGTTGAGCTGGCGGGCGGCGACCTCCACGAGACGCTCGACCACGAAGGTCGCCTCGGGACGTCCTGCGCCGCGATAGGCGTCGACCGGCGCCGTGTTCGTGTAGACCGCCTCGACCTCCGCATAGATGTTCGGGATCGCGTACTGGCCGGAGAGCAGCGTCGCATACAGATAGGTCGGCACCGACGACGAGAACGTCGACATATAGGCGCCGAGGTTCGCGATCGTCTTCACGCGAAGACCCGTGATCTTGCCGCCGGCGTCGAGCGCAAGCTCGGCATGCGTTACGTGATCGCGCCCATGTGCGTCGGTCAGGAACGCTTCCGAGCGATCCGAAACCCACTTCACCGGACGCTTCACGCGCCTCGCGGCCCACAGCGCCACGACTTCTTCCGGATAGATGAAAATCTTCGATCCGAATCCGCCGCCGACATCCGGCGCGATCACCCGCAATTTATGTTCGGGGGCCATGCCGATGAACGCGGAAATCACGAGACGCGCCACGTGAGGATTCTGACTCGTGTTCCAGAGCGTGAGCGCATCGTTGCCCTGATCGTATTCGGCAATCGCCGCACGCGGCTCCATCGCATTCGGCACGAGACGGTTGTTCACGATCTCAAGCTTGGTGACATGCTTCGCGGAAGCGAAGGCGGCATCGGTCGCGTTCTTGTCGCCGATGTGCCAGTCGTAAATCTGGTTGTTCGGCGCGACATCGTGGATCTGCGGCGCGCCTTTGGCGGTTGCTTTCGCCGGATCGACGACAGACAGCAGCACGCCGTAATCGACCTTCACCTTTTCGGCGGCGTCGCGCGCCTGATTCAGC
The DNA here is from genome assembly GCA_964521045.1 of uncultured Hyphomicrobiales bacterium. Classification (GTDB taxonomy): domain Bacteria; phylum Pseudomonadota; class Alphaproteobacteria; order Rhizobiales; family Xanthobacteraceae. The sequence continues at coordinate 1,565 of CAZFPR010000006.1, forward strand.
GTCTCGGCGAGCACGACTGCGACCTGATCGCCGACGCAGCGGACTTTATCCGCGGCGATCGCCGGGTGGGCGCCCATCTTCATGGGCGAGCCGTCTTTCGAGGTGATCGCCCAGCCGCAGATCAGCCCGCCGATCTTGTCGTTCGCGAGATCGGCGCCCGTGAGCACCGCGACCACGCCCGGCATCTTTTCGGCGGCCTTGGTATCGATCTTCTTGATCGTCGCGTGCGCATGCGGCGAACGGACGAAACAGGCGCGCACTTCGCCCGGCCTCGAAATGTCGCTGGTGTAATTGCCAGTGCCGGTAATAAAACGCTGGTCTTCCTTGCGGCGTACTGCTGCGCCAATTCCTGTCGCGCTCATGACGTCCTCCAGATCCCTGCTTGTGTGTCGTTATTCGGCGGCGCGCGCGGATTTTCCCCCGCCCTTCATCGCCTTCGCGCCGGCTCCCACCGCTTTCACGATGTTGTGGTAGCCGGTGCAACGGCAGATGTTGCCCTCTAATTCCTCGCGTATCGTCTGCTCGTCGAGTTCGGAGCCCTTGCGGTTCACAATATCGACGGCCGACATGATCATGCCCGGCGTGCAGAAGCCGCATTGCAGGCCATGATGCTCGCGGAAGGCTTCCTGCATCGGATGCAGCGAGCCGCCGTTTGCTAGGCCTTCGATGGTGGTGACGCTCGCGCCGTCGGCGCTCATCGCCAGCATGGTGCAGGATTTCACCGCTGCTCCATCGACGTGCACGACGCAGGCGCCGCATTGCGACGTGTCGCAGCCGACATGCGTGCCGGTCAGCCGCAGCTTTTCGCGGAGCAGTTCTACGAGAAGGGTTTCAGGCGCGACGTCAACGGCATGCGATTTCCCGTTGACCGTAACGGTCACTGTCGGCATGGGGCGCTCTCCCGGCTTGGAAGAAACCGTGGCCCATGCGGTCAATTCGGCTGACCGTATTCTCTAAGTCCCGGCCGCGTTTCTTCTCTAATTTTTACAATTCCAGTTTGGGCCGGTTCCACATTGCGGGTCAAGCGCGCTCTGGCATTACAGAAGAGGCGTCAATTACTTGTAATCTTGCAGCGCCTCGACGAAGTTCTCGAAGAACTGGTCGGCTGTCTTCTTCGCGGAGCCCGCAATCAGGCGCTGGCCTAGCTGTGCGATCTTACCGCCGGTCGCCGCTTCTGCCTTGTAGGTGAGCTTTGTGCCTTCCTCCGCTTCCGCCAATGCAACGGTAGCGTGTCCTTTTGCAAAGCCCGCGACGCCGCCCTCGCCCTCGCCCACGATTTTGTAACCGTTCGGCGCGTCGATCTCTTCCAGATTTACCTTGCCTTTGAAGCGCGCACTCACCGGGCCGATTTTCAGTTTCACGGTCGCCTGAAATTCGGTGCCGGAAAGCTTTTCCAGCGTCTCGCAGCCGGGAATGCATTTTTCCAGAACCGCGGGATCGTTGAGCGCCTTCCATACGACTTCCCGCTTCTGCGGCAGGTCGTATTCGCCGGTCATCTCGAGCGCCATGGTTTCCTCCCGATCAGACGAATTGAATCGCAAGCCCGCCGAGCGGGCCGAAGTCCGCGTGGATCGTGTCGCCCTTTGCGGCATGCACGGGGCGGGTGAACGAGCCCGACAACAGAATATGTCCCGGCTTCAACGTAATTCCGCGCGGACCCAGCTTGTTCGCTAACCACGCGATGCCGAGCGCCGGATGACCGAGCACGCCCGCGGCAATGCCGGTCTCCTCGATCTCGGAATTCTTGTAGAGGATCGCGCCGGCCCAGCGCAGATCGAAGTCGTCGGGCCGCATCACCTGCCCGCCGATCACGATGCCGGCCGCAGCGCCGTTGTCGGACACGGTGTCGAAAATCTTGCGCGGATTGATGAGCCGCGCATCGATGATCTCGAGCGAAGGCACGACGTACTCCGTCGCGCGCAACACATCGAACAGCCCGACACCCGGGCCCTTCAAGGGCTGGCCCAGCACGAATGCGAGCTCGACCTCGATCCGCGGCACGCAGTAGTTTTCGAAGGCGAGCTTCGCGCCGTCCGCGACCATCATGTCGTCGAACAGGTGGCCATAGTCGGGCTCGTTGATGCCGAGCGACTGCTGCATGGCCTTGGAAGTAAGGCCGATCTTGTGGCCGATCACCGTGCGGCCCGCCTTCAGCTTCCGCTTCGTCACTTCCTGCTGAATCGCATAGGCGTCGTCGATATCGATCTTCGGGAAAGTGACGGAAAGCTGCTTCGCCTGCTTCTTCGTGCGTTCGGCTTCGATGAGAATGGTGGCGGCCTTGGCCCGCTCTGTTTTCGACAACATTCGTATTGCACTCTTGCTTGTTGCCGGATGCATCCATCCGGGCGTTTCCGGGGTTACGATAGACTGAAACGCAAACCCACGTCATCTTCGAGGCCGGCATGACCCGCTATATCCTCGCGTATATCTCGACCCTGATCGTGTTCCTCGCGCTCGATTTCGTGTGGCTTTCCTCCACCGCGAACACGCTCTACAGGCCTATTCTCAAGGACATTCTGCTCCCCGACTTCCGGCTCGCTCCGGCGCTCGTGTTCTATCTCCTGTTCGTGCTGGGGCTCGTGATCTTCGGCATCTCGGCCGGCCTGCGCAGCGGCAACTGGACCGATGCGCTGCTTTTTGGCGCGCTGTTCGGCTTCTTCACTTATGCGACCTACGACCTCACCAATCAGGCGACGCTCAGAAACTGGGAAACGAAGCTCACCGTGATCGACATGCTCTGGGGCACGTTTCTCGGCGGCGCGGCATCGACCGCAGGCTTCCTGATCTCCGGCTGGCTCGAGCGCTTCATCCGCTAGGCTGCTTCCGCGCGAGCGCGGCCGTCACGGCGAAGCAGACGAAGATGCATACGGCAGCCGCGCTGACCGCATGCAGTGTAAACAGCGCGGCATGCTCGCCGCTCGAATAGTTCTCGAGCGCGGGGCCATAGCTGCCGCGGAGAATGAGATAGAGAGCGACAGGCGCGAGCGCCGCAACCCAGCGCGAATAGCGTTCCTTCTCGCTGAAAAGAAGGGCACCGAGCACGGCGCAAGGAAAGAAAAAGAGTTCGAGCCCGCTTTGCGGGCCGAGCGCCTTGATCGCAACCATCGTGTTGCCGAGGCTTGCGATCATCAACAACCACTTACCCGCGGGAATGCTCCGGCGCATCAGCCAGGGCGCCAACGCATAGAGCGGCGAAGACAACAGCGTGAGCAGCGCCGGCCAGAAGCGATTGCCGATCAGAAAATAAATGTAGAGCGGATAGAACGGCTGATTGCTCAGGATGAACATCGCAATCACGTTGCCCGCACGCGCGAGCGGATCGCGATGCTCGATATATGCGTAGAAGCGCTCGAGCGCTTTGACGTGCGGCATCAGCGCTTGCGGCCGTCAGAACGGCGGCTGCGGCCTTCCCGGCGCGGCCCGGGAAAGAACGCATTCACGCGCTCCTGATAGGCACGAAACTTCGCGCCGCGCGAGCGCAGCATGTGCGCTTCCAGCGGCGGAATACCGGAGGCGTATACAAGCAGCCAGTACATCATCAGAGGTGCTAGCAGCGCGAGCGGCCACCACCAGTAGCCGCCGCGCACTTCATCCTTTACAGGGCCAGGCTGGGCGTCAGTAGGCCACCATTTAAAACGCTCCTGAAGCTCTTTTAATTTTTTTTCTCTCCCCGTCTCTTTTGACTCTTTATAATCAGCATAACCCATATCGGAAAACACAAGCAAAGCCGCTATTATTAGTATTGTTTTTCTCATTTTCTCACCTCATTTGCTGAATCCCTAGTTTATGTTCCGCCATGAAAATCTTTCTGGACATTTTT
>CAZFPR010000006.1:5394-20608 GCA_964521045.1 uncultured Hyphomicrobiales bacterium
GCCGCCGCCGATGTTGAACGCGATCAGCGCATAGGCAAACCAGCCCAGCCATTCGAAGAAATAGTTCGGGTGCCGCGAATAGGCCCAGAGACCGGTCTCCGCGACTTTGCCTTTATTTTTCTTCTCGCTGACGAATGCCTTGAGCTGCCGGTCGGCAACACCTGCACCGGCAATCGCGAAGACAAGAAGTGCTGCGCCGATCCAGTCGATAATGCGTAAACCCGGCGCCGGGTTCTGCGCGGCGACGAAGACCGCAAACGCGAGTACGAACGCGCATAGCGCCTGTACTTGCAGAAACCAGAACATTCGCCGCTGCGCGTCCTTGCGCCACTCTTTCTTGAGTTGCGCATAGCGCGGATCGTCCCCGCCCGAGAGCGTGCGAAAAAGAATGTGCGTACCGAGGCGCGCGGACCAAGCCGTGCAGAGTGCGGCAACAAACCATTGCCGCGCCGTGATTGCGTCACCTGCTGTGAGCGGCACAAGCAAAGCCAATGAGACGCCTGCGATCCCGACGCCGTAGGACCAAAGCGTATCGACCCATCCGGATTTTCCGGTTTGCCATTGCAACCGCCAGGCAAGCGCCATCCATGCAGACAGGAAAAGCGTGGCGGCGATCAATGCGACGACGATCATCGCTGCACCGATCCACCGGAGGATTTCGCGCGAACGAACGCGACGAGATCTTCGCGCGCGGGCGCAAGGAATGAAAGCAGCGGCGAGAACGCGCCGAGAATGGAGAGATGGCCTACGCCCGCATAGGTGACGACCGCGGCCTTCCCGCCCTTCTCGTTCACGCGGCGCGCGAGTCGCGATGAATTGCCGGGATCGACCACGCCGTCGCTTTGCGGACGCATGAGCAGGAGCGGCGGCTCGCCGCCATCCACGTAATTGATCGGCTGCGTCTTCGGCCGCTCGCCCTCGGGGCCGAAGATGATCTTCAGATATTCGTCCGTGAGCGGCAGAAAATCATAGGGACCCGCGATCCCGATCACGCCTGCGATGTCGCTCCCGGGATCGAGCTTCACGCCTGCGAGCCAGCGGCGGTCGGTTGCGAGCGATATTGCGTTGTAGGCCCCCGCCGAATGTCCCGCGAGAAAGACCTTCCCGGCATCGCCGCCGAACCGCCCCGCATTGTCCTTGGTCCAACGCACCGCGAGCGCGGAGTCGTGGAGGAAATCCGGATAAAGCACCGGCGGATAGAGCCGGTAATTCGGAACGACCGCGACGATACCCGCGCGGGCAAGTGCGCTGCCGATGAAGCGATAGCTCGCTTTATCGCCCCGCTGCCACGAGCCGCCGTAGAAGAACACGACCACCGGCAAAGGCCCGCGCGCCTCGGCGGGCTTGTAAATATCGAGCTTGAGCCTTTCGCCATCCCCGAAAGAGATGTCGTGCTCGACGGTAACGTCCGCGCCCCGCGCCGCGAGATTGAGCAGCACTGCCGGTGACCAGACCGCAAACGCGGCCAGCGCCGCAATAGCCGCCAGAACTGTAATCCACACCCGCTTCATCGCCCGCAAGGTTGTCCCGATTGATCCTTCATAACCCGCCCGGCGGCGCTGCGGATGCATCCAAACCCGGGGGGCTGCGGGTTCCCTCCATGCATGTTAGTCCCAGCTTCCTCACCCCACCGCCCATTGGAAATCGCCGTGATCGGCTCCGGCATTTCGGGCATGAGCGCCGCCTGGCTCTTGTCCGCGCGGCATCGAGTCACAGTCTATGAACGCGAGGCCCGCCCCGGCGGCCACTCGAACACGGTCGAGGCGCCTTCGCCGTTCGGGCCGTTGCCGGTCGATACCGGGTTCATCGTCTTTAACGAGACCAATTATCCGAACCTGACGGCGCTGTTGCGGCATCTCGGCGTTCCGACCAAGGCCTCGAACATGTCTTTCGCCGCCTCCTTCGACGGCGGCGCCTTCGAGTATTCGGGCACCGATCTGCGCGGCCTGTTCGCGCAGAAGAGCAATCTGTTCAGTCCGCGCTTCTGGTCGATGCTGAAGGACCTGCTTCGCTTCTACCGGGAAGCGCCGGCGCACGCGAAGTCGGCGGCGCTCATGCCGATCGGCGAGTATCTCGCGCAAAACCGCTACGGCCGTCCGTTCTGCGAAGATCACCTGCTGCCGATGGCGGCCGCGATCTGGTCTTCGTCGCCCGCGCAGCTGTCGGCCTATCCCACCGCGGCTTTCGTGCGCTTCTGCGAGAATCATGGACTCATGAAGATCGCGAACCGTCCGGTCTGGCGCACGGTCGAGGGCGGCAGCCGGGAATATGTGAAGCGCCTCACCGCGGCCTACGTCGACCGCGTGCAACTCAACTGCGCGGCGACGCGCGTAATGCGAAGGCCCGATGGCGTGCAGGTGGACGACATCCACGGCGGAGCCCGCAAGTTCGATCATGTCGTGATCGCAACGCACGCGAACGAAGCGCTGCGTCTGCTCGCCGATCCGAACGACGCCGAGTGGAGCGTGCTTTCGAAATTCCACTACCAGCCCAACACGGCTATCCTGCACAGCGATCCATCGCTGATGCCGAGGCGCCGCGCCGCCTGGTCGAGCTGGAATTACATCGGCACCCGCAGCGCCGAAGGCGCGAAGCAGCTTTGCGTCACCTACTGGATGAACCGCCTGCAAGGCATTCGCGACGACGTTCCGCTGTTCGTGACGCTCAATCCGCCGCGGCTCCCGCGGGAAGAGTTCATCGTCCGAACCGAGCACTACGACCATCCGCTCTTCGACGCACCGGCGTTGCGCGCGCAGGAGAAACTCTGGTCGTTGCAGGGCGCACGCAACACGTGGTTCTGCGGCGCATATTTCGGCTCAGGATTTCACGAAGACGGATTGCAGTCCGGGCTTGCCGTTGCCGAGGCGCTCGGCGGCGTCAGACGCCCGTGGCGGGTTGCGGACGAGAACGGAAGGATTCGCATCGGCGCCTCGCCTTTCGCACCCATGCAGGAAGCCACGGCATGACGAAGCCTGCCTCCGCTCTTTACCAAGGCGAGGTTGTCCATCGCCGGCTGCGCCCGAAAGCGCACCGGCTCCGCTATAGCGTTTTCAACATTCTGTTCGACCTCGATGAACTTCCGGATCTCGACCGGCGACTGCGTCTTTTCTCCCGCAACCGCTTCAACCTGTTCGCCTTCTACGACCGCGATCACGGCGACGGCGAGACACCGCTGCGCCGTCACGTTGAAACGATCCTGAGAGGCGAAGGCATCGACATCGCCGGAGGGCCGATCCGGCTCCTCTGCATGCCGCGCGTGCTCGGCTTCGTGTTCAATCCGCTCAGTGTCTATTTCTGTTACCGACCGTCCGGTCACATCGCCGCGATCCTCTATGAGGTCAGCAACACCTTCGGCGAGCGGCACTACTACCTGATACCGGCCCGGGAAATTCCGGGCTCCGGCGAGGCGTTCACGCAAACAGCGGCAAAACGCTTTCACGTTTCCCCTTTCCTGCCGCGCGAACTGGATTACCGGTTTCGTATCACGCCGCCCGGCGCGCGCGTCTCCGTATCGGTTCACGCCCACGACGCGCGGGGACTTCTTGTCGCCGCGTCATTCTCGGCGGTGAAATCGGAGCTCACCGATCGGGCGCTGGCCAGAGCTTTCGTGGCCTATCCGCTGCTTACCGTGAAAGTGCTTACGGGTATCCACTGGGAAGCGCTGAAGCTCTGGCTGAAAGGCGTGAAGGTCTGGTCGAAACCTGAGCAACTGACGGAGCGCATCACAGTCGGAACGCAGGAAGGAAGTGCCGGGAATGAAAAAATATTTGAACCCGTATCTGACCGCGCAGCCTGAGCCCCTCGTTCACAACGAAAACTTCCCGGCACATAATATTTCCGCCCGGGTGATTGCTTCGCCTGAGTCATCGCGATCCGTGCGCCCGGAGATCGCATCCACCGGTTTTCACGCTCCTCCCGCCGCACCGCAGCAAATAAATTTTCTGTATTTATCTGGATTGACTATCGGCCTACCTTTTACGACCTTTGTCTAAGAGAAACACGCGATACAAGAGGAATTTGGGGAAGGAAGTATGCCGTGGTCATCACAGGCGCCGCAGTTCCCGCGGCCTGATGTTCGCGCGCAGATCGAAGATGCACTCGATCACTCGCGCTTTGCCGACCGCTGGATCGCCCGCGTCGTCCGATCCCTGAAAGTCGGCCATCTCATCATCGAAACGCCGAGCGGCGCTCGCGTTGAAGGCAAAGGCGAGATCGAAGGCCCGCGCGCAACTCTCATCCTGCACAGATGGCGCACCATGCGCCGCCTCATGTTCGGCGGCGACGTCGGATTTTCCGAAGCCGATATGGACGGCGACTGGTCGACGCCAGATCTCGCAACGCTCATCGAACTTGCCGCGCTGAACGAACGGGCTTTAAGCGAAGTCACCGCCGGGCGGTGGTTCAAGCGCTTCCTGCACCGCATGAAGCATCTCCTGCGCGCGAACACGAAGAGCGGCAGCCGCCGCAACATCGAGGCGCACTACGATCTCGGCAACGACTTCTACAAGCTCTGGCTCGACCCGAGCATGACCTATTCGTCGGCGCTCTATGCCACGCCCAAGCAGTCGCTCGAGGACGCGCAGGACAACAAGCTCGCGCGCATCATGGATCTGCTCGAGCTCAAGGGCGATGAGCGCGTACTCGAGATCGGCTGCGGCTGGGGCCGTCTCGCCGAGCGCCTCACCACCGAGCGTAACGCGCATGTCACCGGACTTACGCTTTCGCCTTCGCAGCTTGCGGGCGCGAAGGAACGCATCGCGAAAGCAGGAGCGGGCGGCAAGGCGGATCTCCGCTTGCAGGACTATCGTGACGTGACGGAAAAGTTCGACCGCGTCGTATCGATCGAAATGATCGAAGCGGTCGGCGAGAAATACTGGCCGACCTATTTCGGCAAGATCGCCGATGTTTTAAAGCCTGGCGGCCGTGCGGTGCTGCAAGTCATCACCATCGCCAACGAGCGATTCGAACTTTACCGAAGGAATGCCGATTTCATTCAGCGCTATATCTTCCCGGGCGGGATGCTGCCGTCAGACGAAATAATGCGTGGACAGATCAAGCAGGCCGGCATGAAGTTCGTCTCGCTCGAAACGTTCGGATTGAGCTATGCGCAGACGCTGAACGAGTGGAACCGCCGCTTCCAGCGCGCGTGGCCCGAGATCGAAGCGATGGGCTACTCGAAGAAATTCAAGCGGACGTGGGAATACTATCTCGCTTATTGCGAAGGCGGCTTCCGCTCCGGTTCCATCGACGTCGGTCTTTACGTGATGGAAAAGCCCGCGCATTGACCGCGCCCGCGCGCTTCGCAACACTCAACGGATGAAGACGCGCGCATTTGGGCCGGGGCGATCCGGTGTTTCCGTCATCGGTCAGGGCACATGGAATCTCGAGCTCGCCCCTCGCGCGGAAGCGGTAAAAACGCTTCAACGCGGCATCGATCTCGGTATGACGCATATCGACACCGCGGAGATGTACGGCTCGGGCCGCGCCGAGGCGATCACCGGCGAAGCCATCGCCGGACGCCGCGACAAGGTCTTCGTGGTTTCGAAAGTGCTGCCGTCGAACGCCTCACGCAAAGGCACGCTCGATGCCTGCGAGCGCTCGTTGAAACAACTAAAAACCGATTACCTCGATTGCTATTTGTTGCACTGGCGCGGCTCCTATCCGCTGGAAGAAACCTTCGCGGCATTCGAAGAATTGAAAGCCGCAGGAAAGATCCGCTCCTGGGGCGTGTCCAATTTCGACGAAGACGATCTCGATGAAGCGCTTGCCGCCGCCGGCAAGGGCCGGATCGCCTGCAATCAGGTACTCTACCATCTGCGCGAACGCGCGGTCGAACACGCGGTGATCCCCTGGTGCGAGAAGCATGAGGTCGCGGTCGTTGCCTACAGTCCGTTCGGTCAGATGGCCTCGCCCGCGCTTTCCACCCCTGGCGGCAAGGCGCTTGCCGAAATCGCCGACGCCCGCGATTTAACGCCACGGCAGATCGCACTCGCATTTCTGACGCGAAAGAAATCCGTGCTCGCGATTCCAAAGGCCTCAAAGGTTGCGCATGCGGAAGAAAATGCGGGCGCTGGCGAAGTTGAACTAAGCGCGAAAGAAATCGAGCAGATCGATAAAGCATTTCCGCGCGGGCGGTCGAAAAGCCTGCCGATGTTGTGAAATTTAACTACCCTTCTCCCTCCCCTTGATGGGGAGGGAGAAAAAGTCTCATGCCTTCTGAAAATCCTCCGGCAGCGGCGCGTCCGCCGAGAAGTGGCAGTGATCCGGCTTGAGATCGACGAGCGGCGTGCCGTCGAGGCAATCGAGCCCGCGGACGAAGAGCGAATTTCCTTCCACCTTCTCGAGCTTCACCATGGACGTGCCGATCGGATTGGGCCGCATCGGCGAGCGTAGCGCGAAGGTGCCGGTCGTATGGTCGCTGTGTTTCGGATTCTGCTCGACCAGATCGCGGCGCGACTTGTCCAGCCAGTAGAGCACTTCGAGCTGTGCGAACTTCCCGATGCCTTTTAGCGCGGCAACCCAAGGCTCGAAAATCTCGATCCGGCAGACGGGACCGTCCTGCCTCCCCTGACGGGGACATGCGGAGCGGCTTTGCCAAGGCGTATGAATCCGCCCGATGAAAACCAGACCCGCATCGCGCGGCGCAGGCGCCGTAACGACAACCTCTCCGGGACGAATTTCATCGCGTCTGTCCATGGTACGGATATACTATGCGCAGAGGAAACGCGCGAAAGAAACCAGATGGCCGCACCCAAACCGCCAGCCTTTGAAACGCTGAGCCTGCACGCAGGTCAGCATCCGGACCCGGTGACCGGCGCGCGTGCCGTACCGATCTATCAGACCACGTCCTACGTCTTTCAGGACACCGACCACGCGGCGGCACTCTTCAATCTCGAACGCGCGGGTAACATCTACACGCGCATCTCCAACCCGACCACGTCGGTGCTCGAGGAACGCATTTCCGCGCTAGAAAACGGCGTCGGCGCGGTCGCGACCGCAAGCGGCATGGCGGCACTTCATCTCGCGATCGCGACCCTCGCGAACGCCGGCGATCACATCGTCGCTTCCGCTTCGCTCTACGGCGGCACCATTAATCTGCTCGCGCACACGCTGCCGCGCTTCGGCATCACGACAACCTTCGTGAAGCCGCGCGACCACGCCGCCATCAAGGCCGCGATCAAGCCGAATACCAAACTCGTGATCGGCGAGACCATCGGCAATCCCGGCCTCGAAGTGCTCGACATTCCGAAGGTCGCGGAGATCGCGCATGGTGCGAAGATCCCGCTCCTGATCGACAACACCTTTGCGACGCCCTATCTCTCGCGGCCGCTCGAACTCGGCGCCGATCTCATCATGCATTCCATGACCAAGTGGATCGGCGGACACGGCATCGCGATCGGCGGCATCATCGTCGATAGCGGCCGTTTCGACTGGGTAGGGAGCGGCAAGTTTCCGCAACTCACCGAACCCTATGCCGGCTATCACGGCATCAATTTCGTCGAGCAATTCGGCCCTTGGGGCTTCGTGATGCGCGCTCGCTCGGAGGGTCTGCGCGATTTCGGCGCCTGCATTTCGCCGACCAACGCATTTCAGATTCTGCAAGGCGTCGAGACACTCGGCGTGCGCATGGACCGTCACGTCGCAAACACGAAAGCCGTCCTGGAGGCGCTTTCCAAAAATCCGGCAGTCGAATGGGTATTGCACCCTTCCCTGCCGTCGCATGAAGACTTCGAACTTGCGAAGAAGCTCCTGCCCCGCGGCGCGGGCTCCATCGTCAGCTTCGGCATCAAGGGCGGGCGCGCGGCCGGCAAGAAATTCATCGAGAGCCTGCGGTTGGCGAGCCATCTCGCGAACGTCGGCGATGCGAAGACGCTCGTCATTCACCCCGCAAGCACGACACATCAACAGATGGATGCGCAGCAGCTGAAAGCCGCCGGCATCGGCGAGGAACTGATCCGCCTCTCGGTCGGCATCGAAAACGCCGCCGACGTCATAGACGATCTCGCGCAGGCGCTGCGCGCCTCGCAGAAAGCGTAATCCCATGCGCATCGAAGTGAATGGTTCCGAAGTTTTCGTTGCGACCGGCGGCAAGGACTTTGATCCGGCAAAGCCGCTGGTCGTTTTCCTGCACGGCGCGGGTTTCGATCACTCGACCTGGGCGCTTTACACGCGCTGGCACGCGCACAACGGCTACTCCGTGCTCGCACCCGATCTTCCCGGGCATGGATTGTCCGGCGGCAAGCCGCTCGCAACTGTCGCGGAAATCGCCGACTGGGTCGCGGCGTTGATCGGCGCGTCAGGCGCGAAGCAGGCGCGTCTTGTCGGACATTCGCTGGGTTCGCTGATCGCAATCGAGACGGCAGCGCGTCATCCGGAGAATGTGACGAGCCTCGGCCTGATCGCCGGCGCGACTGCGATGCCGGTAAGCGAGCCTCTGCTCAACGCGGCAAAGGCAGACTCGCCCGATGCCATCGCCATGATGACGCTCTGGGGGTTCGGCTCCCGCGCGAGCCTCGGCGGATCGCTCTCGCCGGGCAACTGGTTGCTAGGCAAGGGTCTCCGCGTACTGGAGGCTGCGAAGTCCGGCGTACTTTTCGCAGACCTTTCAGCAAGCAATGCTTACGACGCGACCGAGGCCGCGAAGAAGGTGAAAGTGCCGACCACGCTTGTCCTGGCCGAGCGCGATCTTATGACGCCCGCGAAGAACGGCAAGGCGCTCGCGGCACTCATTCCCGGAGCGAAAGTGGTCGTGCTTCCCGGCGCGGGCCACATGCTGCTCGCCGAAAAGCCAGACGACGTATTGAAGGCGATTGCAGCCTGAGTGGAGAGCCGCCGGCTCACGCCCGCTTCTGCACGTTCGCGCTGCGCGCAGGCACGCCGAACTCTGCCCGGCAGACTTCCGCGAGCACGGCGATGCCTTCGCGGATCTGCTCGTGCGAGGGGCTCGCGAAGCAGATGCGGATACGGCTCTTCGAATGCTTGGCGTCGACCGACCACTCCGGCCCCGGATTGATGGCGACGCCTGCGGCAAGCGCTTTCTGGTAGAGCCGCATCGCATCCACCTGATCCGGCAATTTCACCCAGAGAAAGATTCCGCCCGGCGGGTCCTGAAATTCTGCCGCGGTACCGAACTGCTCGTTCAGCGCTTCCATCAATGTCTCGAGTTTCGCACGCAGTGCTGTCCGCAGTAACGGCACATGAGCTTCGAAGTGCGGTTTGCAGAATTCGGCGAGCACCATCTGCTCGAGAGCGCCGGAACCTGCGTCGGTCTTGAGCGACAAAACACGCGACAGGATTTCTCATGGCGCGACGATGTAACCGACGCGGAGTGCCGGCGCGACCGACTTCGAAAACGAGCCGATATGAACGACACCGCCGGTCTTGCTCATGGCATAAATCGCGGGCGGACGCTTTCCGCTCCAGATCAGGTCCGCGTAGCAATCGTCCTCGAAGACCGGCACACCGTATTCTTCGGAGAGCTTCAGCAATTCGCGGCGCCGTTCCTCGCCCATGATCGTCGCGGTCGGATTCTGCACGGTCGGAATCGTGTAGATGAACTTCGGCCGCACACCGCGCGCCTTCAGACCGGCGAGCGCATTACCGAGCGCATCCATCTGCATTCCACCTTCGTCGAGCGGAATGCCGACGACATTCACGCCCATCCGCGTCATGCGGTTGATCGAGCCCTGATAGCTGTCCTGCTCGTAGATCACGGTATCGCCGCGCTCGCAGAACACGGCATTGACGAGATCGAGCGCCTGAAGAGAGCCAGACACCATCACGATGTCTTCTGCCGTGCATGAAATGCCCGCGTCGCGCTTGAGCTTCTGCGCAACGAAGTCGCGCAGCGGGCGATAACCCTGCGGACCTGTGTTCACGGTGTAGTTCGAAAGGGCGTTGCCTTCCCGCGAAAGCACGCTGTCGGCCGCGGCGCGCAGCGCATCCACCGGCACCACGTCCGGATCGTTATTGCCGCCGACAAAACTGAAACGCGGCGCACCGGTCCATTTGACCGCAGGCGCAGGCAGAGATCGCGGGAAAAGCGCAGAGAAATCGAACGCACTGGAACGCATGAACCGGGTCCTTCCGGCCGCGCAGGGTCGCGCGGCTCAGGAGGAGATTATCCGGGATTGTCAGCGCCTTGCCAGTGCGGCGCGATGGTCTTCAGTCCCACTCCACGAGTTCCTGCAAGCGCCGCTCGTCGAGCAGCGTGAGCCGCCGCCCGTCGAGCCGCAGAAGCCCGCTCGTCCGGAACCGGCTCAGGATCTTGCATACGTGAACTGCGGTAAGACCGGTTGCATCCGCGAGCTGTTGCTGGCGAACCGGAAAGTCGATCGTGCCGTCATGCGCCTGTCTCTTTTTGCGCAATCGATTGTGCAGGCTTGACAGCAGCCTTGCGATCCGCGCCTCTGCCGACCGCCTGCCGAGATCGAGGCTCAACTGATCTGCGCGTTCCCGCTCTTCGGCGATTGCGCGGCCAAGCTTCGCAGCAAGAGCACGGCTCTGCATCACCGCCTCGATCAATTCGCTGCGGCGGAATTTCCGGCACGAGACCTGCGAGACCGCTTCGATGGCGCGTCCGGCACAGGTTTCGAAGAGATAATTCATCGAGACCGCTTCGCCCGCGAGCGCGAAGGACACAATCTGCTTTCTCCCGCTCGTCACGGTGATCGAAGCCGCCGCCCAGCCGGAGCAGATCACCGGCACATAATCGCTTTCCTCGCGCTGGTGAAGGATCGTGCGGCGTGCGGGAAAGACCTGAACCTGCGAAGGCACGTGCGGCATGCCGCGCCCCGGCGGCGGATCGGTCTCGCTCTTCACACCGAACCCGGGGCAGGCCCCGGTTTCGCGAACGAAGCATCCGTTGCAGGTCGGCAGATAACGGGCATCGGCCGAGACAGGGGCCGCCTTGTTGCTTTCGCCTGGAGGAGTTTGGCGGAAACCGAACGCTTCGCCGGGTACGCTTTCACTCGAACGATCCTCTCGAGTCTTCAGCATGGTCCACCGAGAATCAGTTGCGCATGGGAAACAATACCCAGAGCTAAGAGTGCAATATATTGGTGTATTATAAGAATATTGACATTCTAGGGTTGTATCTTCGCGTAGCCGGTCAGCAAGGACAGCTCCGGCGCGAACCTACCTTGAAGCCGGACCAGCACCTCCTTTGCAAAGCTAAGCTGTTGCATTGCTTACAGAACACTCCGCCGCAGGACTGGCCCGCTAAAAATACCGCTTGATCGGCGGGCTTTGCTCCGGCTATTAGCGTTCTACGTGAAATCAACATAATCACATATATAAATGTGATTATTGAAGCGGCAGCCCGCTGTCCGGCCGGAAACGAAAATCATGAGTCCGTTGGTACTTTCTCTTTGGGCCGGTCTTGCGATCGGCGCGGCGTTCGGCGTGACCGTGCAGCGGACAGGCTTCTGCCTGAACTCCGCATTCCGCGGCGCGCTCGTCTCCGGCGCCAATCGCAAGCTTGCTTCATTCGGTTTAGCGATGGCGATTGCGGTTCTGTCGACACAGGCGCTCGAAGCGTCCGGCCTGATCGACCTCAAGCGCTCGATCTATCTGTCCACGCCCTCGTCCTGGCTCGTCGTACCTCTCGGCGGCGCGCTGTTCGGCTACGGCATGATCGCCGCGAACGGCTGCGGCCCCCGCGCACTCGTGCTGCTAGGCCAGGGCAACCTGCGCTCGTTCCTCGTTCTGCTGTGCCTGGGTATCGCCGCCTTCGCGGCGCTTAGCGGCATCTTCGCGCCGCTTCGCACGGCACTTACCGCGCCGACGACGCTTGTTTTCGACAAACTGCCTTCGGTGCCGCGCTATCTCGAAGCCTCGCTCGGCGCGGGTGCTGCGCGACTGCTTCCTGCCGCGGTGTTGGCGCTGGTTCTGGCGGGCCTCGCATTCAGGAGTACCGCGTTCCGCGCAAGTCCGCGCGACATCGCAGGCGGCGTTGCCGTAGGGCTTCTGATCGCGGCAGGCTGGTTCGCGACCGGCTATCTCGGTCAGGACGAGTTCGAGCCCGCGCCGGTGGCGTCGCTCACCTTCATCGCGCCGGTCGGCGAGACTATTCAATACGCAATGTTCGCTACCGGCGCGCGCATGACCTTCGGGATCGCCGTCGTCTGCGGTGTGTTCCTTGGCTCGCTTGTATCCGCGCTGGCAACGCGCAGCTACGAATTGCAGAGTTTCAGCCGCCCGACACAGATGCTGCGATACATGGCGGGCGGTACGCTGATGGGTCTCGGCGGCGCGATGGCGCTCGGCTGCTCGATCGGTCAGGCCTTGACCGGGTTCTCGACGCTCGCGTTCGGATCGTTTCTCGCAGGCATCGGCATCGTGATCGGCTCTACGCTCGCGCTGCGGGGGCCGTTGCGCCTGCCCCCGCTTTCCTGATCCGCCGAATTGCCGCGGCCCGGCCGCGGCGCTGCCTCGTCTAGCGAAACAGTTTCGTGATGTAGCTGGCGCCGAGGCCGATCTTCTCGTAGTGCGCCTTGCACATCGCGATGTAGTCGTGGACGTCGAAGTAGCCGTTGGCTTCGCCCTTCTCATCCAGCCACACGAGCGGTCCTTTCACCTGAAGAACACCTTCATCGGATCCTTGTGCTCGTAAGCGACCAGCGTGTGCCCCTCGCCCGGCGTTTCGTACACAAAGTCGCCCGCGGTCGCGGTCCAGTCGTGTTCGAGATAGCCCCATTTTCCCGAGATGGTGTAAGCGAAGACTTCGTGCGGATGGTAATGGCGGTTCACGAGCCCCGCCTTCTTCGCCATCAGGATATCGCACCACTTGTTCTGCGAAGGCGATATCCACAGCGGACGGGAAGATACGGTCTCCGTGAACGGGACATAATACTTCTCGTCGTCGGTCGGTGCGTTCTTGGTGTAGACCTCGGGCAGCGCGTCGGGCTGAAACACCTTCGTGATCGGCTTCAGGTCTCTCCAGAATTCATTGGTTGCGGCTTCGGGCATCGTTTCCTCCTCTTGTTGCTCGCATTTGCTGGCGTCGTAGTCGGTTAGATGTGCATGCCCCCGTCGGCCATGAACACGCTGCCGGTCGAGAAGCTGCTCTCGCGGGAAGCGAGAAACAGCACTGTCCGCGCGATCTCTTCGGGCTTGGCGTGGCGATGCAGCGGAATAATCGAATCGAGCAGTTTCGTGCCGTCGCGGCCCATGGCCTGGGTAATTCCGTCTTCGATATTCTTCTGAAACACGTTGTCGATCGGACCCGGAGCAACGATATTCACGCGGATGTTGCGGCTCGCGAGTTCTTTCGCCGCCGTGCGCACGAGGCCGATCACGGCGTGCTTCGAGGTCGCATAAGCGCAGATACCGGGATCGCTGGTAACGCCGACCACACTGGAAGTCACGACGATGCTGCCGCCGTCGTTCATGAACGGCTGGCCGTATTTGATCGCGAGGAACGTGGCGCGCACGTTCACCGCCATGACCTGATCGAACAAGTCATCGGGATAAGCTGCTATCGGCGCGATCACGCCGGAGATGCCGGCATTCGAGAACAAGACGTCGATCTTGCCGAAGCTTTTCACCGCTTCGCCGATATACTTCTGCGTCTCCGAAACCTCGGCGACGTTCGCGGCACAGACCGCGATCCTGTCCTTGTAGCGATCGAGCGTCTTTGCGGCTTCCGCAAGCTGCTGGTTGGCGCGGTCGACCAGAAGCACCTTCGCGCCTTCCGCGAGCATCGCTTCCGTGCTCGCGAGGCCGAGACTTCCCGCAGCACCCGTGACGACACAGACTTTTCCGTCGAGCTTTCCCATCAGGCTACCCCGAGATATGCGCGCTGCACGGCAGGATCGTCGCGCAACTGCAAAGCCGTACCCTCGCCCGTGATGCGTCCGGTCTCGATCAGATAGCCGCGGTCGGCAATCTGGAGACTGCGCTTGGCATTCTGCTCCACGAGCAGCACGCCGATTCCGGCATCGCGGATCTTTCCGAGCGAGGCGAACAATTCGCTGCAAACCAGCGGCGCAAGGCCGAGCGAAGGCTCGTCGAGCAGGAGAATGTCGGGAGCCGACATCAGCGCGCGGCCGATGGCAACCATCTGCTGCTCGCCGCCGCTCATGGTGTTCGCATTCTGTTGCATACGTTGCGCGAGCTTCGGAAACAGCGAGACAGCGCGCTCGAGATTGTCTTTCTCCTTTGCCCGCGCACGTTTCGCGTAGGCGCCGAGCATGAGATTTTCGCGCACAGTGAGTTCTCCGAAAATGCCGCGTCCTTCGGGAACGAGCGCGAGCCCCGCTTCCACGATGTCGTTCGCCCGCAGCTTCATGAGATCGCGCCCGCCGAGCGAAACCTTCGCGGCGGATTTCGAGACGATTCCAGCGACAGCCTTCAGCAACGACGTCTTGCCGGAGCCGTTCGCGCCGAGGATCACGACGATTTCGTTCTGCGAGACGGAAAGCTTCACGTCGTCGAGCGCGCGATGCTTGCCGTAGGCGACGGAGAGACCCGCTATCTCAAGCATCCGCATCTCCAAGGTAAGCGCGGATCACTTCCGGATCGGCGAGCACATCCTTCGGCGTGCCTTCGGCGATCTTCCTGCCTGCGTTCATCACGTAGCAGCGGTCGCAGAGCGAACGGATCGCATCCATCACGTGCTCGACCATGAGGATCGTGCGGCCTTCCGCGCGCAGCGAGCGCACCAGTTCGATGCCGTCGCGCAACTCGGTGGGGTTCAACCCCGCGAGCCATTCGTCGAGCAGCAGCAGTTCGGGCTGCATCGCAAGCGCGCGGGCAAGCTCGAGCCGCTTCTGATCGATATAGGTAAGCTCCGAAGTCATGACGTTGGCGCGGGTTGCGAGACCGACGCGAACGAGAAGCTCGTGCGCGGCCTGGTCGGCTTCGGTGCCCCAGCGGCTTTTCGCGCCGAAAGCGAGACCCGCGATCACGTTTTCCTTGCAGGTCATGGAGCCGAGTACGCGGACGAGCTGGAAGGTACGCGCAATGCCTTCTCGCGCGATCCTGAAGGCGGGCAGCTTTTCGAGCGCGCGGCCGCGCAACTGCACCGAGCCCGCGTCGGCCTTGAGCGCGCCGGAGATCAGGTTCAGCACCGTCGTCTTGCCGGAACCGTTCGGCCCGAGCAGGCCGACGATTTCGCCGGGACGGACTTCGAGCGTCACGCCATCGACCGCGACGAGGCCGCCGAAGCGGCGCGTGAGTCCAGAGACCGAAAGCAGCGGCGCGCTCATGCTCT
>CAZFPR010000006.1:20618-27023 GCA_964521045.1 uncultured Hyphomicrobiales bacterium
TGCTCTCGCTCCTTTGGCCTTCTGCAACGAGAGCTGCATGCCTTCTACGAGCCCGACGATTCCGCGCGGGATCGCATAGACGATCAGCAGGAACGCGATGCCGACCATGATGCTGAAATGGTTCGGAAACTTCGCGAGCAGCACCTCGAACAGGATCACAAGCGGGATCACGCCGAATACCGGGCCATAAAGCCGGTGCACGCCGCCAAGCAACGCCATGATCAGCACCTGAAACGACACCACCGGATTGAAGGCGATGGCCGGATCGATATAGGTCCAGCGCGGCGCCATGATCGCGCCCGCGAGGGTCATGAAAGACGCGCTGAACGCGAACAGCACGACCTTCGCCAGCGTCGTATTGATGCCTACATGACGCGCGACCGCTTCGTCGTCGCCGATCACGCGCAGCGCGAGGCCGAGCTTCGAGCGCTGAATGAACCAGCCCGAGATGAAGACGATCACCGCGAGCGCAAGCAGCTGCCAGTAGATCTGCGCATGCGTCACGTCGATGAAGATGTAGCGGCCGAGCGTGCGGGTGATGTTCACCTCGTACCAGGTGACGAGTTGGCGCACGAGCTCCGCGAGGCCGAAAGTGAAGATCACGAAATAGACGCCGGAAAGCCGGAGCGTGGAAAGCCCCACGATCAGCGAGAGCACGAAGCCGATCGAAAACGCGATCGCAAGCACGAGCGGCCAGGAAAGCTCCTCGCCGAGCACCGCGACCGTGTAGGCGCCGATGCCGAAGAACGCGACGGTCGCAAGCGACACGTAGCGCGTGGGCCCCGAGAACAGCGTCCACGCGGTCGCAAGCACGGTATAGCTCATGATGTTGATCGCAAGCGACAGCTGATAGCCGTTCGTCACCGATGGAACGAAGACGAGCAGCGCAACGAGCGTGATCATCGCGGCGGAGAGAGCGGAGTTCCGGATGCTCATGACCGGCGCGCTCCGAACAGGCCCTGCGGACGCAGGAGCAGCACCAGAATGAAGATGATGTAGGTCGCAGCCAGCGTCAGCCCCGGATCGACATAGGTCGCAACGAACGTCTCGGTGAGGCCGAGGATCATGCCTGCGACGAGGCAGCCCAGAAGATTGCCGACGCCGCCCATGATGACGACGATCAGCGCCTTCATGGTGAAGACGACGCCGAGGCTCGCGTTGAAGGTGAGAAACATCGAGACCAGTACGCCGCCGGCAGCGACCAGTGCACCACCCAAAGCATATGCAAATGCAGTGGTCGCGCGGACATCGATTGCGACGAGCAGCGCTGACACCGGATCGACGGCTACCGCTCGGATCGCGGTGCCTGCGCGCGTACGCGTGAGCCCGATGTAAAGCGCGAGCCCGATGATGACGGCGAAGGCAAGCGCGAGAAGACGGCTTGCCGAGATCGTCGCGCCGAAAATCTGCACCGGGATCGAGAGAAAATTGTAGCTGAAGTAGTTGCCGCCGAAGATCGCGAACATCAGACCCTGGGCCACGAACAGAAGACCGAAGGTCGCAAGAATGGAGTCGACTTCCAGCGCATCCCGCGACGGTGCGCGGCGCACGAGCGGCATCAACAGGACCTGATAGATCAGCCAGTTGATCAGCGCCGCAAGCGGCACGATGACGAGCAGGCCGATAAGCGGATTCACGGAGACTGCGGTGAACAGCCAAAGTGCCGCGAAACACGCCGCGACCAGCGACTCGCCATAGGAAAGATTCATGATGCGCGCGACGCCGTATTGCAGCGTCAGGCCCATCGCGATCAACGCATAGATGCCTCCAAGCGTGATGCCGGAGAGCAACGGCTCCGTGAACATGAACTCGATCTTCGCGCTACTTGAGAAAAAAGCAAACGCGGCAGGCCTGGGAGGAGGCCCGCCGCGTCACATGTCGCTCCCTTACTTCTTCCAGGGAGCCTTCGGAACACGCAGGTCAGCGACACCCGGACGCTGCGGCGCGACGCCGACATAGAGTCCGTCCTGCCACTGGCCCAGGAGCCAGAACGCATCCTTCGGCATGTTGTTCTCGAGCTTGATCTTGCCGATCACGGTGTCGAAGGTGCCGGTCTGCAATTCCTTGATGATCGCGGCGCGGTCGATCTTGCCGACGCGCTCGATCGCCTGTTCAAGCATTTGCAGCGACGAGTAGCCGATCTGGCTGCCCCAGTAGTCCGGATCGCGATTCACGAGCTTCCGAATCTTTTCGCGGTACTCCATCGTCGCCTTGTTGTCCTTCGACCAGCCGCCGAGCGACATCACGCCTTCCGCATTCTCGCCGAAGCGCTGCGGGAACAGCGGGAAGAAGGTGCCGACGCCGGTGAACATCACCTTCGGCGCGTAGGAGGTCAGGCGGGACTGTTCGACCAGCGCGACCGTATCCGGCGGATAGGAGAACGCCACGAAGGTATCGGCCTTCGAGCGTTGCGCTTCGCCGATCACCGGCGCCATGTCCTGCGTGCCGACCGGATAGCTCTTGTCGAAGGCGAGCTTGAAGCCGGCCTTTTCGAAACCGGCGCGGGCAGCCTTCGAGAGGTCGATGCCGAAGCCGTCGGCCACCGAAACCATCGCGATCTGGTCGTTGATCTTGCCTTCCTTGCGGAGCTTCACGAGCAGATCGACCAGCGCGTCGATGTACTGCTTCGAGGTGCCGAGGAACCAGAAGCTGTTCGGCCAGCGCTTGGCGAGTTCAGGCGCACGGTCGGTGACGGCGCTGAAGGTCATCTGCGGATAGCCGTGCTTGTTGAAGGTCGGACCAACCGCGAGGTTGATGCCCGTGCCCCACGGCGGCAGCAGGAGATCGACCTTGTCCTGCTCGATCAGGCGCTCGACGGCGCGAACCGCTTCTTCGGAGTTCGAGCGGTCGTCGTATTCGATCACTTCGATCGGAATGCGCTTGCCGTATTGCTTGAGCATCAGGCCGCCCTTGGCGTTCACTTCCTGAACCCAGAGCTGGTAATTCGGAATCTGCGTGATGTTCGCGCCGCCCGCATTCGGGCCGGTCTTCGAGATCGCGTAGCCGATCTTGATCGATTTCGGTGCTGCGTCCTGCGCGGACAGCATGGGCGCGCTGAGACCCAGCGCGGCTGCTGCGGCAAGGCCGAACAGCAGTTTCTTGTTCAAATTCATCCGTTTCCTCCCCTGACCATTGTTCTGGTTAGACAGTTTGGAGCCCAAAAGTAGGCTATCCATCGATTGGTCTACCAACGATTTATTGGGAGGAATAGTGGGAAAATCGCGCTGCGGCGCACACGGACGATCTGCAACCGGCTCCCGAAAAAATTCCATCGCCTCCGCAGACAAGGCGCGGAGCAGCAACGTCGTTATGGCTCTGAACTAAAGCTGCTTCTTCGCGGAAAATTCCGCGCGCAGCGAAACGGAATGTTCTCCGAGTGCCGGCACCGCGCCGAAGGAAGGCAGCGTTCCATCGAAGATCGCGCCCGGCGCAAGACAACGCACCGGCCCGCTCGGCGTCCCGACTTCAATATAGCGATTCTGCGGATGATCCCTGACGTCTTCGAGCGTACTCACCCGGCCGTAGGCAACGCGGGCACGCTCGAGCTTGGTGACGATCGCCTCGCGCGGTTCTGCGGAGAACACTCTATTGATGATTTCATCGAGTGCGGATCTATTCGCAACGCGAGCCGAATTGCCGGAAAATCGCGGATCGGTTGCGATCATTTCATCGCCGAGCACTTCTTTGCACAGCATTACCCATTCGCGCTCGTTCTGGATCGAGATCAGCACCGCCTTGCCGTCGCCGCAGGAATACGCCCCGTATGGTGCAATGGTCGGATGATTGAGGCCGGCGCGTTCCGGCACCATCCCGCCATAAGCGAATTGCAAGTAGGGCACGTTCATCCAGTCCGCGAGCGCATGATAAAGCGAAACAGCGATGTGCCTGCCTTCGCCTGAGCGCTCGCGCGCGAACAGCGCTTGCAGGATGCCCTGAAAGGCAGTCATGCCCGCCGCGATGTCGCAGACCGAAACGCCGACGCGTGCGGCGCCATGTTCGTTTCCTGTGATCGAGGAGAGGCCGCTCTCCGCCTGCACCAGAAGATCGTAGGCTTTCAGTTCCCGATACGGCCCCTCGTCGCCATAGCCGGAAATCGAACAGGTGATCAGCCGTCTGTTCGCGGCACGCAACTTTTCAGGTGCAAAGCCCAGCCGATCGATCACGCCGGGAGCGAGATTCTGGATGAATACATCCGCCTGCGCGATCATGCGCGAAAGCAACGCCGCATCCGCGGTGTCCTTCAGATCGAGGCAGATCGATTCCTTGCCGCGGTTGAGCCAGACGAAATAGGCGCTCTCGCCCTGCACGAGCGCATCGTAACCCCGCGCAAAATCGCCTTCGGGGCGCTCCACTTTGAGAACTCGCGCCCCGGCATCGGCGAGGCGCGACGACGCATAGGGCGCCGCAACCGCCTGCTCCACCGAGACAACCAGAACGCCTTCCAGATCGCGCCGCATCAATATGCACCCGGTTTTCGGGGTGCAGCACAGTTTGCAAGAAACGTATTGCAAGAAACGCACCCGCGGAGGTGCAGATGTTGCCGAGTTTGGCGCGGCTGTAAACCTTTCGCGGCGGGCTGCCGCGATGCAGGCTCCGAAAACGCTCTCTAGTTCTTGAGCGCTTCGATGGTCCCTACGTTCGGGCAGTAGCGTTGCCAGTCCTGCGCTTCGGGTGCGAGGTCCAGTTCGTTCCGGCAGACGTCCTTGCTGCCGCAGAGGGTGCAAACGCGCTGAAGATCCCTCCAGACAGACGGCCACTCCGCCTGCACGACGACCGGGTCCACGCCCTCCTGCGCGAGCCTGCGCGGCATCAGGGATGCCTGCGTGCCGCAGCGGTCGAGTTGCTGCAATTCGCCCGCGGAAAGGTTCATCTCGCGCGCGATCTCCCGAATCTCGGAATCGTCGAGCGAAGCAAGATCGGAACGCCCGAAGATTCCGCCGAAGAACTCCTTGATTTTATGGATCATGATCCGACCCTCCAAAAGACTTTCGAAACAGACTGCTATGCTACGAACCTGCCCGCCTTGATCCCCGTCACACTGCCATCGAGTGGCGTGTCGCTTTCTCCGCGAGATAACGGTCGAACACGCTCGCGACGACGCGGACGAAAGGCTGGCCCTTCTGTGTCACTTCGATACGGCGTCCGGTTCTGCGGACCATGCCTTGCGCCGCGAGCTGATCGACCATCGCGAGTTCCCGGGAGAAAATCGTCGGCAATCGGTATTTCGAAACCAGATCGTCGATATCGACCCGGAACTCGCACATCAGCCGCTCGATCAGCTCCGCGCGCAGAATGTCGTCTTCCGTGAGCGAAATTCCGCGCACCGTGGAAAGCCTGCCTGCGCGTATCTGCGCGGCATAAGCCGCCGTCGCCGGATGATTTTGCGCGTAACCGCCGGGAAACCTGCTGATGGCCGTCGCACCAAGCCCGATCAGAACCGGGCAGTCGTCGTCCGTATAGCCCTGAAAATTACGGTGCAGCGATCCTTTCTTGGCGGCCGCCGCGAGCGCGTCGCCCTGCAACGCATAGTGATCGACGCCGATCGGCACATAGCCGAGCTTGATCCAGGCATCTCTTGCCGCCATCGCCTGCACATAGCGCTCCTCAGCGCCGGGAAGGGTGTTCACGTCGATCAACGACTGCTGTTTCTTGAACCAGGGCACGTGCGCATAGCCGAAGATCGCGACCCGTTGCGGCTTCAGCCGCGCCATCAGTGTTGCGCTGAAACGGACATCCTCGACCGTCTGCTTCGGCAGTCCGTACATCAGATCGGCACCGATATTCTCGATTCCCGCTTCGCGGATGGCCGCGACCGCGGCTTCCACCAGCTCGAACGGCTGCACGCGGCCGATCGCCTTTTGCGTCTCCAGCGAAAATTCCTGCACACCAAGGTTTGCACGGTTGATCCCGATTGCGGCAAGCGTCCTCAGGACTTCCTTATCGAGCCGCCGCGGATCGATCTCGATCGCATGCTCGGAAACTTCGCTGAGATCGAAAGCATTCTCCAGCGCCTTGAACACACGCCGGAGGCCAGCGGCACCCGCTATCGAAGGCGTGCCTCCGCCCCAATGGATACGGCGGACCTTCCGCGCCGTCGTGATTTTGGAGACCAGCGCGATCTCGGCGGCGAGATCTTCGATATAGCGCTCTACCGGATCCCGCCGCCGCGTCGCATGGGTGTTGCAGCCGCAGTAGTGGCAAAGCTCGACGCAAAACGGGACGTGCAGATAGATCGAGAGCCCGGTCTGCGCCGGCAATTCCGCAAGCCACCTCGCATGCGTCTCCGCATTCACCGCGGGCGTGAAATTCGGCGCGGTCGGATAGGACGTGTAGCGCGGCACGGATTGCGCGCCCGGATTGGCTGTCATGCCGCGCCCGGTCTCGGGAACATCCCGCCTTGTGTCC
>CAZFPR010000006.1:27033-32856 GCA_964521045.1 uncultured Hyphomicrobiales bacterium
GCGCTTGTACCCACGTCCTGCTCCGCCTTCAGATTTCAGACCCAGGCCGGGAACGATTCGAGTGCAAGGTTGTCCTTGACCATCTTCACGCCGGCGATGTCTTCAACCGCGATCCGAATTGCGCCGCGCTCGGCCTCCGAGCGGACGAGGCCCCAGAGATTTACGACGCCGTCGTCAACGGTAACGTTGACCAGGATCGGGTTGCTCCACGGCTCGGCCTCGAGGCGATTCTGGATTTTCTTGCGGATTTCTTCATCCGCGAGCGGACGGTGTTGTTTCTGCGGGGCAGTCGCGATCGCCTGCACGAGGTTGCCGCGGGTGACGATGCCGACGAGCTTGCCGCCTTCGACGACAGGAACGCGCTTGATCCGGTTACGCTCGAACAGGTGCGCGATGTCGGAAAGTGGCGCCTCCGGATCGACGCAGATCACCTCGTTGGTCATCATGTCTTTCACGCTTCTCGCGTGCGCGTGCGAATACTCTTCGGCAAGCTGGACGTTGCTGATGAGAAGCGACAGCCACCAGGAGCGGCGCTTCTGCGTGCCGATCTCCGCGCGGCGGATGAGGTCGCCTTCGCTCACGATCCCGATCAGCTTTCCGGCATCGTTCACGATCGGCAGCGCGCTGATGTGGTGTTCGCTTAAGATCTTGGCCACGTCGCGGACGGTCATATCCGCGGTTCCGGTCCTTACCGGAGAAGCCATGACATGCTTGGCTTTCATGAGACCCTCCTTGGTGAACTTAAGAAAACTATCGGCCTGCCGCAGGAAAGCGCTTTGACCTCCGTCAAGCGTCAAACATGCTCGACCGACGTGACACGGAACGCATGCAAGCCCGCTTCGTCGCGTATCGAAACGTACTCGCCGATCTCGAATTTCTCGTTCTGAAGCTGGAAGCCGGCTTCGTCGCTGTTGTCGCCGGCGATGTCGTAACGGAACGTCCAGTTGCCTCCGGGGCCGTGCACGAGATGGCCGACATCGCGGTCGTTCTCGCGAAGGCGCACGACCCGGCAGTTATCGCGATGGCTTTTCCAGAGCTCCGGATCGATCCGCTTCTCCGCGTTCAGCGGAGCGGTGATCAGGTAGCCTATCCTGGCGCTGCCTTCAGGATGCTTGGGCTCGCGGGCAAGCTCGAGACGAATCTGATGAAACGCGCGGGGCAAAGCGGACATAACGGGTTCCCTTATGCGTGCAGATTGCGAAGCGCCGCCCGGCTTTTCAGGCGTACCTTGCGCGAACCGGCAAGCTCAATCAGCCCCTTGCGCTCGATTGCGGAAATCGTGCGCGAAACCGTTTCGATCGTGAGGCCCAGATAGTCCGCGATGTCCTGGCGGGACATCGGCAGCTCGAATTCGAGACGGTTCTCCGAACGGCTCGACATTTCCAGCAGGAAAGTCGCAACGCGCTCCATTGCGCTCGAACGTCCGAGCAGAACCATCTGATCGTGGACATGATCGAGTTCGCGCGCAGTCATCTGCCACAACTCGCGTGCGATGGCGGCATCGGTCTGCGCGAGCGAAGCGAGCGTGCTGCGTTTGACCGCGATGACGATGGCCTCGGACACGGCTTCGGCTGAGAAGCGGTGGCTGCTGCTCGATTCGAGGCCGAAGATGTCACCGGGCAGATAGAACGCGCCGATCTGGCGGCGGCCGTCATCCAGAAGCTTGTAGGTGCGAACCGATCCGCACACGACTTTGTACACGAACTCGGCAGGCTCATCCGCCCCGTATATTTCGGCGTTGCGGCCGTAGGTAAGCTTGACGCCGGCCAAACCCAGCGAAGGGTGGAAGCTGCGGTCAAAACCCGCACCGGGCTTTGCCGGCACCGTTGCGTGGCGGGCGGCGTAAGCGGGCGATTGGGAGAGTGGCTGAACCTGTGCGAGCATGGCTTTCCTCCGTTTTCGTGGAGAAACCCTATGACCGGCCAGTACCCCTATAAATTCCGTCCGATACCCTAAGGGGTTCTACGTAGGTCCGATTTTCCGCCAGAACGCGATACTTCCTTTGCCATGAGCAATACCGAGAGGACCTCAGCCCCCGGCCTGTTCACTTCGCTCGACGAAGTCATGCGCAACCCATGGTCGCGTTATGCGGCCGCCATCCCCATCGTCGCAATCGCATTTGCGGCACGCGCGACGCTCCAGCCGCTGATCGGCAATGAAGCGCTATTCCTGGTTTTCATTCCCGCGGTACTCGCCGCCGCCACCATCGGCGGCTTCGGGCCGGGCCTGCTCGCAACGTTGCTCAGTCTCGCGGTCGGCAATCTCTTCTTCCTTGGGCAGAGCGCCGCCACCTCGGAACTCATTTCCAACAGCATCAGTTTCGCAATCTCCGGGTTCGTGATTGCCGCATTCGGCGGCTGGATGTGGACTACACGCATGGCCTCCGCCGCGCGCGAAGCGCACCTGAAATCGATTCTGGACACCGTGCCGGATGCGATGATCGTCATCGACACGAAAGGCCTGATCCAGTCGTTCAGCGCGGCCGCAGAACGCCTGTTCGGCTACAGAACCGACGAAGTACACGGCATGAACGTAAGCATGCTGATGCCGACGCCCTATCGGGAGGCGCATGATGGTTACATGGAGCGCTACATGCGCACCGGCGAGCGCAGGATCATCGGCATCGGCCGGGTCGTCGTTGGCGAACGCAAAAACGGATCGACCTTTCCCATGGAACTCGCGGTCGGCGAGATGATCTCCGGGAAGGAGCGCTACTTCACCGGCTTCGTCAGGGACCTGACCGAACGTCAGGAGACCGACGCGCGGCTTCAGGAATTGCAGGCCGAGCTGGTCCATATCTCGCGCCTGTCCGCGATGGGCGAAATGGCGTCCACGCTCGCGCACGAACTCAACCAGCCGCTGACGGCGATCGCGAACTATATGAAAGGTTCGAGCCGCATCGCCGCCGAACTGAAATCCGATCGCGCGGACATGCTGAAATCCGCGCTCGATAAGTCCGCTGAGCAGGCAGTGCGCGCGGGACAGATCATCCGGCGGCTGCGCGAATTCGTGGCCCGCGGCGAAAGCGAGCGCAGCATCGACAGCCTCTCGAAAATCATCGAGGAAGCGAGCGCGCTCGCGCTGGTCGGCGCGAAGGAATCGGGAATTCACGTCCGCATGCGTCTGGATGCCGAGGGCGACCTTGTGCTAATGGACCGGATCCAGATTCAACAGGTGATCCTGAACCTGATAAGAAACGCGATCGACGCGATGAGGGACAGTACGATCAAGGAATTGATGATCTCGAAGCGGCCAAGCGGCGACGGTATGGTCGTCGTCAGCGTTTCCGATACCGGACCCGGGATCGCGACCGAAATCAGGGATCAGCTTTTCCAGCCCTTCACCACCACCAAGCCGGAAGGCATGGGCGTCGGGCTTTCGATCTCCCGCACGATCATCGACGCGCACGGGGGAAGACTCTGGGTTGAAGACAATCCGGGCAGCGGCGCAATATTCCGCTTTAACCTGCCTGTGGCGGAAAGCCGGAACGAAGAAGATGTCTGAGCAAGCAATCATCCATGCGATCGACGACGATGACGCCGCGCGGGACTCGCTACGCTTCCTGCTGGAGACCGCCGGGCAGGAAGTCCGCACCTATGAGAATGCCGCGGCCTTTCTGGCGCAACTTCCGGTACATGGAATCGGCTGCGTAATTACCGATGTCCGCATGCCCGGCATGACCGGAATCGAACTCCTGAAGACCCTGAAAGCGCGTTCCTTCCCGCTACCCGTGATTGTAATTACCGGGCACGGGGACATCCCGCTTGCGGTCGAAGCCATGCGCGAAGGTGCCGCCGATTTTCTCGAGAAGCCCTACGAGGACGTAGCTCTCCTTGAATCGATCCGGCGCTCCATCTCGGCTGCCGGTTCGGCGGCGGGAGCGGACGATGCCATCGCCGATATCCGCCGCCGCATCGCCGGGCTCTCGGGCCGGGAATCCGAGGTTATGGCAGGCCTCGTAGCGGGCAAATCCAACAAGGTGATTGCGATCGATCTTGATATCAGCCCGCGCACGGTCGAAATCTACCGGGCCAACGTCATGTCGAAGATGGGGGCGGACAGCCTGCCCGCCCTTGTCCGGATGGCGATCACGGCTGGCTTCCCCGAAAGCTAGAGCGGCCCGCGACTTGCGCTAGGTCAAAGTCACCGCGCATGGCTGGCCGCACAAAGTAGTATGCCTACCGACAAGTCATCCAGCGCATCCAGCAACGCTCCTGCTTCCAGGCCGGAAAGAGCGGTGGTCATGCTGGTCGATGACGATCCGGCGGTACTCACATCGCTCAAGTTCGCGCTCGAGCTGGAAGGCTTTTCGGTCAGGGTTTTCCCGGACGCGCAGAGCCTGCTGCGGGAATATGTCATCGGCAGCAATACGTCGCTGGTGATCGACTATCGGCTACCCGACACGAATGGCATCGACTTGCTGCGGCGCCTTCGCGCCAAGGGCGTGATGGCGCCCGCGATCCTGATTACGAGCCATCCCAGCGACGAATTGCGGAAGCGTGCCGCAGCCATGGCTATACCGATCGTCGAGAAGCCGCTGCTCGACAATTCGCTGATCGCGAAGCTGCGCGAACAACACAACATTGCCGAAAGCAGACCCTCCACCTAAAGTTGCCGCGTGGGCCGGCCGGACAATCCATCGACCGATGACGCGCGTTTACTGACTGCACTGGTCGGCGAAAACAGCCGCGTGCTCACACTCGGCGGCATCGCATCCATTCTCGCAGCTTTCATCTTCATCGCCGAGCTTGCCGCTATCGCACTTGCGATCGACAGCGTGCTGCGGACGTCTTCGAGCGAAGCCGCGCTCTATTATTTGGCATTGTTTGCGCTGCTCGCGCTCGTTCGCATCGCCGTGGATGCGCTTTCATCGCGCATGCTTGCGAAGGCCGCGGAAGAAGTGAAGCTGCGGACGCGAACCCGTCTCGTCGATGCGCTTGCTGAAATTTCTCCGGTCGACAAGCGGCGTCCGCACGCCGGCGAAATCGCGGCACTCCTGACATCCCATGTCGATACGCTGGGACCCTATCTCACGCGCTATCACGCTTCCCGGCTGCGCGCCGTAAGCGTCCCGCTGTTCGTGCTGGCCGTCACTGCATGCTTTTCATGGGCCGCAACCATCGTGCTCATGATTGCGGGGCCCCTGATTCCGGTTTTCATGGCGCTGATCGGCGGCAAGGCGCGGATCGCGAGCGAGAAGCAACTTCAGGAAGTCGGCAGCATGAACGGCGCGCTCCTGGACCGTCTGCAAGGCCTTACCACCCTGAAACTCTTCGATGCCGTCCCGCGCGCAACAGCCGCGCTTCTGGAAGAAGGAAACTCCATCCGCACCCGAACCATGTCGGTGCTGCGGATCGCGTTTCTGTCCTCGGCCGTGCTGGAGCTGTTCTCTGCGCTCGGCGTCGCATTCGTCGCGGTTTATGTCGGCTTCAACCTGCTCGGCCATGTCAGCTTCGGCGCCTACGGCGAACTCACGCTGTCCGCGGGCCTGTTCGTGCTGATGATCGCGCCCGAATATTTCCGTCCGCTTCGCGATTTCGCGGCCGCCTATCACGAACGCGCCGCCGCGCTCGCTGCATGCCGCGAGATAAGAAACCTGCTCGATGAAGACTGGATCGCGCTTCCTCAACGCACGAAAAGCCGCGAACAGCTGCACTCACTCAGGGCCGTACAGGCGAAACTTACGATTTCCGGGAAAACGATCATTCCGGCATTCGGTCTCTCCATCGAGCGCGGCGAGCACGTCGCCCTGATCGGAGAGAGCGGGAGCGGAAAGTCGATGCTGCTTGCGCTGTTCGGGCGGCTGCTCGCGCCGAGCGAAGG
>CAZFPR010000006.1:32866-43395 GCA_964521045.1 uncultured Hyphomicrobiales bacterium
AAAATTCTCGTCAACGAAAACGCGGACGCGAATTGCGATGTCGCATGGCTAGGCCAGAGGCCCGCGTTCCTGCAAGGCAGTCTTGCCTCGAACCTTGCCCTCTATCGGAGCGAACCGGTTCAGACCGAACTCGCATCTGCGATCAGCCTCGCGAACGCGGAAAGCGTGGTTGAGAAATTCAGCCGCGGCTATCATGAAATCATCCGGGAGAACGCCGCCAACGTCTCCGGAGGCGAAGCGCAGCGGCTTGCCATTGCACGTCTGGCGTTGTCGCGTGCAGATCTCATCCTCGCAGACGAACCTACCGAACATCTGGACGATGAAACCGCGCAGGCCGTGATCGACGGCCTGTTCTTGCTGGCGCAAGGCCGCATGCTGATCGTCGCGACGCACGACCCGAGAATTGTAAAGCGCGTCAGCCGCATCGTCGAAGTCGAAAAGCTTGCAGGCGGCCACAACGGAGCCGCGGCATGAGGCAGATCCTTCGCCTGACCGCGATGATGTGGCTGGCCGAAAAGAAATGGCTGCTGACCGGCTTCGCTGCGAGCCTTTTCGCACTCCTCTCGGCTATCGCCCTGCTTGCACTTTCGGGATGGTTCATCACCGCCGCCGGCTTTGCCGGCGCGGCGCTGGCCGGACTGGTATTCGATATCTTCCGGCCCAGCGCAGGCATCCGCTTCTTCGCACTGCTCCGGACGGCAACGCGATACGGCGAGAGAATCGCGACGCACGACGCGACGTTGCGGTTCCTGACTGCGCTGCGCGGAAATCTTTTCGCCTCGGTGGCCGCAAAGCACGTTCGCTCGTTTCGCAATAGCGAACTGTTGCAGCGCCTCACCGGCGATCTCGACGCTATCGACGGGCTCTACCTTCGGGTTCTGTTGCCCTCGGTGGTAGCGGGTGCGGTGCTTCTGCTCGCCTGCGCAATGCTGTTCCGGATTTCTCCACCGATCGTCCTTGCGATCTTTATCGCGTTCCTGCTTGCCGCCGCTGTTCTCTTCGCGGTCGGACGGCTGAGCCGGAAATCCTCGCGACGCGCGGCGTTCGGAATGGAAGCGCTGCGCATCAGATCGATCGACCTCGTTCATGCGCATACCGACCTGCTTTTTTCGGGCGGAGTTCCTACGCAAAAGAAGAAGCTGGAAAAAGCCGCGCGCTACCTCTCAAGCGCTACCCTTCGCCTTGCGAGTATCGAGATCGCGGTCTCTTCCGCACTCGCAGGGCTTGCCGCGGCGCTGACTACAGCATTCGTATATCTTTCCGCGCGCGCCATTGAGCCAGGCAGTATCGGCGGCCCGGTGATGGTCATGCTCGTCATCGGAGGGCTTGCCGCGCTCGAAGTGTTCGCACCGCTTCGGCGTGGCGCACTGGAATTCGGACGGATCGCTTTCTCGGGAAAGCGGATCGAAGACCTCGCTGCGGCGCCCGCCGCGTACTCCGCACCTGCATTCATGAATCAGACGCCTGCGCTGCGCATTCACGACATCACCTATCGCCGCGGCGCGGATAGCAGACCGATTCTGGAGCATTTCTCGCTGAACGTCGCGAAAGGAGAACGTATCGCCATCGCTGGCAGAAGCGGGAGCGGGAAAACGACACTCCTTTCGCTTGTCGCAGGATTGCTAGAGCCCGAGAGCGGCAGCATTCTCGTCAGCAGCCCTGAAAAAGAACGTCACGCGCTCGGCTATCTCACACAGCAAACCGAACTTTTCCGCGGTTCCATCGCGGAGAACCTGAGAGTTGCAGCACCCGAAGCTTCCGATGCCGAACTCTGGAAGGCGCTTGAGGTCGTCGAGCTGGATCGCAAGGTCCGGGAACTCGAAGCCGGCCTGCACTGGCCCCTCGGTGAATCGGGGGGAGGATTTTCGGGCGGCGAAGCCAGAAGACTCGCGCTGGCAAGACTGGTTTTACGCAACCCGGAAATCTGGCTCCTCGACGAGCCCACCGCGGCGATGGATGAAGCGCTCGGCAGGCGCGTCCTTGAGAACCTCACGACCTATGCATCCGGCGCAACTTTGATCATCGCGGCGCACCACGATCGGGAAAAGCACAGCGCGCAGCGCGTGATACCGATTGACCCCGCTGATCACACTTGACGCATATCAAGGATGCCTTGGGCCGCGAGCCTATGTAGTCTCTATATTTATGTGACCGGTCCCCAGAGGCGAGCACACCATGGAAATCGACGTCGTAACGCTATCGCGGCTGCAGTTCGCGCTGACGGCCATGTACCATTTCCTGTTCGTTCCCCTGACGATCGGTCTCGCGGTCCTGCTTGCGATCATGGAGACCACCTACGTCATGACCGGCCGCGCGATCTGGCGGCAGATGACGAAGTTCTGGGGCACCCTGTTCGGCATCAACTTCGTGCTCGGTGTCGCGACCGGCCTCACCATGGAATTCCAGTTCGGCATGAACTGGAGCTATTTCAGCCACTATGTCGGCGACATCTTCGGTGCGCCGCTCGCGATCGAAGGCTTGATGGCCTTCTTCCTCGAAGCAACCTTCGTGGGCCTATTCTTCTTCGGCTGGGAACGTCTCTCGAAGCTCCAGCATCTCGCGGCAACCTGGGCCGTCGCGATCGGCACCAATCTGTCGGCGCTCTGGATTCTGATCGCGAACGCCTGGATGCAATATCCGGTCGGCGCCGCATTCAACCCGCAGACCATGCGCATGGAAGTCACGAACTTCTATGAGGTGCTGTTCAATCCGGTCGCGCAGGCGAAATTCGTGCACACGGTTTCGGCGGGGTACGTCACCGCGGCGATCTTCGTGCTCGGCGTCAGCGCTTGGTATCTGCTAAAGGGCCGCCACCGGGAACTCGCGCGGCGTTCGATGGCGGTCGCGGCGAGCTTCGGTCTCCTCGGCGCACTCAGCGTAGTCGTGCTCGGCGACGAAAGCGGTTACTCGACCAGCGAGCACCAGAAGATGAAGCTCGCCGTCATGGAAGGCATGTGGCACACGGAAAAAGCCCCTGCGGGGTTTACCGTGATCGGCATTCCCGATCAGGAGAAGCGTGAAACCCGTTACGCGATCAAGGTGCCGTTCGCACTCGGGCTGATCGCGACCCGCTCGCTCACGGAAGAAGTACCCGGCATCGTTGACCTCGTGAACCGCGCGAAACTCGACATCGCCAAAGGCGTCAAGGCTTACGACGCGCTCCTGACCATCCGTGCGGCGAAAGGCCAGAAGATCGACATGAAGGCGAAGAATGCCTTCGAAGAGAACGGGCGCTATCTCGGCTACGCCTATCTTTTGAAACGTTATGTCGAAGATCCGCGCAAGGCGACGGAGGCGCAGATCGAAAAGGCCGCGTGGGATAC
This sequence comes from uncultured Hyphomicrobiales bacterium, assembly GCA_964521045.1. GTDB lineage: Bacteria > Pseudomonadota > Alphaproteobacteria > Rhizobiales > Xanthobacteraceae. The sequence continues at coordinate 36,190 of CAZFPR010000006.1, forward strand.
CGTGCCGACGGTGTGGCCGATGTTCTGGTCCTTCCGCATTATGGTGGGGCTCGGCTTCTACTTCATCCTTTTCACCGGCACCTTCTTCTATCTCGCTTCGACCGGCGCGCTCGAAAAATATCGCTGGCTGTTGCGACTCGCGGTCTGGTCGATACCGCTGCCGTGGATCGCAGCCGAACTCGGCTGGTTCGTCGCCGAATACGGGCGCCAGCCCTGGGCCATCGAGGGCATGCTGCCGACGGCGATCGCGGTATCCCATCTCGGCATCTGGGAAGTCGCGATCACACTCGTGGGCTTTGTCGTCTTCTACACGGTGCTGCTCGTGATCGAGGTTTCGCTGATGCTCAAGGCGATCAAGGCCGGCCCGCAGCCGGACGACATCGCCGACGCGAATCCTCGCGGCCGCGTCCAACCCGTACCCGCGGAGTAGGAACATGATTCTTTTCGAACTGATCGACTACAGCGTTCTGAAAGTCATCTGGTGGGTGCTGCTCGGCGTTCTCCTGATCGGCTTTGCAGCGACCGACGGCTTCGACATGGGCGTCGCGATACTCCTGCCCTTCGTCGCAAGAAAAGACGTCGAGCGCCGCGTCGCGATCAACACCATCGGCCCGATTTGGGAAGGCAACCAGGTCTGGTTCATTCTCGCGGGAGGCGCGATCTTTGCGGCATGGCCGCCGCTATACGCGGTGAGCTTCTCCGGATTCTATCTGGCGATGTTCGTGATACTGGCGGCGATGATCCTGCGGCCGGTGGGTTTCAAGTATCGCTCGAAGAAAGAAGACGCCGCGTGGCGCCGCAACTGGGACGCCGCACTTTTCATCGGCGGCTTCGTGCCGGCGCTGATCTTCGGCGTCGCAGTCGGCAACGTGTTGCAAGGCGTTCCGTTCCGGCTCACGGAAGAATTGCGGACGATCTACGAGGGCACCTTCTTCGGCCTGCTCAACCCCTTCGCGCTGCTTTGCGGACTGTTGAGCGTGGCCATGCTGACGATGCACGGCGGAGCGTGGCTCGCAGTGAAGGCCGGCGGCATCGTTGCGGAGCGCGGGCGCCGTTACGGCTCTTATGCGGCACTCGCCACGATCCTGCTTTTCGCCCTGAACGGTCTCGTGCTGTGGCTCACCGTGAGGGGTTATCGCATCGTCGATGGCGTTTCGCCGAACATGCCGAGCAATCCGCTGTTCAAGACGGTGACCCGCGACGGCGCTTCGTGGTTCTCGAACTACACCGCCTATCCCTGGATGACGATCGCGCCTGCGCTCGGCTTCGCGGGCGCGGCAGGAGCCTTCATCGGACTGCGCGGACGGAGCGAACTGGTCACGTTCTTCTTCAGCAAGCTTTCGGTCTTCGGAATCATCTCGACTGTCGGATTGAGCATGTTCCCGTTCATCCTGCCGAGTTCGATCGATCCGAATTCCAGCCTGACAGTGTGGGACTCCGCTTCCAGCCACGCCACGCTTTTCAACATGCTGGTCGCAACCGTGATCTTCCTGCCGATCGTCATTGCCTACACGCTGTGGGTCTACCGCATGTTGTGGGGCAAGGTCGACGAGAAGACCATCGAGCGCGAACAGAAGACGATGTACTGAGGAAACATAGACATGTGGTATTTCGCCTGGATGCTCGGCCTGCCGCTCGCCTGCACCTTCGCCATTCTGAATGCGATGTGGTTCGAGATGCGCGAGGATGCGCGCAACGCCGAGAAGCGCTGAACGCGCTGGAACGGAACTAGAAAGGCCCGGCTTCAGGCGGGGCCTTTTCCTTGTAGCCAGCTGCCGGGAGCCTGCTAGTCGCGAAACTCGCGCGTCTGATAATCGGCGTAGAGCACTCCGGCGGCGAACACTGCAAAGACGAGACCGATCCCGACGAGAACGGCAACTGCTTCGATCGGCATGACGATTCCTCCGTGTATGGAGGCATCATCGATCCCGGCTCACCTTTCGCTTTGATGCGGATCAATCGAAGCGGCGCACGGATGACGCAGACGGCCGCAGAGAAACGCGCAATACCGAACGGTCTCTCACAGGCTCCAACCGCTATCTACTCCGAAGCGCACCGGCGGCAATCAAAGCCTGATGGAAGTCTTGCAGCGGTTGCGCAGAACTCTCCGGCATGGCGCCAGCCAACGCTTCACCGATCAGAATGAGCAAAGGTCCGCGCTGCTGCTCTCCGGTCAGCCGCTCTTGAAGACCGCCCAGCGTGGAAGCGATTACGAATTGCTCGGGCCGGGTTGCGTTCCAGATCGCGATGGCCGGCGTTGCCGCATCTAAGCCGGCGGCTTCCGCGCGCTGGGAGAACTCGCCGAAGGTTCGCGACGGCATGTAGAGCGCCGTTACCGCGGCCCTGTCAGCGATACTCGACCAGTCGATATCTTCCGGCAGCTTTCCGTTCGCCGCATGGCCGGTCACGTATTGCAGACGACGCGCAAGCTTCCGGTGCGTGAGCGAAATTTGCAGACGGCTTGCAGCCCCCTGTGCTGCCGTGACGCCGGGAACGACATCCACGGCAATGCCCGCTTCCCGGCAGCTTTCGATTTCTTCGCCTGCACGCCCGAAGATCATCGGATCGCCGCCCTTCAGCCGAACGACACGCTTGCCTTTGCGCGCGAGCGAGATCATCAATTCGTTGATCTCGCCCTGCTTGCAGGCGGGACCGCCTCCGGTCTTGCCGACCAGCATCTTCTTCGCCTCGCGCCGCGCGAAGTCCAGTACGCCGGCCGATACGAGATCGTCGATCAGAATGACGTCCGCCGACTGCAACGCGCGCACGGCGCGAAGCGTGAGCAATTCCGGATCGCCCGGCCCCGCACCGACCAGCGTGACCGAGCCCTGCTCCACCGCCGGGCCTTCGGCGCGCAGTTCCGCGAGCAGCGCATGGTAGTCGCCTTCCTCCGGTGCATGATCGGGCGCGGCGAGAGCGCGCGATGTGAATAGCTGCCAGAAGCGGCGGCGTGCCGCGAAACTGAACTCTCCAGCCGACTGCAAAACCGTACGCCAGCGGCGCGCGGCGTCCGCCCAGCCTGCAAACCCCATCGGCAACATCGCTTCGATTTTTGCCCGGATGGCCTGCCCGAATACGGGCGCTGCGCCATCCGTCGAAATGCCGATCACGAGCGGAGAGCGGTTTACGATCGAGCCGAACGCGAAGTCGCAGTATGCCGGCTTGTCGACCACATTCACCGGAACGCCCGCCTTGCGGGCAGCTTGCGCGAATATTTCGGACTCCTCGTCGGTCTTGAAAGCGCCGACCGCAATCCGCGCGTCCCGGAAGTCTTCCTCGCACCAGTTACGCGCATGAATATGGATACGTCCTGCGAAGGCTTCATCGGCTGCCAGCTCTTGCAGGTCCGTGCCCGGCTTCGGTGCATAGACATCGACATGCGCTCCGGCCGCTGCGAGCAGTTCGACTTTCCATGCCGCGCCGATGCCGCTTGCCGCGACCAGCGCGTGTTTTCCCTCGAGCGCATAAAAGACGGGAAGCCGCGCAAGCTTGCCCATGCGTGCGGGCTTCGCTTCAGACGGGCTGCGGTGCTCGGGCATGCTGCAATATCCTCTTCAGTTCAGGCTTACATGAGCCGCAATTCGTTCCGGCGCGAAGCTGCACGCCGATTTCTTCCACGCTGGATGCGGCACCGCTCTCGATTGCCGCGCGTATAGCGCGGAGACCGACACCGAAACAGGCGCATACCAGCGGCCCCGCTTCAGCCTCACCCGCCGCATTGCTTCCGGAAAGGAGATGCATCCGCGAACGCGAGCCGGCATCCGCGCGCGCGAGCATCTGCTTCACGCCGTCCCAGCCGACTTCGCTTTCCGCGGGGCCGACGAAGAGAGAGAATACGAGACGGCCATCGGCAATATGCGCGACACGATAGACGCCCCGGCGCTCGTCGAGATATTCGACCGTCTGCGCACCGGCGGGCTTCCGCTCAAGCGCAAATGCGCGCCACCAGGCCGCGTCTCTGTCTGCCGCAAACAGCATTCCCTCTCCGCCATCCAGCGTGACACGCGACCAGAACATCTCGCGCGGCAGATCGGCCGGCTCCGAGGAGATCACGAACCCTGTCTGCGGGAACTCGATGCATTCCATCGCAACCGGTGTCGCCTTCGCTTCGGGCTGACCGGAGAAAGAATCGGTGATGGGAGCGACCAGCGCATCGCAACGCGCGGAAGAAGCGGTTGCATCACTCCAGTGGATCGGAACGAACACCGAGCCGAGCTGCTGTCCGGCATCAATTCTCGCGCGGAAGATCGCGCTGCCTTGCGCCGAGCGAAGCCGGACGAAACCGCGATCCGAAACACCGTATTGCCGCGCATCGTCCGGATGAATTTCGGCAAAGGGTTCAGGGAGATGCTGCGCGAGCTTCGGACTCAATCCGCTGCGCGTCATCGTGTGCCACTGATCGCGGATGCGGCCCGTATTCAAACGCAACGGAAAATCGCCGGAGGCCGCCTCCGCGAGATCCGGGAACGCGGGCGCGATAAGCTTCGCGCGGCCGCTTGCAGTGAAGAAACCGCCCGCCTCGAAGAAACGCCGCTGTGACGGATGGTTCTTCGCCTTCTGCGGCCACACCGCGGGCTCCATCGCGTCGTAGTCATTGTCCGGAATGCCTTTGAGCGCGCCAATGTCGAAGTCCCGCCTTCCGCCGTTTTCGAATGCAGAGAGCGCGGCATGCTCGCGGAATATTTCCGCGGGCGAGGAATAGGCAAACGCTTCGCCGAAGCCCATGCGCGACGCGACTTCAGATACGATCTCCCAGTCCGGTTTCGCTTCGCCCGGCAGCGCTAGAAAGCTGCGTTGCCGCGAAATCCGCCGCTCCGAGTTCGTGACCGTGCCGTCCTTCTCGCCCCAGGCTGCCGCAGGCAAAAGCACATGCGCGCCGCTCGCGACCGTGTCGTTCGAATGCACGTTCTCGGAAACGACGAGGAGTTCGAGCTTGCCAAGCGCCGCACGGACATGATCGGCACGCGGAAGCGAAACCGCCGGGTTGGTTGCCATTACCCACAACGCCTTGATCTCGCCGCGCGCGATCGCGTCGAACATCTGCACGGCCTTCAGTCCTTCGCGCTTTGCGATCGCAGGCGCATTCCAGAAGCGGCCGACACGGTCGATATCTTCCGCGACGAAGTTCATATGCGCGGCAAGCTGGTTCGCAAGACCGCCGACTTCCCGGCCTCCCATCGCATTCGGCTGACCCGTGAGCGAGAACGGACCCATGCCTGGCTTGCCGATGCGCGCGGTTGCGAGATGGCAATTGATGATCGCGTTCGCCTTGTCGGTGCCCTGCGCCGATTGGTTCACGCCCTGCGAGAACGCAGTGACGACCCGTTTGGTAGCGCGGAACAATTCGTAGAAAGCGAGGATATCTTTCTTCGCGAGCTTGGTGCGCGCGGCAACAGAGTCCAGCGACGGTGCGATCTCGCGCGAGCGGGCGAGTGCGTCCTCGAAACCTTCGGTGTGCTGCGAGACATAGGCGAAGTCGATCGCATGCTTGTCGGCAAGATAGGCTAACAATCCCGAGAACAGAACCGTATCCATTCCCGGCGCGACTGGAAGAAAGAGGTCCGCTTCTTCGGCGGTCGCCGTGCGCCGCGGATCGATCACAACGATCTTGGCGCCATTGCGCTCGCGGTTCTCCACCATGCGCCGGAACAGCACCGGATGGCACCAGGCGGCGTTCGAGCCCACGAGTACGATGAGATCGGCCTGATCCAGATCCTCGTAACAGCCGGGGACGGTATCCGAGCCGAACGCGCGGCGATGCGCCGCCACCGACGACGCCATGCAGAGCCGCGAATTGGTATCCACGTTTCCCGAACCGATGAAACCTTTCATCAGCTTGTTCGCGACGTAATAGTCCTCGGTCAGCAATTGTCCGGAGAGATAGAAGGCAACAGAGTCCGGGCCGTGCCGCGCGACGATCCCCTTCAGTTCCCCTGCAACCTTGTCGAGCGCCTGATCCCATGACGCACGCAGCAACGTGCCGTTCGTATCGCGGATCATCGGATGCAGAAGCCGGGAACGGAGACTAAGCGTTTCCCCAAGCGCAGAACCTTTCGAGCAAAGCTTGCCGAAGTTCGCGGGGTGAAGCGGATCGCCGGAAATTTCCGCACCGCCGCGGCCGTCGGGCTTTGCCAACACGCCGCAGCCGACACCGCAGTAAGGACACGTGGTCCGCACAACAGTCTCTAGCGGAGCCTGCATGTTCATCAATACACGTCCGCCTGATAGCGGCCCGATTTCTTCAGTGCATTGACATATGCGATCGCGCCGTCCGCCGGGATCTTGCCGTGCGCCGCGACGACTTCGACCAGCGTCCGCTCGACGTCCTTGGCCATCCGCTTCGCGTCACCGCATATATAAAAGTGCGCGCCGGCCTCCAGCCACGCGAACAGCTCAGCGCCCCCTTCGCGCATGCGATCTTGCACGTAAATCTTCTGATCGCCGTCGCGCGACCATGCGAGCGTGAGCCGTGTCAGCAGGCCGCCCGCCTGCATTGCTGCGAATTCGTCCTTGTAGAAGAAATCGCAATCGCTCCGCTGATGCCCGAAGAAGAGCCAGTTCCTGCCCTTCGCCTTCGTGGCCATGCGTTCTTGCAGGAATGCGCGGAACGGCGCGACCCCGGTGCCGGGGCCGACCATGATGACCGGCGTCTCCGGATTCTCCGGAAGACCGAAATTGTGTGCGCGCTGGACATAGACGCGCAACTGTCCGCCGATCTCGGCTCCGTTCGCGAGAAAATCGGAAGCGACCCCGCGCCGTTCGCGGTCGTTGATCACATAGCGCACGAGATCGACCGTGAGCGCTACCTTGCCAGTCTCCGCTTTCGGACTCGACGAAATAGAGTAGAGCCGCGGTTGCAGCGGCTCGAGCGCTTCCACGAATACTTCCGGATCGGGACGAATGCTCTCGAACTTCTTCACCGCCGCGAGCACGTCGAGCGTCGCCGCATCGCCGTCCGGATCCTCCCCGGTCGCAAGCGCTTTCGCTTTCTTGCGGCGTTCGCCGCCGACCAGCAAAGAGATCAATTGAAACAGCGAGTCCGGCGCCGACGAAAGCGAGACGTCCTTGCGCAATACTTCGCGCAGCGGCTTGCCGCCGACCTTGGCGTCCGGCCGCGCGCCGATCATGGCGATCACGGCATCGACGAGACCCGGATGGTTCTCCGGAAAAACTCCGAAGGAGTCGCCGACGATATAGTCGAGTCCG
>CAZFPR010000006.1:43405-51547 GCA_964521045.1 uncultured Hyphomicrobiales bacterium
CTACTCGAAAGATCGAACTCGATGTGATGCGTGCGCTTCTCCGATCTTAGATCGTTCAGGAGATAGCGCGTGGAAAGTTTCGCAATCACCGGATTGTCGCGCGAGCGGCCGGGAGCTACGAGCGGCGCGTCCTTCGGCTTTGCTTCAGCGGCAGGCGCGGCTGGGGGAGCGTCCCCGCCGAACTCGTCGAACAATTTCTTCAGCATGCGGTTGGTTTCCTTGCCACCCGGCACGCAGAGGTTCAGGCGCTCTTCGGTCTTCAGGAAAAGCGCGTTCGAATAATCTTCGCAGTTGTAACCGCACTGGCCGCAATCCTGCTGCGCCATCGCGGCCATGAGCTTGCGGCGAAGCGGCCTCGTTTCCGCGAGCTTCATACGCTCAGCGAGCGGCATGGTCTGGTCGTGCCACGGTGCCTCGCCATCATCGCCGTCGTCGAGCGGACCCTTCGGCGTTTCCGGCATCAGGCCCTTGGCTTGATCGGGCGAGAGCGCGGTGACCTGATCGAGCGAAATCAGTCCTGCGAAGAAGCCGTTCAGCCATGCGCGCTGTTCTTCGGAGAACGGCGCGGTCTCCGGAACGATCGCAGGCAGCACGGGTTGCGCGGTGACTGTCATTCCGCCGTCTCCGCATCGAAGAACGCGCGCAGCGCTTCGACATCGTATCGTTTCGAGAATGCGAGAAATGTCTCATCGCCTTCGCGCTTCGCCAGAAATCCCCGCAGCATTCTTGCAACAAGCGGAGCCGCATCTTCGGCCTTTACGTCACGATAAATCTCGCGCGCGATGGCCGCGTCCGGCCCGAAGCCGCCGCCGACATGCACGTGATAGCCTTCGACGGTCTCGCCTTCCGTGCCGGTCTCGACACGCGCGCCGATCAGGCCGATGTCGCCGATATAGTGCTGCGCGCAGGAGTGATGGCACCCGGTGAGATGAATGTTTACCGGCGTATCGAGTTGCACGCGCGCTTCGCAATAATCGGCAATCGCAACGGCATGACCTTTGGTGTCGGATGCCGAGAAACGGCAGCCTTTGCTACCGGTGCAGGCGACCAGGCCAGCCCGCACCGTGGCCGCTTCGGTTGTGAGGCCGAGCGCATCGACTGCGGCCTTCGCAAGCGCAAGCTTCTCTCCGGGAATTCCGGAGATCAGAAGATTCTGCCAGACCGTAAGCCGAATATCGCCGTCGCCGAGATCGTTCGAAATCTTCGCAAGCCCGCGCATTTGCGCGGCGGTGACCTTGCCGACCGGCAGCACGACGCCGAGCCAATAGAGCCCCTTTTGCTTCTGCTCATGCGCGCCGATATGCGCGAGCCGGTCGAACGGAAGCCGCGGCTTCACCGCAGCGGCCGGAACGCGCGTAAGTTTCGCGCCGAGTTTTTCCTCGACAGCTGCGAGATATTTCTCGAAGCCCCAGGCGTCGAGTACATATTTCAAGCGTGCTTTAAGCCGGTTGGTGCGGTCGCCGTGATCGATGAAGACGCGCACGATCGCGTCAGCGACCTTGCCGGCATCCGCGGGCTTCACGATCACGCCGGTGTCCCGCGCGAAGTCCTTGTGTCCGGTGATGCCGCCAAGCGCGAGCCGGAACCAGACGCCCGGCTCGACATCGAAACCATCCAGCACTTCGACCGCCTGAAAGCCGATGTCGTTGGTGTCTTCCAGAACCGGGATGATGCCGGCGCCATCGAAGGCGACATTGAATTTGCGCGGCAGGCCGTAGAGTCCGCGGTCGTTCAGAATGCGGTGATGCCACTCGCGCGCATAAGGCCGCGTGTCGATCAGTTCCTGCGGATCGATGCCTGCGGTCGGCGTGCCGGTGACGTTGCGGATGTTGTCCGCGCCGGAACCTTTGGTCGCAAGCCCGAGATCGACAATCTCTTCGAGCAATGCCGGCCCGTCCGCTGCGGGAATTTCGCGGACCTGGAGGTTTGCGCGGGTCGTTACATGCGCGTAGCCGCCGCCGCGGCGTTCCGCGATGTCGGCGACACCTGCGAACTGCCACGCCTTCAGGATTCCGTTTGCGATACGCAACCGGCACATGAAGAAATCCTGCGCCGGTGCGACGTAGAAAAGCCCGTGATACTTCCAGCGGAAGATATCCTGACCCTTGGGATAGCTGCCGCCTTCGGCCTGATCTTTCAGGCGCGCATAAGCATCGAAGGCATGCTCCTCGCGCTTGCCCTTCTCTTCCGCGACGAGCTTCTTGCCTTCCGCCTCGAAGCGCGACTGCGCGGCGAAATACGCGGCATCGGGCCCGGAAGCGGCACCCGCTCCGGCTTGAGCGCTTGCGCCGCGCGAAGCACGCGCGGTCTGCAACCCCGAGGCAAACCCTTCGAGATAGCGCTTCTGTTCGGGGGAGAAATCGGCGGACATTTCAGGCCGCCTCACGCATGGCCAGCGCGCGGCCGAAGGCAAGCGCATCCCTGATGCCGGCGATGGATTTTCCGGAACGAATGAGGTCGAGATACCAGAGACCGTCCGCGGTATCGCCGACGAGGACCGCGCCGATAAGCACGTCGCCGCGGATGACGAGCTTCTTGTAGATGCCGAATGCCGGATCGTTGAAAAGGATTGCCTCGCAGTCGCCGCTCTCCGTGAAATCGCCTGCGGAGAATACGTTCATGCCGGTCACCTTGAGGCTGGTGGCGAATTTCTTCGCGCGGAATTCCGCCTCCGTGTCGCGCAGCGTTTTCGCGGCGACCGCTGCCATCTCGTAGAGCGGCTCGACGAAACCGAAGCAGCGGCCTTCGTGTTCGGCGCATTCGCCGACCGCGAGAACGTGCGGGTCGGACGTCTGCATCCGCTCGTCGACAACGATTCCGCGCTCGACGTAGAGCCCGGCATCGGTCGCAATCCGTGTCTCGGGACGGATACCGGCCGCCATCACCACGAGATCGGCGGGATAGATCGTGCCGTCGTCGAGCAGTACCGCCTCGACGCGCTTGTGCCCGAGGATCGCCTTGGTCTGCGCGCGGCAATGCACGCGGATGCCGCGGCCTTCGAGTTCCCGCTGCAACAGCGCGCCCGCCGACGAATCGAGCTGCAATTCCATGAGATGCCCCATGAGATGCAGCACGACAACTTCCATTCCGCGCTTTCTCAGCGCCGCCGCCGCTTCGAGACCGAGCAGACCGCCGCCGATGACGACGGCCTTTGCATCCGGACGTGCCGCGACCGCAAGCATCGCCTCGACATCGTCGAGATCGCGGAAGGAGACCACGCCCGCGAGATCCTTACCCGCCACCGGCAACACGAACGGCGCCGAGCCCGTCGCAATCACGAGCCGGTCGTAAGGCGTCTCGCCGTTGCGCGAGAGAACGGCCTTTCTTTCGCGGTCGATCTTCGTGACGCTCTCGCCGAACCGGCAAGAGACGTTTCGCTTCGCGTACCAGGCGGCATCATGCGTCACGATCTCGCCGAACGTCTCTTCTCCCGCAAGAACGGGCGAAAGCATGATGCGGTTGTAGTTGCCGTGCCGCTCGGCTCCGAACAGCGTAACGTCGAATTCGTCCGGCGCTGCTGCGAACAGATGTTCGAGCAACCGGCCGGACGCCATTCCGCTCCCGACGATGACGAGACGCTGCTTCATTGTTTGCAGCCGTCCTAGGCGGCCTCTACATAGCGGTGCCGCTCGTAGAGGAATTTCAATACCGCCCCGCGGCACTTGATGTAGGCAGGATCGGAAACGAGTTCGAGGCGCTTGCGCGGGCGCACGAGCGGAACTTCAAGGATTTCCCCGATCTTTGCCGCCGGCCCGTTGGTCATCATCACGATACGGTCGGAGAGCAGCACCGCCTCGTCCACGTCATGCGTGATCATCATGACCGTATTGCCGAGCTTCTGATGGAGCGCCATCACGGAGTCCTGAAGATGCGCGCGGGTCAGCGCATCGAGCGCGCCGAAGGGCTCGTCGAGAAGAAGCACTTTCGGCTCCATCGCAAGCGCACGCGCAATACCCACGCGCTGCTTCATGCCACCAGAAATTTCCGAAGGACGCTTGTCCTTGGCATGCACCATCTGCACGAGGTCGAGATTGTGCAGCGTCCAGGCATCGCGCTCGGCGCGGGACTTCGTCTTCGAGAAGACCTTGTCCACCGCAAGCCGCACGTTGTCATAGACCGTGAGCCACGGCAGCAGCGAATGGTTCTGGAATACGACCGCACGATCCGGGCCGGGCTCGTCGACCTGACGGCCTTCGAGAATGACGCCTCCGTTCGTCGAACCGGTCAGTCCGGCCACGATATTGAGAAGCGTGGACTTGCCGCAACCGGAATGGCCGATGATGGAGACGTATTCTCCCTTCGCAACATCGAGCGTGATGCCGCGAAGCACTTCGGTCGTCTGCGATCCGCGCTGGAAGGTTTTGTCGACGTGATCGATCTTGAGATACATGATCCGCTCCTTAGGATTGCGCGGTGCCGCGGGTAACGATCGTGGACAAGCCCGCCACCAGCCGGTCGAGCACGAAGCCCACGAGGCCGATGTAGATGAGCGCGACGACGATGTCGGAGAGGCGCGAGGAATTCCACGCGTCCCAGATGAAAAAGCCGATGCCGACGCCGCCGGTGAGCATTTCGGCGGCGACGATCGCAAGCCAGGAAAGGCCGACGCCGATTCGCAATCCGGTGAAGATGTAAGGCGCCGCGGACGGCACCATGATCTTGTAGAAGTATTCGAGCGGATTGAGCTTCAGGACGAGCGCGACGTTGCGGTAGTCCTGCGGGATATTGCGAATGCCGACCGCGGTATTGATGATCACCGGCCAGATCGCCGTGATAAAGATCACGAAGATCGCGGAAGGGTTGGCGTCCCGGAACGCCGCGAGCGAAAGCGGAAGCCACGCGAGCGGCGGCACGGTGCGCAGCACCTGAAAGATCGGATCGAGGCCGCGCATGGCCCAGGTCGACTGTCCGACGATCGCGCCGAGCAGAATGCCGACGATGGCGGCAAGGCCGAAACCGTAAGCCACGCGCGTAAGCGACGTCAGCACGCGCAGGCCGAGACCGATGTCCTGCGGGCCGGCCACGAAAAACGGATCGACGATGAGATCCTTCGAGTCCTGCCAGATCTTCAACGGTGAAGGCAGGGAAGCCTTGGGGCTGTTGGTGGCGAACTGCCAGACGACGAGGATGATCGCGAGCACGATAAGCGGCGGAACGATCCGCGCCGCGATCTCGCTCATCACCGGCAACGCCCGCGACAAAAATGTCTTCGCCGCTACCTGCGGCATCGGCAGCACTTCCGCGGAAGTCTGCGTCAGCGGCACTACGTTTTCGGTATTCCTGATCGGCATGTTCATCCCGATATCTCCCAAAGAGTTGGGGCTGCGGCGTGCCGCAGCCCATTCGCTTGTTCTGCTCAGACTTCCACGCGCTTGATCGAAAGGCTCTTGAGATAGGCCTGCGGATTGGCGGGATCGAAAGTCTTGCCGTCGAAAAACTTCTCGACGCCTCGCGAGTCTCCGGCCGGCGCCCCGGCGACGCCGAGCGTCTTCGCTGCCGAGAGCCAGAGGTCTGAGCGGTTGGTCTTGTTGACGAGACTCTTGATGTCGAAGCCCGCTTCGAACTTGCCCCACCGCACGTTCTCGGTGACGAACCAGGTGTCGAGGCTCTTCCACGGATAGGAAACCGCGCCGCCTTCGCCCCAGAACTTCATGCGCAGGTTGCTACCGGCGACCTTGCGGCCGTTGCCATAATTGATGTCGCCCTTGATGCGGCCGATGATGTCGGGAACGGGAACGTTGAACCACTGCCGCTTGCCGACGATGGCCGCCATCTCGTCCTTGTTCTCCATCTTCTCGCACCACATCTGCGCTTCCATCACGGCCATCAGGATCGCCTGCGTGGCCTTCGGATTCGCATCGACGAAATCGGCGCGCATGCCGAGAATCTTCTCGGGGTGTTTGAACCAGAGTTCGCCGGTCGTCAGCGCGGTGAAGCCGATGTCCTGATTGACGAGCTGCTCGTTCCACGGTTCGCCGACGCAGAAGGCGTCCATGTTGCCGACCTTCATGTTCGCGACCATCTGCGGCGGCGGAACGACGATGGTGGAGACATCCTTGTCGGGATCGATGCCGCCGGCGGCGAGCCAGTAGCGGATCCAGAGATCGTGTGTGCCGCCGGGGAAGGTCATCGCGACCTTCACTTCCTTGCCTTCGGCTTTCTTCTTCGCGAACGCCGCCTTCAGCGCGGAGGAGTCGAGCTTGACGCCCGTGTCCTTGTACTCGGCCGCGACCGAAATCGCCTGACCGTCCTCGTTGAGGTTGAGCATCGTGTACATCGGCAGCGGCTGCTTGTTCTGCATCACCGTGCCGGTCGAATAGAGATGCACCTTCGGGCGCAGGATGTGGCCGCCGTCGATACCGTTCGCCTTGGTGCCGAGCGCCATGTTGTCGCGCGTCGCGCCCCACGATGCCTGCTTGAGAATCTCCATCTCCGGCAGGCCGTATTTGTCGTAGAAGCCCTTTTCTTTCGCGATGATGAGCGGCGAAGCATCGGTCAGCGCGATGTAGCCGAGCTTCGTGCCTTTCACTTCCGGGCCCGCGGCCTGCGCGAAAGCGCCGCCGGGCAGCGCGAGTTTCGCCGAAGCGAACAGCGCCGCGGCTCCCGCGGTCGATTTCAAAAACTCGCGCCGGTCTACGCCGCGCCGTGCGATGCTCTTGCCTGTCTTCTTCATCTCATTCCCCTCTGTTCTCGTTGCTCTGGACCCAAAAACAAAAAAGCCGCGAACTTTCCCGCGCATGTGGCGCGGTGAGTTCAGCGGCGTCGCTGTTTCTGGTCCGTCTGTGGACCGGTGCCGACTTCATCGGCGGCACGATTCGAATTGATCTAATTCAAGCGCTGTGCCACCTGCCTCAGCAAGACGATAAGTTCGGCAAAATCAGTGGGTTAATGCCGAACTTAGCGGCGCGTGAAATGGCGGAGTTCCGCCCTTTCCAGCTCTCGGTTGAGTCATCTGCGCGTTTTTTGTGCACTGCACCTAAGCTCAGCGCCTACGAATGCTCCACGTGGAGAGGTGCTTTTCGAGGTCGAGCGGATCGAATTGCGGGCCATCGAACGCGCCGATTCCGTCCTTCGGCTCCTGCTCAGGCGGCAAATCCCCCGCGCCGAGGACCTGATCGTAGATGTCGGGCCGAAAAGTCTCGCGCGCTGCGAGCAATAGTTCCTTCGCAAGCGGCGCCTGTCCCCAACGCACCATCTGCGCGTAAAGCCACGACGCCTGCGCGCGGTCGGGCCGCGCTGCGCCGCGCCTGCCAACCATCAGATAGCGGTCGCTCTCCCGATAGTCTCCGCCGGGCGACACCTTCAGGCGGCCGTCGAGCGTGCGCCGCGTGATCTCCGGCGCGACATTCAGCCGGTCGGGCGCCGACAGAATCCGGCTGACCTCGTCGCGATTGGCCTCATTCTCGATGAAGTCGGCGGCCTTCTTGTGTGCGCGAACGAGCGCGTGGAGCGCGTCCCGATTCTCGGCAGCCCAGGTCACACGCACCGCCAGCACCTTCTCCGCCGCTCGTTGCAGAATCTCGGATACGAAATGCAGGATATGCGCGATGCCGAGCTCGACCGCGACCGAGTTCCAAGGCGCCCCCACGCAGAAGGCATCGACATGGCCGTTCTTGATGCTCTCCACCATGAAAGGCGGCGGCAGAACGACCATCTGAACGTCCTCGTCAGGATCGACGCCCGCGGACGCCATCCAGAAACGAAGCTGGTAATTGTGCGTGGAAAACGGGAAGGTCATGCCGAACTTCAGGAGCGGAAGACCCTTCTGCTTTCGCTCAAGCACGATCTTCGCAAGCGCCTTTGCCGTCACCTTCGGATCGGCCATATCGCCTTCCGCATGGCCGCGAAGCGCCTCATAGAGCGCGCTGGTAACCGTGATCGCATTGCCGTTCAGCCCGAGATTGAACGGCGCGATGATCGGCACACGGACGTGGCCGATCCCCATATTCGAGGCGATTGCGACCGGCGCCAGCAGGTGGGCGGCATCGAACATGCCGATATTGAGCTTGTCGCGGACATTCGACCACGACACCTCGCGCACCAGTTCGACGTCGAGCCCCTCCTCTTTGGCGAAGCCGCGGTCAACGGCGACGATCAGGGCGGCGGCATCCGCCAGCGGAATGAAGCCGATGCGAAGCTTGC
>CAZFPR010000006.1:51557-56392 GCA_964521045.1 uncultured Hyphomicrobiales bacterium
GGGCGATCTCTGCGATCTTCTTCTTCTCGTTCTGCGCGGCCGCGCGCAGCAATGTGTAGGCTTCCTCTTCCGAGAGGGATTTCCGCTTCATCAGGATGCCCTTGGCGCGGTCGATGACCTTGCGCTCCTCGAGCGCGGATTTCGTCTGCTCCAGCTCGGTCGAGATGCGCGAGAACGCATTGAAGCGGGAAATCGAAATATCGAGGATGTGCTTGATGCGGTCTTTCTTCAGCCCGTCGACGATATAGCTCGACACCCCGGCATCGACGGCGGCGGCGATGGAAGCGCTGTCGCTCTGGTCCACGAACATGGCGATCGGCCGCTTGACGGCGCGGCTCACGCGGAACATCTGCTCCAGCACGTCGCGGCTCGGGTTCGCGAGATCGATCAGGATGACGTCGGGATCGATCGCGTAAATCCGCTCGAGAAGGTTGTCGGTACCCTCGATCCGGATCACATGGCGGTGCCCGGCCTCGCGCAGACCTTCCTCCAGGATGGCCGAACGAACCGGGCTATCGTCCACGATGACGATCTTGAGATTGCTTTCGCTGAACACCTGTGACGCCAATGAAATCATCGAACTGGCGAAGATTTATGCAATAGGCAGGCCAGTTTGCCTGACAAGGCGTCGCATGCAGGCCCCAAGGGGCGCTACAGAGGCAGTGGCAAAATCCTGAAGATTTATGTGTTTCGGCGGCGATCGACACAATCGTCGATCGACTGGAGCGCATCCCGCTCCACGATGGACGACAGATGCGGCCCTAGATCGTGCAGGAGACCCGTACCGATCCGGTAGATCCAGCCGTGCAGGTTCAGTTCCTGTCCGCGCGCCCAGGCATTCTCGACTATCGGGGTTGCGGCCAGCCTACGGACCTGCATCTCGATATTGACTTCGCACATCCGCTCGAGCCGCTGCTCGTGCGGCAAGGCATCGAAAATTTTCCGGTGTTTCCGGTAGAACATGGAGACGGGCTGGAGCCAGTGATCGAACAGCTCGCCGCGTTCCGGCGCGAACACGCGCTCGATGCCGCCGCAGCCGTAGTGCCCGCAGACGATAATGTGCTGAACCTTCAGATGCTCGACCGCGAATTCGAGCACGGAGAGAATGTTCAGATCGCTCGTATGAACGACATTCGCGATGTTGCGATGAACGAAGACCTGACCGGGGTCGAGTTCGAGAACATCGTTGGCGGTGACGCGGCTGTCGGAACAGCCTATCCAGAGATAGTTCGGCTTCTGCTGCGCAGCCATGTGAGAGAAGAACTGCGGATCGGCCTTGGTTTTCTTGCGAACCCAATCCACATTGCGCGCGAGCAGCGACTCCAGCGTACGGCCCATCTTCTGTTTACTCAGACGGCCGCGGCCGCCTGCTCCAGCGCCCGCTGAAGACAAACCTTCGCCGGATCGTTAGTTCGGGAAATCAGGCCGAGCAGCGTGAGCCATTCTTCCTCGGAGGCTTCCGATGCATAGCGCTGCACCGTGGCGCTCGCATACTCGCCGAGCGTCTCGCCTTCCTGGCCCGCGAGCTCCTGCAAACGCGCGACCAGCGGAATGCTGCCGAGCGAAAGCAGATATTCGGCAGCCGCGGACTCGTCGGAGAACGTCTTCAGAATATCGCCAAGCAGCAAGACAGCCTCCTAATTGACGCGATGCGTCTCCGCACCCGCAAGATCGATGCCTTCGATCTGCGCGCGGGAAACCAGAAGCGCAATGTATTGCGCCGATGCGCGGCGCTGCACCGCATCGCGAAGATAATCCGCGATGCGTTCGCGTGCCGCTTCGAACGGGATCTCCCTGCCCTCGATTTTCCGGTCGAGCCGGATGATGTGGAAGCCGTAGCGGCTCTGCACGGGGGCGCTGATCGACCGCGGCGAAAGCGAGAAGAGCGCCTGCTCGAATTCCGGCGTGGTCTGGCCGGCGGTCAATTGACCGAGATTGCCATGCTGCTCGGAGGATGGGCAGTCGGAATGAAGTGCCGCAAGCATGTCGAATTTCTCGGGAAAGATCTGCAACTCGGCGTAAATCCGTTCGGCCTTTTCCTGTGCTTCGCGAAAGGCCGCGGCATTGCGGCGGTCGGCGGCGACGAGAATATGAGCGGCTTCGTAGATCGTGGCGGCGCGGAACTTCGGAAGGTTCTGCTGATAGTAGCGGCGGCAGACGGCCTCGTCGGGTTCAGGCGTGGTAACCTGCCGCTCCAGAAGTTCACGGATCAGCGCCTCGTTTTCCGTTTCGGTGCGGCCGTCCTCGCTTTGCGGATCGGCCACGATTTCAAGGCGTTTCGCTTCCGCAAGCAACAAGTGGCGAATGACGAGCGCTCTCGCCGCGCTCTGCCATGCATCGATCGGCTTCTGCGCGGGATGGTGCTGCGCCTCAAGCGAGATTTCGGATCGCGCAACCTCGACGCCGTTCACGCGAACCGGCTTCGGCTTGGGAAGCTCGATGGAGTGCAAGGAACAGGACATGTTTTCCTCCCGTCAGCCCGGACGTTTCGCCTGCACCGTGTAGCTTGCAGGCGCGGCATTTCGGTTGCCGGGAGAGACGCTTCGCGTTCTGACGATCTGATACCCGCGGCGGCCCAGATACCAGACCGGCGCGCTCCAGATGTGCACGAGCCGCGTGAAGGGAAACACGAGAAACAAGGTCATTCCAAGCAGCAGATGCAACTTGAAGATGATGTGCACTTCCGCGACCTGCGCCGCGACGCCGGGCTGCAACATCAGAATTCCCTGCGCCCAGGTCATGAACTTGACCATTTCGTGGCCATCGAGATGCCCGAGCGAAACCGGGATCGTCGATAGCCCGAGGATGAGCTGCGCATAGAGCAGAAGCAGGATCGCGATATCGCCGAACGACGAAGTCTTGCGGATGCGCGAGTCGAACAGCCTGCGGTGCACGAGCAACGTTATCCCGGCAAAGCACATCACGCCGGCGACACCGCCGACCACGATCGCCATCCACTGCTTGAAGGTATGCGAAATGCCGAGGATGTCGAATATCCAGATCGGCGTGAGCAGACCCACGAAGTGGCCCATGAAGATTACGAGAATGCCGACATGAAACAGGTTCGAACCCCAGCGAAGCTGCTTCTTCCGCAGCAACTGGCTCGAGCCGCTGCGCCACGTGTATTGCTCGCGGTCGAAACGCAGCCAGCTTCCGATCAGAAACACCGTCAGGCAGAGATACGGATACCAGCCGAACAGCACATAGTTGATCGTGTCACGCATTCTGGCCTCCAGCCGAAAACTGAATGACGGGTTTGTTGTTCGCGACCTTCACGCCCGGCGCGGGACGGCGGCCGGCGCGCACCTTGGCGACGATCTCGTCCTTGCACGAGGTATCGGCGCCGGGGCCGAACCGGACTTCCTCTTCTTCCCAGGCGGCATCGAGCGCCTCGAGATCGTTTGCATCGATGTCGGGGCGTGCGAGTATTTCCTGCACGGCTTCGTGCTCCGGAAATTCGGCGGAGAGAGAGACGAGCGCCTGAAAGACGCCCTGATAAGGCGAGTTCCGCTTTGCGAGCCGCCCGCCGATCGCGCTCAGGATGTTGATCGGCTGCCCGAGCAAGTCGGACGCCTCGGCAGCCGGCAGCGTCGAAAGAAACTCGAGAAACAGCGGAATGTAGTCCGGCAGTTCGGATGCGCCGATTTCCAGGCCATGTTCGGCGTAGTGGTTTTGCAAATCCACCATCGCCTGCCCGCGGTCGCGGCTTTCGCCGTGAATGTGCTCGAAGATATGCAGGGAGAGCGAGCGGGTGCGGTCGAAGAGATCCGTATAACTCTCCTGCAATTCATAAAGATCGCCGTTCGCGAGATCGTCCGTCAAAAGACGAAGCTGCTTCCGCGCCCCATCGTCGAGCGTTTCGCAACTCCCGATGATCCCCGCGATCTGCGGGATTGCTTCCTGCAATTCGCGTGAGGGATAGGTCAGCAGCGCGGAAAGCGCTTTAAGCGTATTCATCACGCCACCTCCATCGGAGTTTTCGCCCGCTTCTTCGCGCCGAACAGGTCGATTTCGTTCGAGCCGGTCGAGCAGCCGTTGCCGAACGAGAACCCGCAGGCGCCGCGAAGGTCATATGCATCCTCGTCGACTTCGCGATGCGCGGTCGGGATCACGAAACGGTCTTCGTAGTTCGCGATCGCCATGATCTGATACATCTCTTCGATCGCAAGGCCGGTGAGGCCGACCCGCTTCGCGATGTTCTCGTCGATCACGCCATCGACCGTCTTCGCCCGCATGTAGGCGCGCATCGCGAGCATCCGCTCGAGACCGAGTGCGACCGGCTCTTCTTTCCCCGCAGTGAGCAGGTTCGCAAGATACTTGAGCGGAATACGCAGCGAGCGCACATCCGGCATCTCGCCGTCATGGCCGATCTTGCCGGCCGCAGCCGCCGACTGGATCGGCGAAAGCGGCGGCACATACCAGACCATCGGCAGCGTGCGGTATTCCGGATGCAGCGGGAACGCGACCTTCCACTCCATCGCCATCTTCCAGATCGGCGAGCGGCGCGCGCCTTCGAGCCACGCCTCGGGAACGCCGTCGCGGCGGGCCGCTGCGATCACATCCGGATCGTTCGGATTAAGGAACACCTTGAGCTGCGCTTCGTAGAGGTCCTGTTCGTCAGCGGCACTCGCGGCCTCTTGGATGCGGTCGGCGTCATAGAGAATGACGCCGAGATAGCGGATGCGCCCGACACAGGTTTCGGAGCAGACCGTCGGCTGGCCCGCTTCGATGCGCGGGAAACAGAAGATGCACTTCTCGGATTTTCCGCTCGACCAGTTGTAATAGATCTTCTTGTAGGGACAGCCGGACACGCACATGCGCCAGCCGCGGCACTT
>CAZFPR010000007.1:0-6772 GCA_964521045.1 uncultured Hyphomicrobiales bacterium
GATGAAGAGCTTGTCTTCGGTATCCGCGTTCGCCATTGCCTCACTCCTGCTGCCGGAAGTCCGGGAAAGTTATAATCCGGCTCGCGCCAAGTTTCCAACCGTGGCCAGATTCAAAATCCCGCTTAACAGTCAACAAGAAACTTGGAAAAAAACATTTTGACACTGCGCCGCTTTTGCCTGACGACAGAAGGCGAGACCGGATGCACGAACGGTTTGAGGGGGCGGCGATGCTCACGATTACGAAACGAACTTCCGTTATCGTGATCGGCTTCGAGGCTTCTCTCTCCGCACTGCAAAATCGCTTCCATCGATAGGCAAGAAACACGGCTGCGGCCTTTCCGCCGCGCCTCGTTAGGGAATTTTGGCGTGCCGAAGAAGGGAAACCCGTCTTACCCGATCGGACAGATCGCGGGAATCGATACGGCGTCGCTCGAAAAGCTTCGGGCGGCCCGCGTTCGAACCACGGCGGGGCTGCTCAAAGCGGCAAGGGACGCCAAGGGACGCAAGTCTCTCTCCGATCTGACTGGCATTCCAGTCGCGGACATACTCGACCTCGTCAATCGGGCGGACCTCATGCGCGTGAAGGGGCTGGGCGGAGACTACACCTGCCTCTTGCGCGGCGTCGGGGTCGATACCCTGCGGGCACTTCGCCACCGCAACCCGAAGCATCTCGCGGAAAAGATGGCTGCCGAGAATGCGAAGCGGCTGGACAAGAAAGCCAGGAACAGGAACGCGAGAGCCGTTCAACTGCTTCCGAGCGAAAAGGCGATCCAGAAGTGGATCGAGCGGGCGCGCGAGCTGTCGCTCAAGATCACTTACTAACGCGGAACCGGACCTTCTTGCCTTTTCGGCAGGCCGGCGTTCTAGTCAACTTATGCTTGCAAAGCCGCCAGCAAGAACGCTTCGCGCGCGAGGCCGGAAAATTACCCTTTCCGCCCGCCCGATCATCATGGGCATCCTGAACGTCACCCCGGACTCCTTCTCCGACGGCGGCGCCTACGACTCGCAAGCCGAGGCGCTCGATGCGGGGCAGCGCATGATCTCGGAAGGTGCGGCGATCATCGACATCGGCGGCGAATCGACGAGGCCCGGCCATGCGCCGCTCGACGCGGAGACGGAGCTGAGACGTGCGATCCCGGCCGTGGAAATGCTCGCCGCGATCTCCGATGTGCCGATTTCCATCGATACATATAAAGCCGAAGTCGCAGCGGCGGGCCTGAAGACCGGCGCGCATATCGTGAACGACGTCTGGGGACTTTCCCGGGACCCCGATATGGCCAAAGCGATTGCGGATGGCGGCGCCGCCGCGATCATCATGCACAACCGGGAAGAAATCGACGGCGCTCTCGACATCTTCGATGACATGCGCGCGTTTTTCGGAAGAGCGGTCGAAAAGTCGTTGGCCGCGGGCATCGGCGAGGACCAGATCGTGCTCGATCCCGGGATCGGATTCGGCAAGACGCTCGAGCAGAATCTGGCGATCCTCGGCAATCTCGCGCGGCTCAACGACTACGGATTTCCGATATTGCTGGGCGCGTCGCGCAAATCTTTCATCAACAAGGTGTCGCCGAGCGAGCCGGGCGAGCGGATCGGCGGCAGCGTGGTGACCACCGTGTTCGCGGCGCTCGCGGGTATTTCGATCGTGCGTGTGCATGACGTTGCGACCCACATGCAGGCGCTTCGCGTGATCGAAGCGACGGGAGCCGCGAATTGAAAGGCGTGATCGACATTGCAGGACTCGTGATCTTCGCCAAGCACGGCGTGCTGGAAGAAGAAGCGCGCATGGGTCAGCGCTTTATTCTCGACATCCGCCTCGAGGCCGACGTTACCGAAGCGGTCAAGCACGACCGGCTCGCAGATACGGTCGATTACGGCGAAGTAATCGCGGTGACGGAGTCGGTCTTCCGCGACAAACGCTTCTACCTGATCGAGGCGGCGGCGGCGCATGTCGCCTCCGGCATCCTTGCGCATTTTCCAGCCGTGAAAAGCGCGCGGGTTACCGTGAAGAAGCCTTCGGCGCCGATCTCCGCCGTGTTCGATTATGTCGCGACCACGGTCGAGAAGAAACGCGATGGCTGACGTCTATCTCGGTCTCGGCTCCAATCTCGGCGACCGGATCGCGCATCTCGCGCAGGCGCGCGAAGCCATCGCGGAACAGGCCGGGGATATTCTCGCTGCGTCCTCGATCTACGACACCGCGCCCTGGGGGCCGGTGCCGCAGGAGAATTACCTCAATCAGGTCATCCGTGTCGCGACGGAGCTGGCACCGGGCAGCCTGCTCGGCCTGCTTCACGGGATCGAGCGCGAAGCCGGGAGGGACCGCGAGAACGAAATCCGTTACGGCCCCCGCACGCTCGACCTCGACATACTTATATATGGCGGCCGGGCAGTGAACGAAGACGGTTTGACCATCCCTCACCCCCGGATCGCGGAACGCGCCTTCGTGCTGGTGCCGCTCGCGGAGATCGCGCCTGACCTTGCCCTGCATGGCGTTCCGGTTCGCGAGTTGCTTGGCCGCATCGACACCTCGGGCGTGGCCCGTTACGAACCCGCCTGATCCGCATCTTGGCACAGCCCGGCCGGCCGTGGCATGGTCGGACAAGTTGAGTTCTTTGCATGTCCGACCTGAAGCTCGCTTCCGAATTTCCCACCGCGACGCGCGACGACTGGCGCAAGCTCGTCGATGCCGCGCTGAAGGGCGCACCTTTCGAGAAGAAGCTCGTCTCGAAGACCTATGACGGCATACCGATCCAGCCGCTCTACGAGCGCGCCAAGAACGCGGCGCGGGTGGCTGGCAGGCCTGACGGCGAGCCGTGGGCCGTGTTGCAGCGGATCGATCTCCGCGATCCGAAGGAAGCCAACAAACAGGCGCTGCGCGATCTCGAGAACGGCGCGACCGGACTCACACTCGTTTTTCCCGGCGCCATCGGCAATTACGGCTTTGCCCTGCCCGCAAGCAAGGAGGCGCTTGCGCGGACACTCGACCAAGTATGGCTCGATGCCGCCGATATCGAACTCGACATTGGGCCTGCCTCAAAAGACGCGCCCTATTGGCTTGCGGAAATCGCAAGAGAGCGCGGGGTCGATCCGGCAAAGACGAATTTCCGCTTCGATTATGAACCGCTTGGTGCGATCGCGCATCACGGCGGCGCGGCAAAGTCCTGGAAGGAAAAGGCGCCGGTCTTCGCCGCGCTGATCGCGGGGTTGAAACGGCAGGGCTTCGATAGCCGATTTGCCTGCGCCGATGGCCGCGTGATTCACGCGAGCGGCGGCTCGGAAGCGCAGGAACTCGCTTTCGTGCTCTCCTGTGGGATCGAATATATGCGTGCGCTGGAAGCTTCCGGCATGCCGCTGGACGATGCGCGGCGCGCATTATTCTTCCGGCTTGCGGCGGACGCGGACCAGTTTCTCACGATTGCGAAATTCCGCGCCTTGCGGAAGCTCTGGGCGCGCATCGAAGAGGCATCGTCGCTGCAACCGAAACCGATCTTTATCTCCGCCGAAACCGCGTGGCGGATGATGACCAAGCACGACCCCAACGTGAACATGCTGCGCATGACCATGGCGGTTGCGGCGGCGGGCTTGGGCGGCGCGGATGCGATTGCGGTTCTTCCTCACACCATCGCACTCGGCCTGCCCGATGGTTTCGCGCGCAGGGTCGCGCGCAACACGCAGACGGTGCTGCTAGAAGAGTCGAACCTGTTCCGCGTCGGCGACCCCGCTGCCGGTTCCGGCGGCATCGAAGCGCTCACCGCAGAACTGTGCGAGAGGGCATGGGAACTATTTCAGGAGATCGAAGCGGCAGGCGGCATCGCGGAAGCTCTGAACTCCGGAATTCTGCAAAAGAAAGTCGCGGAGACCCGTCCGGCCAGGGTTCGTAATATCTCCGTTCGCAAGGACCCTCTCACCGGTGTCAGCGAATTTCCGCATGTCAATGAGCGGAGAGAACCGGTACTCGACGAAAAGCCGGAATACGACCAGTTGCACCCTTCCGATCCGACTCTTGCGCTGCCGCGCATGCGCCTCGCCGAGCCGTTCGAGGCACTGCGCGATGCCGCAGACCGGATGAAAGAGCGCCCGAAAGTATTTCTCGTCAATCTCGGCACGGCGGCCGACTTCACCGCACGCACGACGTTTGCGCGCAATTTCTTCGAAGCAGGCGGTATCGCAGCCGTGCCGAGCGAGGGATTTTCTTCGGCGGAAGAAGCCGTGAAGGCATTCAAAGCTTCCGGCGCAAAGCTCGCCTGCATCTGCTCGTCGGATGAACTGTACGCCTCACAGGCGGAAGCCGTTGCGAAGGCGCTGAAAGATGCCGGTGCCTCAGTTTATCTGGCGGGCCGCGGTGGCGACAGGGAAGCCGCCTACAAGGCCGCAGGCATCGGCGGACTCATCTTCGCAGGCTGCGATGTGATCGCGACGCTGAAGGAAGCGCACTTAAAATTGTAATGCGTCATGCCCGCCCTTGTGGCGGGCATCTACGCCTTCGCCACCTCACCATTATTAAGGCGTGGATGGCCGGGACAAGCCCGGCCATGACAAGTGTTTATTGTTCGCGCCGTTCATTCTTCGGCCTATTCACGAACGCAACCAGCGCGTAACTCAGGAATAGCAACAAAAACCAGGAGCCGAATTTCGCGAACGACACCGCCTGCCAGCCGGTCAACTGATGCGGATAGAGCCATGTCTTCGTGATCGTGCCCACATTCTCCGCAATCCAGACAAAGAGCGCGACGAGAAATGCCGCGAGCAGCAACGGCATCGGGCGATGCGCGTGCCAGACTTTGTAGTAAATCATCGTGCGGCCAAAAAGCAGAATTACAGCCGCAAACAAGAAATACCGGAAGTCGTAAATATAATGATGCGCGTAGAAATTCAGGTAGATCGCGGCAGCCAGCAGATAAGTCTTCCATAACGGCGGATGATTGCGGAATTTGAAGTCGAACAGGTGCCAGATGCGCGCGATGTAGCTGCCGATGCTTGCATACATGAAGCCGGAAAAGAGCGGCACGCCGCCGACTCGGAAGAAACTCGCCTCCGGATAAATCCACGATCCCGCGCCGGTCTTGAACACCTCCATGATCGTGCCGACGACATGAAAGACGAAGATGACCTTGGCTTCTTTCCATGTCTCGAGCCCGAACGCGAGCATCCCGATCTGGATGGCGAGCGCGGCGAGAAAGAGAAAATCGTAGCGCGCGAGTGCGGAATCGCGCGGATACCATAGCGTGGTCGCAACAATCAGCACGACCATCAGCCCGCCGAACAGACAGGCCCATGCCTGCTTGATGCCGAAGCGCACGAATTCATAAATCCATGCGCGCGAGCGGTCTCCGCGCATCGCCCAGCGGCCGATTGCAGCCTCGGCTTCGATGAAGCGGGCGAGCGGCCTCCAGGCCGCCGCCGCGCTTCTTTTGTTACTGTCAGGTACCGGGTTGTGCACGTAAACCACTGAAATATATAAGATTATTGCAGTGCGTGATTATCTCGCCCGCCGGGGTATAAATAAGGCCATGAGCAAGTTGCCGGACTTCACAGCGGTTCAATTTCGCGAGAGCGATGTCAGCGCGCCTTCCGGCGCCGCAGAACCGTGGCTGACGCCGGAAGGAATCCCGGTGAAGCCAGAGTATTCCGAGCGCGATCTCGCCGGCATCGACTTCCTCGACACGTGGCCGGGCATCGCGCCTTATCTGCGCGGCCCCTATCCCACGATGTACGTCACGCAGCCGTGGACCATCCGGCAATATGCCGGTTTCTCGACGGCGGAAGACTCCAATGCCTTCTATCGCCGCAATCTCGCGGCCGGACAGAAGGGTCTCTCCATCGCTTTCGATCTCGCGACCCATCGCGGATACGACAGCGACCACCCCCGCGTCTCCGGCGACGTCGGCATGGCCGGTGTCGCAATCGACTCGATTCTCGACATACGCACGCTGTTCGCGGGTATCCCGCTCGAGCAGATGAGCGTGTCGATGACGATGAACGGCGCGGTGCTGCCCGTGCTTTCGCTTTTCATCGTCGCGGGCGAAGAACAAGGCGTTTCGCCGCAAAAGCTTTCCGGCACCATTCAGAACGACATTCTGAAGGAGTTCATGGTCCGCAATACCTATATCTATCCGCCAACACCTTCGATGCGGATCATCTCGGACATCTTCGCGTTCACGTCGCAGAACATGCCGAAGTTCAATTCGATTTCGATCTCCGGCTATCACATGCAGGAAGCGGGTGCCACGCAGGACCTCGAACTCGCCTATACGCTGGCCGACGGCGTCGAGTATGTCCGCGCGGGGATCGCCGCCGGCCTCGACATCGACAAGTTCGCGCCCCGCCTCTCCTTCTTCTGGGCGATCGGCATGAACTTCTTCATGGAAATCGCGAAGATGCGCGCGGCCCGCCTGCTATGGGCGAAGCTGATGAAGGAGTTCAATCCGAAGGACGCGCGCTCGCTTTCGCTGCGCACGCATTGCCAGACCTCGGGCTGGTCGCTCACTGCGCAGGACGTCTACAACAATGTGACCCGCACCGCGATCGAAGCGATGGCGGCAACGCAAGGACACACACAGTCGCTGCACACCAACGCGCTCGACGAAGCCCTCGCACTTCCTTCGGACTACTCCGCGCGCATCGCCCGCAACACGCAACTTTTCCTGCAACAGGAAAGCGGCACCACGCGCATCGCCGATCCCTGGGGCGGCTCTTACTACGTCGAAAAGCTCACCTACGAGCTTGCGAAGAAGGCGTGGGATCACATTCAGGAAGTCGAGAGCCTCGGCGG
>CAZFPR010000007.1:6782-17931 GCA_964521045.1 uncultured Hyphomicrobiales bacterium
GCCATCGAAGCCGGTATTCCGAAACTCAGGATCGAGGAAGCGGCGGCGAAGACCCAGGCGCGGATCGATGCCGGCATGCAGGCCGTGATCGGCGTCAATAAATACAAGCCCGAAAGCGAAGCCGAAATCGAAGTCCTGAAAGTCGATAACTCGGCGGTGCGCAAGCGCCAAATCGAGAAGCTCACGCAGCTTCGCGGAGAGCGCGACGAAAAAATTCTCGCGCAGAAACTTCAGGCGCTCACAAAGGCCGCAGAGAGCGGCGAAGGCAATCTGCTTGCCCTCGGTGTAGACGCTGCGCGCGCAAAAGCGACCGTCGGAGAAATTTCGATGGCGCTCGAACAGGTCTGGGGCCGGCACCGCGCGGAAATCCGCGCGATTACCGGCGTTTACAAGCGGGAGGTCGGGAATATGTCCGACGCAGTCGTCCGCGTGCAGAAACTCGTCGAAAAGTTCGAAGCCGACGAAGGCCGCCGCCCGCGCATCCTCGTCGCAAAAGTCGGACAGGACGGCCATGACCGCGGCCAGAAGGTGATCGCATCCGCGTTCGCCGATCTAGGCTTCGACGTCGATATCGGTCCGCTGTTTGCGACCCCTTCGGAGGCCGCGCGTCAGGCGGTCGAGAACGACGTACACATCATCGGCATCTCTTCTCTCGCCGCCGGACACCTTACGCTGGTGCCCGAACTGAAAGCCGCGCTGAAGAAGGAAGACCGCGACGACATCATGATCGTGGTCGGCGGCGTCATTCCTCCGCAGGACTATGCCGAAGTGAAAGCCGCAGGCGCCGAAGCGATCTTCCCGCCCGGAACGGTGATCGCGGAGGCGGCAGAGGATCTCCTGCGTTCGCTTTCGAAAAAGCTCGGCCACGACCGGGCGGCAGCGGAGTAACCGATCATGGATACCCTGGCGCATCCGAGTAGAGATGAGATTATTCGCACCTTGGAACGCCTTCGACCTCGGCTTCGCGAACTGGGGATATCTGGATTGGCAATTTTTGGTTCGCGTGCCCGCGGCGATGAGCGGCAAGACAGCGACTTGGATG
Source organism: uncultured Hyphomicrobiales bacterium (assembly GCA_964521045.1). GTDB lineage: Bacteria > Pseudomonadota > Alphaproteobacteria > Rhizobiales > Xanthobacteraceae. The sequence continues at coordinate 7,825 of CAZFPR010000007.1, forward strand.
TATTAGTTGAGGTGTCTGAACGGCACAAATTTTCGGCGTTGGACCTTGTCGGCATCTCTCACATCATCAGTGATGAATTGGGAATTCCAGCCAACATGTTCATGCGCAGAAGTCTCGATCTGGCAATGGAGACAGCCATTCAGCCTGACGTCATCGAAGTTTTTCATGACTAATCGCATATACTGGCGTCTTTCGGATATGAAAGCCGCTATAAGCGACATAAGAATATTGCTGGCTAATAATCATGTCGGCGTTCTGGAGACCGATCGCGCGACACGCGCCGCGTTTGAACGATTTCTGGAAATATTAAGTGAAGCATCCCGCCATATTCCAGAAGACTGGAAGGATGAGTTTCCGCAAATACCTTGGCGGCAGGTAGCAGACTTGGGTAATTTTATTCGTCATGCGTACCACAAAATTGACTTGGAGATTCTTTGGTCGATATATGAGAACGATCTTGATGCTATCGAGGCTGCAGTCGATAAATTGATCAAACGTAGCAATCCGAGTGAAAATTGAGCGTTCTTAAGTCTGGAATCCCGACGGCCGACGAATACATCGAGCGCCACTACTTCTCGGTGCACGGGATGTCGTCGCGTTTCGCAGCAGCCGTAGGCGCTGCGACGATGCGTATTCAATCGGAGCACGGTATCGCGGGGCACTTTGCCGAGATCGGCGCTTTCGCGGGCCGCTATTTCATCGCGCTCTCGCATGCGCTCAAAGACGACGAGAGGGCGATCGGCTTCGATACGTTCCACTGGCCGAGCCCGAAGGTGAAAACGAAACTCGAAGAGAACATCGCAAAGTATGGCTTTCCCGGTCGCTCGATCGTAGTTGCCGCCGACAGTCTGAACCTGAGCGCGAAGGATATTCTGGCGCTGGCGCCCGGCAAAAAAATCCGTTTCTTCCATGTCGACGGCGAGCACACGCCCGAGCATCTGTCGAACGATCTGGCGCTTGCGACGCAGACGCTTCACGAACACGGCGTGATCTGCCTCGACGACATGCTGCACGCAGGCTACCCGACGCTTCCAGTTACCGTGCACGAGTTTCTGAAAGGCGAGCCCTCGCTCCGCGTCTTCTGCGTGATCGACCGCGAGGATATCGCAGCACAGACGAAATACATGATCTGCCGCGAAGCCATGTTCGATTTCTACATCGAACGGCTGATCGGCGCTTTCCCGGACAATGTCTGGCCTTTGGGCGCGGACTTCCGCTACGAGAAGAAGGCGCTGGTGCTGTCGCCGGACCCGAAACTCCCCAACTTCGACGATCTGCTGTAAACAGCAGCTATGCCGAAAGCTGCCCGCGTTTCTCCGGATATCGCAGAGCTCGCCCGCAGGGTCCTCGCCTATGACCGTGCGGCGCTTGCGCGCGCAATCACGCTCGTCGAATCGAAGAAGGCCGAGCATCGCGCCAAGGCGCAGGAGCTCCTGCGCGAACTCCTGCCCGAAACCGGGCGGGCCGTGCGGGTCGGCATTTCGGGTGTCCCCGGGGTCGGTAAATCGACCTCGATCGATACGCTCGGCGCGCACCTGACCGCCGCCGGCCACCGGGTCGCCGTGCTTGCGGTCGATCCGTCTTCCACGAAAACCGGCGGCTCGATCCTCGGCGACAAGACGCGCATGCAGCGCCTCTCCACGGACGAGAGCGCGTTCATCCGCCCCTCGCCGTCCGCAGGAACGCTTGGAGGTGTGGCCGCGCGCACGCGCGAGTCGATGTTGCTGTGCGAGGCGGCAGGTTACGACGTCATCCTCGTCGAAACGGTCGGCATCGGACAGTCCGAGGTCGCGGTATCCGGGATGACCGACGTATTTCTGGTGCTGATGCTGCCCGGCGCCGGCGACGAGTTGCAAGGCATCAAGAAGGGCATTCTGGAAGTCGCGGACATCATCGCGGTGAACAAGGCCGACGGCGATAACCTGCCGCGTGCGCGCGCTGCTGCAAGCGCGCTCAAAGCCGCGATCCATATTTTCTCGCCGGATCAGAACGAGGCCGCACCCGTGCTCACCTATTCCGCGCTGGCCGGCGACGGCATCGGGGCATTGTGGGAAGCCGTCATCGCTCACCGCGACCGGCAACTAAAAACCGGCCGTCTTGCGGAAAAGCGCCGCGCGCAGGAGATCAAGTGGATGTGGACGCTGGTGGAGGAACACTTCCAGCAGCGTATCCGCTCGGACGTAAAAATTCGCGCGCGCGTGCCTGTGCTCGAGAAGGCGGTCGCAGACGGCAAACTGCCTCCTGCGCTGGTTGCCGACGAACTCGCCAAGCTGATCGGCCTTTCTGATTGATGACCACCGCGGCGCGCATCCGTGTCGCTGTCGCTGGCTTTGGCCCGTTTCCGGGCGTGCCTGAAAATCCTTCTGCCGAAATCGTCCGCGAGATCGGAAAGATGCGGCGCTTTCCCGCGGCGAGTATCGCGCTCGATACCGCGATCTTCGAAACTGCTTATGGCGCGGCAGGATCGGTGCTGGAGAAGCTAATCGCAAAAGAACCTGATGCAATCGTGCTGTTCGGTGTGGCAGGACGCACGAAGCATATTCGCGTAGAGACGATTGCGCGAAACCGCGCCTCGCTCCTGCATCCGGATCGCGCCCGCTTCACGCCCAATACGAAAAAGCTTTTGCCCGGCGGTGCTCCGCTTCTGCGCGTGCGCGGCCCCGCGATGCGGATGCGTGCTGCGATCCGCGCGGCCGGTGCGCGCGCCGAACTGTCCATCAGCGCGGGAAGCTATCTCTGCAACGCAGTCTTTTACCGCGCGCTGGCGGCCACCGCCGAACGAACTCCTGCGCCGTTAACCTTCTTCATTCACGTTCCGCAGGTGAGCCCGCGCGGCTTTCCTCTCACCATGCTCGTTCGCGCCGGCGAAGCGGCGGTCTGGACGGCGGCAACCGAAGCGGCGAAGTCCCGCCTTGTCCCGGCCCGGGACGGTTAATCCGGCCCACTTCTTGAAACGGTTCTCCGCGGATTCCCATGCGGAGACGCATCATGACCCTCGACCGCCGTACGTTACTTGCCGCGCTGACCGCGACCGGCGTCTCGGCTCCCGTGAGCGCGACCTATGCTGCGGCCACGCCCGGCGGCGGCTTCGGCATGGACGTCACGAAATTCGGGGTGCGCGCGAACGGCATCGACGATCAGAGCCGCGCGTTGCAGGAGGCGATCAACGCGGCCGCCGGATCCCGCGTACCGCTGTTCTTTCCGCCCGGCGTCTATCGCGCCGGCGACCTCGTGCTGCCTTCGGGCGCTAATCTCGTCGGCATTGCCGGCGCGTCGCGCATTGCGCTTGGCTATGGCGCTTCGCTGGCTGCGAGTTCGCGGGCCGAGCAAATCACGCTTTCCGGGCTCACGTTCGACGGAAATTCGCGGCCGCTTCCGGAGCAGCGCGGACTTCTCACGATCCGCAACACGCGCGATTTCGTCATGCGCGACTGCGCCGTTCTCTCCGCGGGCGGTACTGGCCTTCTGCTCGAAAGCGTCAGTGGCGAAGTTTCGAACAACATCTTCACCGGCGCGCTGAAGGCTGCGATCTTTTCCCTCAACGCTACCGGCCTTGCGATCCGTAACAACACGATCCGCAACGCCGGGAACAACGGCATTCTCGTCTGGCGCTCGGAGAAAGGCGACGACGGCACTATCGTTTCGGGTAACCGCATCGAGGACATCGCCGCGCGTGAAGGCGGCTCAGGGCAGAACGGCAACGGCATCAACGTCTTCCGGGCGGCGAACGTGATCGTTTCCGACAACCGCATCCGCAATTGCGCTTTCAGCGCGGTGCGCGGCAACGCAGCCTCGAATTTGCAGGTGCGGGGAAATTCAGCCTCTTCGCTAGGCGAAGTCGCGATCTATTCCGAGTTCGACTTCGAGGGCGCGGTGATTGCGAACAATACCATCGACGGTGCCGCGCTCGGCATCTCGGTCACGAACTTCAACCACGGCGGACGCCTCGCGGTCGTGCAGGGCAATCTGATCCGCAACCTGGTCACGCGCGGCAAGGCGTTCGTCGATCAGGAGGCGCGCGGCATCGGGATCGGCGTCGAGGCTGACACCATCGTCTCCGGGAATGTGATCGAAAAAGCGCCGGTCGCGGGCATCTGGCTGGGCTGGAAGGAGTATCTCCGCGACGTAGCCGTCACCGGAAATATCGTACGTCAGTCGCGTATCGGTATCGCCGTGCAGGTTTCGAAAGGTGCGGGCTCGGCGCTGGTCGCGGACAACCTGATCTCGGGAACCACGATGGGCGCGATTCTCGGCATGGACGGGCTAAAGCGCGTGACCAACGATATGTCTGCGGAAAAACCCGCTCAGTATGCGCAGCTCACGATCTCGGGAAACCGCGTGCAGTAGTCAGCGTTTGCGCTTTTCGGTCTCTTGACGAAGGGCGCCCAGAAAATCCCATATGAGCAGGGCCATCACGCTCGTGCAAATGACGATCAGCGGAAGCGCGGGCACACGGAACAGCATGATGCCGAGGAACAATCCAAGGCCTCCGATACCGATGATGCCGCCGATGATATTGTTCAACATCGCAAATCCCCTCTCGTGATCCCAGCGTCAGCGCTTCCGGCTCTTCTGCGGCTTACCGCCGAGAGTTTGAACCAGCCAGTTGGCCGAACGCAATAGTCTTGCATCGTTTCCGTATTTTCCGACGAGTTGTACCCCGATCGGCAGGCCTTGCTCGTCGCTCATCAAAGGCACGGTAATCGCAGGCAGGCCCAGATACGTCCAAAGCGTACAGAAGATCGGGTTGCCGGTGCTCTCTAGTCCCAGCGGCGCCACGCCTGCTGCGGAAGGCGTAATGATCGCATCGAATTCGCCGAATAGTTCATCGAGCGAGCCGCGCAGGAGCGCGATCGATTCGAGCGCAGTCATGTAATCCACCGCCTTGTAGGTCCTGCCGCGCTCGATCAATTCACGCAGCACGGGACTCATGGCCGGCGAGCTTTGCTCGTAATCCCGGTGCAGATTACGGGCCATTTCGACATCCATGATCGTGCGATGGAAACCGAATGCAGCCTCGTGGCTCTGACCGAGTTCCACTTCGGCGCCGCTCTCGCCAAGCGCTTCCAGCAGTTCGCCGAAGGCGTCACGTGTCACCTGCTCCGTGTCTTTCCAGGCTGCGGTTTTCACAAAGGCAAAACGCGGCGGCAGCGGCGGTTTGGCCTTCGCGACATCGAGCAGCGAGTGTCTTGCGACCGGATGCGTATCCAAATCCTCGCGGTCGAAACCGAACATGACCTGCGAAAGCAGGGCTGCATCAGAAAAAGAACGGGCGAATACTCCGACGTGATCCAGCGCGCGGGAAAGAAGCAGCGCACCAGTCCGCGGGATCATGCCGTGACTGGGCTTGAAGCCTACGACGCCGCAAAAGGACGCCGGACGAATAACCGATCCGTTGGTTTGCGAGCCGATGGCCCCCGGCACCGCTCCTGCCGCGACCGCCGCAGCCGATCCGCTCGACGAACCGCCCGGTGTGCGCGCGGGATCGAAGGGATTCTTGGTCTTTCCGGGACTGTAGAACGCGTACTCGGTCGAGACGGTCTTGCCCATGACGACCGCACCGGCCGCGCGCAGCATCGCGACTGCGGTTGCATCTTTCCGCGGCGTGCGGCCGGCCCAAATCGGCGAGCCCAGTTCCGTCGGATAGTCGGAGGTGTCGAACACATCCTTGATGCCGACCGGCACGCCATGAAGCGGCCCCACGGCATGGCCGTGTGCACGCAAATCGTCGAGCCGTTTCGCTTGCGAGAGCGCGTGCTCGCGGTCGAGATGAACCCAGGCCTGAACCTTGGGCTCAACCTCATCGATGCGGGCAAGACAATCCGCAACAAGCTCGGCCGAGGTAATCCTGCCTTCGCGGATTTCCTCGGCCGCCTGTGCAAGGCCTAGTCCATACAAACTCATCTTCTTCGTGCCGCTACACTTGCTTGGTTATCGCGGTGTGTAGAGGTAATCCGGCAACCACAACGCCAGTCCGGGGAAGATGTAGACCAGCACCATGGTGGCAAAAACCATGAACACGAACGGCAGCGAGCCGCTGAAGATGTCCGCGAGTTTCACGTGCGGCGGCGCGACACCCTTCAGATAGAAGGCGGCCATCGCAACCGGCGGGGTATTGAACGCTGTCTGCGTGTTCAGCGCGCCCAGGATGCCGAAGAAGATCGGATCCACGCCGAAATCGTCCAGGAGCGGCAGGAAGATCGGAACGAAGATGATGATGATCTCGGTCCATTCCAGCGGCCAGCCCAGGAGGAAGATCAGCGCCTGTGTGAGGACCAGGAAGCCGGTCTGCGACAGGTTCAGCGAGAGGAAGAATTGCTCAACGACCTGCTGTCCGCCGAGGACGGCGAACACCGAAGAGAAAGTCCACGAGCCGATGAACAGGTAGCAGACCATCGCAGTGGCGCGGGCCGTGAGATAGACGGAATCACGGAGCATCGTGTAGTTCAGCGCCTTGTACGCTCCAGCCAGCACAAGGCTGGCGAGAGCGCCGGCACCTGCCGCTTCCGAAGGCGTGGCAAGGCCGAACAGGATCGCTCCAAGCACGGATATGATCAGAAGCGCCAGCGGAAGGAAGGATGTTGCAAGCGCCCAGAGCACATCCTTCGTCGGCACGTTCGTCTGCTCGGGCGGGAGCTTCGGCGCCAGCGAAGGATTAATCATCGCGCGGGCGATGATGTAGACGACGTAAAGTGCCGCCAGTAGGAAGCCCGGGATAAAGGCCGCGGCATAGAGCTTTACCGCGGAAACGCCTGCGGTCGCCGCGTAGACGATCAGGAGAATGCTCGGCGGGATCAGAATGCCGAGGCACCCGCCGGCGCAAACAACACCCGCCGACAGCTTCACGTCGTAGCCAGCGCGCAACATCGCCGGAAACGCCAACAGACCCATCAGCGTCACGACCGCGCCGACGATCCCGGTCGCGGTGGCGAACATCGCGCAGGTTATCATGGTCGCGACGGCAAGCGAGCCCGGCACGTTCTTCATCGAGAGCTGAAGCGCATGGAAGAGGCGGTCGAGAATGTTCGCGCGCTCGACCACGTATCCCATGAAGAGAAATAATGGGACCGCCGTCAGAACGTCACTCGATGTCACCTCGAATGCTTTTTGTACGAGTAGCGTGAATACGCGATTCTGAACGATCTCCTGGCCGGGCACGTAATAGGCGTAGAAGCCGAAGGCGACGCCCATTGCGATCAGCGTAAACGCGATCGGGAAACCCAGCATGATGATGAAGATGAACAGTCCCAGCATCAGCATGCCGACTTGCGGATCAGTCATGGCTCAAGCCCCCTTCGAACCCGACTGCGCGGCAGCTTCCTGCTCGGCGGCGTGGATACGTTTTTCTTGAAGAATAATGCTCTCAGTTTCCTCGACGTCGTGCAGCCGCTGCGGCCATTCGTTGGTCTGGATCGTTTTGTAGCAGCGGAGCATCTCGGCGATACCTTGCAGCAACAACAGCACGCCGGCAGCCGGGATCAGCGCCTTCAGCGGATAGACCGGAATGCCGGCCGGGCTGAAGATGCTTACCTCGCGAAAGCGCACCGACATCGCGGCATAGTTCCAGCCCGAGTAGATGAAAGCGGCAACGCCGGGCAGAAAGAAAAGAATGTACAGGGTCAGATCCATCCTCGCCTGCGTTCTGGGCTGCCAGAAGCGGTAGAAGACGTCCGCGCGCACGTGGCCGTTCCGCGAGAGCGCGTAAGGCCCCGCCATCAGAAACAACGCGCCGTAGGTGATGTAGGAGAAGTCGAACGCCCATGTGGTGGGCGCCCGAAGGGCGTAACGGACAAAGACTTCATAGCTGACGCCAAGCGTCAGGATCAGAATCAGCCAGCCGAAAGACTTTCCGACCCACGCACTGATCCCGTCGATAAAGAGTAGTAGCCGATTCATGCCGACGCCCCTCGTGTCTCAAATTTTTACGCGCAGGATACGCGTCTAGTCTCCAGAATGAGGGTCGGGCGGCGCATGTCGGCGCCGCCCTCCCAACTTCTACAGGGTACTTATAACCCCGCGCCCGAATTAGATCTTCAGGACGCCAGGGAAGTGATGGTTGAACGCACCCTTGTAGTCGGTCGCGTTCATCATGTTGTAGTACACGACCTTGCGTACCCACGCCTTCTGCGAGTCCATGACCTTCTTCATGAAGGGGTCACCGCCGAGAGTCGCGATCAGGCCGTCCCACGCCTTGATCTGGGCGTCGAACACGCTCTGCGGCGTACGCACGACGTTGACCTTTTCCTTGTTGATCAGGTCCTGAAGGTCGTCGGAATACTGACGCATCGCGAGCCATTCGCTGGCGGACGAAGCGGCCTCTGCGGCGTATTGCAGAACGGCCTGCTGTTCCTTCGCGAGACTGTCGAACTTCGTGCGGTTGAACATGATCTCGAAGTATTCGGTCGCCTGATGGTGACTGCCGAGCATGTAGTTCTTGGCAACGTTCTGGGCGCCGAAGCGGCGATCCGAGGTCGGGTTGTTGAACTCGAATGCGTCGATCACGCCGCGCTCCATCGCCGGAACGATTTCGCCGCCCGGAAGCTGCGCAACGGCAAGACCCATTGCCTGCATGAGATCGGCAGCAAGACCGACGGTGCGGTACTTGAGGCCCTTCAGGTCGGCAGCGGACTTCACTTCCTTCTTGAACCAGCCGAGCGGCTGGGTCGGCATCGGCATCGAGAAGAAGCTCTTGATGTTGAGCTTCATGATGTTGACCTGGAGTTCTTCAAACAGCTCCTTGCCGCCGCCGTAGTGAATCCAGCCAAGACCTTCGTTCGCGTTGAAGCCGAACACCGGGCCGGTGCCGAACAGCGACGCCGCCTTGTGCTTGCCGTACCAGTACACGGTCACGGTATGTGCGGCATCGATCTGGCCGCCATGCACGCCATCGAGCACCTGGAACGGATGAACGACCGCGCCACCATGAAGGAGGTCGATCTTCAGACGGCCACCCGCCATCTCGTTGACGCGCGTGATGTACTGCTGGGCCATTTCGGTAAAGATGTCGGTCGCAGGCCACGAGGTCTGCAAGCGCAGCGTGGTCGTCTGGGCACGCGAAATCTGCGGCATCGCAACCGTTGCGACCGCAGCAGCGCCGGTCAAACCGGCGGTTTTCAAGAATTTCCGGCGGCCAGCTACAGGCGCGCCCGAACCATTTTTGTTCGGCATAGAAAAAGTCCTCCCTGAGAACGGCCTCCCAATACAGAAAGCCGAGCCGCGGTCTTCGCCGCGTTCCGTGACAGCGCATGTTGGCGCTCAAACAATCTTGCAAAACCCGCAATGCGGTCGCAAGCGCTGATTTATCTTGCGTTGCAACATGTTAGCTCGTGCATGCCGCGAAATGGGCCGATGCCCCATTGTGAATCGGAAAAAACGGCGTGAACGGGATAATTTCGATTTGATTTCCCTATCATTTGCATGACCGAGCACCGATCCGCGCCAAAAGCGCGAATCGGTGCTGCCGGTTTGCAAAAGTGATTTCTGAAGTTGCAGCGGCGGGAAGCCGCAGCGCGCGATCTCAATAGTCGAAGAAGACCGTCTCGCCGTTGCCCTGCAATACAATGTCCAGCTTGTAGGTCGCTGGTCCGGTTTTGCCCGCGATCAGCGTCGAACGTCGTGCGTTGGGCACCAGCCCAAGCACAGGATCGTTCACGTTGTGCGCTTCATCCTCGAAGTAGATGCGCGTGAGCAGCTGCTTCAGCATGCCGCGACCGAACACGAACGTCACGAGATGCGGCGCCTGCAACGTATTGCCCGGGCCCGGAACCGCACCCGGCTTCACGGTGTGGAAGCGGAAGATGCCGTCCTTGTCGGTCGAGCAGCGCCCGAAGCCGTGGAAGCCCCGATCCGCCGGCTTGTCCTGCGTGTCTTCCGGATGGTCGTATTTCCCGGCGGCGTTCGCCTGCCAGATTTCGAGCATGCAATCCGGGACCGGCTCGCCCTGCCCGTCCGTGACCCGGCCTTCGACAACGATCCGCTGTCCTTGCGCGTCGCCGACAATCAGGTTGTTGTCGTTCTCGTACGGCAATCCGAAATGAAAGAACGGACCGACCGTCTGCGAGGGGGTCTGACCAAAACGCTGTTTATTCACGATCAGTCCTCCATCGG
>CAZFPR010000007.1:17941-28935 GCA_964521045.1 uncultured Hyphomicrobiales bacterium
GTTGCGGCCGCGCAATACGATATCGAATTTGTAGCCGAGCGCCCATTCGGGCACCGTCGTGTCCATATCGAAGCGGCTCACCATGCGCTCGCGCGCCTTCACATCCGGAATGCCCTGATAGATCGGATCGAACGCGAACAGCGGATCGCCCGGAAAGTACATCTGGGTCACCAGACGATTGATGAAGCTCGGCCCGAACAGCGAGAAGTGAATGTGCGCGGGGCGCCATGCATTCGGATGGTTGCGCCAGGGATAGGCGCCGGGCTTGATGGTCGTGAATTTGTAGTTGCCTTCGGCGTCGGTCACGACGCGGCCGGCACCCGAGAAATTCGGATCGAGCGGAGCGGGATGCTGATCGCGCGCGTGAATGTAGCGGCCCGCGGCGTTGCACTGCCACACTTCGACGAGCGTGTTCGAAACGGGGCGGCCGTTCTCGTCGAGCACCTTGCCGCTGACGACGATGCGCTCGCCCAAGGGCTCGCCGGCATGCTGCTTCGTCAGGTCGGCGTCGACCGGAAGCACACGGCCGTGGCCATAGACCGGCCCGGTCACTTCCGAGAGCGTGTGCGGGAGAATGACGAGCGGCTGCTTCGGCGCGCGGAACTCGGTCGATTTATAGGGCATATAAAGCGACGGCGGCTGCGCACTCTTTTCTTCGCGGTTATAGGGAATGACGTCGGCCATGTTTCCTCCCGGCCGCGTATTGCGGCCAGCACTCGTTGATTACTCTATAAATAGGCCGGGGCTGAAACACACCCCATGACTATTTGTGGGATCAGCTTGAAGAATTGGCCTTGAGCGCCACGTCATCGAGCGCCGCGTAAACGTCGCCGGAGTTAGCCTCAACAGGCAGTTCCGCGATCCAGCGGCTGATTTCTTCGGCGCTCAGCCTCTGCGGGTGGGCAAATTCCTGGCTCTCGCCCAAGGCGGCATTGAAGCGGTAGGGGGCCATCGCCGCCAACCGCCGGATCGCCTTCAAGGCGACCTCACGCTGGATCGTCGTGAACTCGATCGAGAGCGCGGGGAGCGGCGCAGAGAGACCGGAAAGTACCTCGTCCTCGAAACCCTCGACGTCGATCTTCACGAAGACCGGTTTGCCGTGGCGCGCGATCAGTGCGTCGAGCGTGGTCATGGGAACCTTGATCCTGTCGTCCCACGACTGGCCCTCCCATCCGGGGGCGGCGTCCGCCGACTTGATGAAGTCTTCGGACGCGGTCGCCACCGTCGGATTGCGGGTGTTCAGCCTCAGCTCGATCTCGCCTTCGTGCCCGCCGATCGCGGCGCGAACCAGCGTGAAATTCGGGTTGCGGCCGTAAAAGAGCTTCAGCACCGAGCCGAGCGCAGGCTGCGGCTCGACTGCCACGACCTTCGCGCCGAGCCGCAGAAACGATCCGGCACGGTCGCCGACATGCGAACCGATATCGAATGCGAGATCGCCCGCCTTCAGGAAGCGGGCATACATCGCATCCATCTTCCGGTTGCGGCCGCGGTCGCCGTAATAAATACGGAGCGAGCGAAGAATCGCCCGCCCCGTTGTAAGCCATGCCAGCATCGCTAGGCTGCCGTTGCCTGCACCGCGCGGATCTCCTCGGGCATATCGAATTCCTCCGGCATCGCGCAGAACCTGTTGCGCTCGGCCCAGGCGCCGAGCCGCGTGTCCGAAGTATAGACCGCAAACGGGATCACGACGATCAGGCCGAATACGAACGGCACGAACCAGATCGCGGACTTCGGCGAGACCAGCAGCACGAACAGAAACAACCCGGCCCCGAGTATCGTGTGCGGCATGAAGGTTTTCGCCGCGGCCTTCCACGGCACGCGATAGCCGTCGCGCTGCTGGCCGTCCCACTTCGTTTTCCGGCCGAACAGCGCGGCAACCATGAAGTAGCTTGCCGCGAACATCTGCAACGGCGCGTGAACGAAGGTGAACGCCATGTCGATCGCGCCGCCGAGGAACAGCCTGGCCACGCCGCCATAGCGTGCGGCCGAGCGCCAAAGTGCGTCGAAGACCCCGAATATGCGCGGCGCGATGAACAGGAAGATAAAGAGTGCGTAGAAGCCGAGCGCCGACCAGACCGGGAAAGTTTCCGCGGACGACGCCGGAGCGATCGCAAGCGCAAGTGCCGCGAGGATCGCAAAGAGCACGACCGCGCCCTGGCCTATGAACATCTGGATCGCCATCAGCAGCTGAATCCAGCTCACCGGCTGCAAGCCGGGCATATCGAGCAGCTTCAGATATTGCAGGTTGCCGTTGGCCCAGCGCACGTCGCGCGCCTCGAAATCGAGCAGCGTCGGCGGGGTTTCCTCGAACGAGCCCGCCTCTTCTGGAATCACGCGGACTTCGAAACCCGCGCGGCGCATCATCATCGCCTCGATGTGATCGTGCGAAAGGATGTGGCCGCCGAACGGCGGCTTGCCGGGCAGCAACGGGAGTTTGCAATAGTCGTAGAACGGCTGGATGCGGATCGTGGTGTTGTGGCCCCAGAACAGGCCGCAATCGGCGTGCCACCACGCATAGCCCGAGATATAGGCGCGCAGGCCGTGACGCATGCCAAACTGATAGACGCGCGCGAAGAAACTCGAACTCGGCATGCCGACGATCAGGCTCTGGAGGATTCCGAGGCGCGGATTGGCCTGATGGATGCGGACCATGCGGACGATGGTTTCGCCGGTCATGATCGAGTCCGCATCGAGCGGAACCATCAACTCGTAGTTCTTGCCCCAGCGCTCGCAGAAGTCGCGGATATTGCCGGCCTTGTAGCCGACATTGCTGTCGCGGCGGCGGTAATAAAGCTTCGAGACGCCCGGAAACTCTTTCGCCCAGGCATCGGCAGCCGCCTGCTCGAGCTTCGCGACGTCATCGCGGTTGGTATCCGAGAGCACGAAGAAATCGAACTTGTCGGCCTGTCCGGTCTTGTCGAGGCTCTTCTTGATGACGCGCAAGCGCGCAAAAGCGCGGGCCGGATCTTCGTTGCGAACCGTCATCGTGATCGCAGAGCGCACGAAAACCGGATCGCTGTCGTTCGCTTTCAGAACGACCGGCGTGATCTTGGGCACCGGGTTCTTCACGAGGTTCATGAAGAAGAATCCGATAGCCGAATTCCAGAAGCCTATTGCGATCCAGGGAACGTAGGTCAGGAAGCAGGCGAGCAGCAGGAAGTCCAGAATACCGAACCCGTCATGGGCAAGGATCTGGGTAAGCCAGACCGCCATCCCGAGCATGAGGGATACCGAAAGGAAGGCGAAGACGATGCGGCGGCGGGTGATGAGCTGGACCGACTGCGTTCCCGTCGGCGTGGTTTCGCCGGCTCCCGGATTGGCCGCACTGATAGCGACGCCGGCGGCCGTTTTGGCCTCGGCGGAAGTGGTTTCAATTGACATGTTTGGTAAAGACGTCCCCTGCTTGCGCGTTAGCGCCTTCTCGCCGACAACCGGTACAAATCCGTGGCGAAAACTCGCTAATTGGTAGCGCGTTCCGAAATATTTGCTAAGGCCCTGTTCGTGAACTCAACCGTTAAACCTAAGGACAATGCCGCCCGCGCGCTCTGGTACGTGGCGCCGGGCAAAGCCGAGTTACGTCCTGCAACAATCGGTGATGTGGAAGCGAACGCGGTTCTGGTCCGTACGCTTTATTCCGGCCTGAGCCGGGGTACCGAACGATTGATCTTCGAAGGCAAAGTGCCCGAGGTGGAATGGAGCCGGATGAAGGCGCCGGCACAGGAAGGCGAATTCCCCTTTCCGGTCAAATACGGTTACTCCGCCGTCGGCGTAGTCGAGAAAGGCCCTGCCGAAATTCAAGGCAAGAACGTCTTCGTTCTTTACCCGCATCAGGATCGTTTCGTTGTTCCGGCTGAACGGGCGTTCATTATTCCGGGAAGCGTCCCGCCGCCGCGGGCAACGCTCGCGGCCAACATGGAGACCGCGCTCAATATCCTTTGGGACGGCGGCGCCCAGCCGGCCGACGACATCGTCATCGTCGGCGGCGGCATCGTCGGGATGCTGGTGGCTTCGCTGGCGACCCGCCTGCCCGGGTCCCGGGTAACGCTGGTCGATATCGAGCCGTCCCGGAAGGCCATCGCTGAACACTTCGGCATCCGCTTTGCGCTGCCTGACGAAGCGCCGGGCGAAGCCGACCTCGTGATCCATACAACCGCCTCGGCCAACGGGCTTTCGCTCGCGCTGAAGCTCGCAGGCGTCGAAGGCACCATCGTCGAGGCAAGCTGGTTCGGGACCGGGATGGTCAATGTGCCGCTCGGCGATGCCTTCCATTCCCGCAGGCTCCGGCTGATTTCCAGTCAGGTCGGGAACGTCTGCGCAGCCCGCGCCAAGCGCTGGACCACCCGCCGCCGGCTGGAGGCTGCGATCCGGCTCCTGGAGGACGATCGGCTGGACGCCCTGATCGGAGAGGAAGTTCCCTTCGCCGAACTTCCGCAGCAATTGTCGCGCCTGTTGTCGCCGAAAGCGCCCAGCCTCGGCGCGCTCGTCCGCTACTGATCTCCCTATTTAAGGAACGCTCCGCCATGTACGGCCTCGAAGTCCGCGACCACATCATGATCGCCCACTCCTTCAAGGGCGAGTTCTTCGGCCCGGCGCAGCGGGTGCATGGCGCGACCTTCGTCTGCGACGTCGCCTTCTTCCGCGAAAAGCTCGGGCCGAACGAAGTGGTCGTCGATATCGGCGCTGCGAGTGACACGCTCAAAGCCGTACTGGCCGTGATCAACTACCGCAATCTCGACGAAGTGCCGGAGTTTAAAGGCAAGCAGACCACGACCGAATTTCTTGCGCGATACGTCTTCGAACAGATGAAAGCGGCGCTGAAGGCCGGCAAGCTCGGCGCGGATAGTGATGGCATTTCCAAGATTAAAGTGACCATGCACGAGTCGCACGTCGCACGCGGCTGGTACGAGGCAGCGGTCTGAGCTTCATGCGCGAAGTCGTCTTCGCCATCCCGGGCAATCTCGACACGCCGACCGGCGGCTATCGCTACGACAAGCGGGTGATCGAGGAACTGCCGAAGCTCGGCTGGCAGGTGGAACACCTGCCGCTTTCGGGCGAATTTCCCTCGCCTTCGGACGCGGCGCTCGCGGAAACTGCGAAAGTCTTTTCGCGTATCCCGCCCGATGCGCTTGTCATGGTCGATGGTCTTGCACTCGGCGCAATCCCGCTTGCCACGCTGAAATCGCTCAAGGCGAAACTCGTGGCGCTCTGCCACCATCCGCTGGCCTTCGAGACGGGGCTCACCTCCGACCGCATCGACTATCTGCACCGGACGGAGCGCGAAGCGCTTTCGCGTTCGGTCGCAACGATCGCGACCAGCCGCTCGACCGCGGAACTGCTCGCGCGCGAATTCAATGTAGCGAACGCGGATATCACGGTGGCAGAGCCCGGCACCGAGCCTTCCGCGCGCGCAAAAGGCGGCGCTAGACCGCCTCGCATTCTTTCCGTCGGCGCCATCACGCGGCGCAAAGGCCACGACACGCTCGCGATTGCGCTCTCCAAAATCCGCGATCTCGAATGGGAGTGGCGGATCGCAGGCAGCACCGACCGCGATCCCGTTGCCATGCAGGCGCTCGAGCGCGGAATTGCCGAAGGAAAAATCGGCGAGCGCACGGCGCTGCTCGGCCCGCTCGACGACGCAGGGCTGGAGCAGGAATATTCCAGCGCATCTCTCTTCGTGTTGCCTTCGCATTTCGAAGGGTACGGCATGGCTTTCACCGAAGCGCTCGCGCGCGGGCTTCCGGTTGTTGCCGGCTCGGGCGGCGCGCTGGTTGAGACCGTACCGAAGGCCGCAGGCGTTTTCGTTGCGCCCGGAAACTTCGGCGAACTCGCACTTACGCTTCGCAGGCTTCTCACCAACCCGGCGGAACTCGAAAAACGAGCCGATGCCGCGTGGGAATACGCAAAAGATTTGCCGCGCTGGACCGATACGGCAAAACGCATTGCTGACGCACTCGAACGCGCAAGCACAAAGGCCGCAGCATGAGTTTCTCCGCCGAATGGCTCCGTTTGCGCGAGCCGGTCGATCATCGCTCGCGGGATCGTGCACTGCTTGCGAAAGCTGCACAGTATCTTTCGGGAAAATCCGAGCCCGTGATTTACGACCTCGGCGCAGGCGCCGGCTCGAATTTGCGCGGCACCGCCGAAGCGCTCGGGCAAAGACAGCGCTGGGTGCTGGTCGATTACGATCCGGAATTGCTTTCGGCGTCGCTGAATTTTCTGAGTGCATGGGCGGACAAGCCGCGCGCCACGGCCGCCGGACTGGAACTCGAAAAGAACGGCAAGCTCATCCGCGTCGAAGTAAAACGCGCGGACCTGAATGCGAACCCGGCGCCCTGGGGCGACACGATCCCCGATCTCGTGACCTCGGCAGCACTTTTCGATCTCGTATCCGAAAGATGGATCGACCGGTTCTGCGAAGCGCTCGCCAAGGACAAGCTCGCGCTCTACACCACGCTCGTCCACGACGAGACCGCGAAGTGGTCGCCAACGCACGAAGCGGATCGAGAAATGTCGGAAGCTTTCGAGCGCGACTTCGGCAAGGAAAAGGGTTTTGGACCGTCAGCCGGCAACAAGGCGATCGGCTATATGGCGCGCAAACTTGCAGCGCTCGGTTACGCGGTCGAACTCGCGGACAGTCCCTGGCGGCTCGGCGCGGACGATTACGCGTTGACCGGGCAACTCGCGGATGGCTGGGCCAATGCCGTTCACGAAACGGGCACCGTAGCGGAGGCCACGATTCAATCCTGGCTTGCCGCGCGCAAAGAACGCGGAACGAATTGCGTCATAGGTCACAAGGACCTTCTCGCAATTCCGCGCTAGCTAGTTGCCGGGCAGCATCCGCTGCAACACGCCATCCTTGCGGATGAAGTAGTGAAACAACGCGGCGCCGATGTGCATCGCCATCAGCACGCCGACTCCGATTCCCATCGCGCGATGAAATGCGAACAGCGTATCCGAGAGCGCGTCGTTCTTTCCGACCAGCGCGGGCAATTCGAACAGGCCGAAGAAAGGCACGCGAACGCCGAAGGCGTTGTAGCCGATCCAGGCCACCATCGGGGTCGCGAGCAGCATCGCGTACAGCGCCCAATGCGTGACATTGCCGGCGAAACGATAGAACGCCGGAATTTTCGGCTCCGGCGGCACGCCGTGAACGATGCGATAGATCAGCCGCACCGTCATCAGCATCAAGACGAGCGCGCCGAGCGACTTATGAAACTCGAAGAGATTGTTCTTCAGGTTTCCGTCCGGTAGCCGGCCCATCATGATGCCCATCGGCACGATGGCGATGACGCAGAGCGCGACGATCCAGTGCAACGACTTTGCGATCGTGGAATAGCCCTGCTGATAACTCTGCGGCGCGACGGACATCTCGTTCTCCCGAATCAAGGTTTGAAGACGGCAGGCCGGTAACCGGATGGAGCTTAGCACGGTTCCAACCTTAGCGAAGGCCGTACGGATTTATTGCTGTAGCCGCACGACGACGCTGTCGGTGGCGCCCGCAGCATCGATCACGGTCAGCCGCACGAAGCCCGAGCCATCCGGCTGCCAGAACGTTGCGTTGCGGAATTCGGCTTCTCCGATCGGCAGGCCATCCACCAGAAAGCGGTATGGTGCGTTGCCGCCATTGGTCTTGATGGCAATGGGCAACGGGGCGGAACCCGGATCGTTCCGCTCCAGCGCAAGCTGGGCGCCATTGAGCGGAAAAACGATTTTCAGCTGCGGCTCGCCGCCATTCGCAAAACGGCGCGTCTCTCCCGGCGGCACGAAACGGCGCAAGGGTAACGGCAGGCGGGCTGTCGAAGCGACAACCGCACCCGCAGGAGCCGCGCGGAGCGGCTCGATCTTCGGCACGGCCCGCGCGAAAGCGTCGAATAAAATCGGCGCCGCGGTCACCCGGCCGATCATGCCGGGGACGGGCTGACCATCCGGCCTTCCAACCCAGATCGCGATCGTGCGCTTGCCATCGAAGCCGACCGCCCAGACATCGCGATAGCCGTAGGACGTGCCGGTCTTGTAGGCGATCCGGCCGAAGGAAGCGTTCTCCGGCGGCGGCGCGCCGATCAGGATGTTTCCGATATACCAGGCGGAAACAGGATCGAGCAGACGCACGCGGCGGATATTTTCTTGCTTCACGTCGAGACGATGCACGAGCGGGAACGCTTCGCCGCCGCGGGCGAGCGCCGCATAAAGCGTCGTGAGATCCTCAAGCCGCAAGCCGAGACCGCCAAGGCTTATTGCGAGCCCCGGCACCTCGCCCTGCGGAAGCTGCAACTGCGCGCCGCTGGTTTCGAGACGTGCGAACAGCCGCTGCGCGCCGACGGATTCCAGCAGCGCCACCGCAGGCACGTTCAGCGAAAGCTGCAACGCCTTGCGCAAGGTCACGGTGCCCTGAAAGGTCATGTCGAAGTTTTCAGGCCGCCATGCGCCGAAGCGCGTCGGCCGGTCCTCGATCAGCGTTTCGGGGTGCGCCGTGCCGTCCTCGAACGCGAGGCCATAGATGAAAGGCTTCAGCGCGGAGCCCGGCGAACGGACGCCGCGTGTCATGTCGATCCGGCCCGCGCGCTCGGTATCGTTGAAACCGGCGGAGCCGATGCGCGCCAGCACCTCGCCGGTTTCGTTGTCGGCGACGAGGATCGCAACGGAAACATGAGCGCCTAGCGACGGCAGCTTTTCGCGCACGAGTTCTTCAAGCCGGCGCTGCACCGTCGCGTCGATGGCGAGGCGATGAAGCTGCTGCTTCGGGAATGTGGAGATCGCCGCTTCCGAGGCATGCGGGGCGAGTTGCGGCATCTCCCTGCGAAGGTGCGGCACAGGTTCTTCGCGCGCACGATTGGCTTCCGCGACCGTAATGACCCCGGACGCAAGCATGCGGTCGATCACGCGGTTCCGCGCGCGGATGGCAACATCGCTCGCACGATCAGGACGGCGTACTTCCGGCGACTGCGGAAGCGCCACCAGTAATGCCGCCTCTCCGGTGGTCAACCGTAGCGGCTCTTTCCCGAAATAAGCGTGCGAAGCGGCGCGCACGCCTTCGAGATTTCCGCCGAACGGCGCTAGCGTCAGATACAGTTCGAGTATTTCCTGCTTCGAGAGCCGCGCCTCGATCTGCATTGCACGCAGGATTTCGGCGAGCTTCGCGACAATCGTGCGTTGCTTGCGCGGCTCGATCAGGCGGGCGACCTGCATCGAGAGCGTCGAACCGCCGGAAACGATTTCACCGTTGGTCAGCAGTTGCCAGCTTGCGCGGATCAGTGCGAGCGGATCGACGCCGATGTGATCGCGGAAACGCCTGTCCTCGTAGGCCACCAGCATTTCCAGATAACGCTGATCGACCTGCCCGGGCTTCGCGGCGAGCCGCCAGCGCCCGTCAGCCAGCGAGAACGGCCGCAACAGCACGCCGTTGCGGTCGGTCACTTCCACCGAGCGCAAAATCTGCTGCGGCTCCGGTGCCGTCGCGCGGATAAGAAAGACGGCCATGAGCACGCTTGCGATCACCGCAAGCGTGCCCAGACCGCTCAGTCTGACAATCCGCATCTTCATCAGCGCGACGCCGGGATGACTTCCAGCGTGCCCGCTTCGGTACGCGCGAAGCGATCCGGACGATACATGTCTTCGATCATCGCCGGCGGATGGGCATATTTGCCCGGCGAAACCGCCCGCACGATATAGGCGACCGAGATCGCGTTCCTGTCGCCGTCACGCCGGTTGAACGCCGCGACGAAGCGGTCGTCGCGGAATTCGGAGTGCGCGGTTTCCGTCATCTGGCCGAGCCACTTCAGGTTTCCGGTTTCTCCGCCCACGACCAGACGCGGGTTGTCGATTTCGAAGCCCGCGGGCAGGAAATCGACCAGCAGCAGGCGGCCTGCGACCAGTTCCGTCGGCATGACGCGAAGCACGACCACCATGCGCTCGTTCTGCTTCACCTTCGAGATGTCGTCGACCGGCGTGCCGTCCAGCATCCGATAGGTGCGCGAGATCTTGAACCCGCGCTCGGCTGCCGGTTCGGCATCGGTCGGCGCACCGCGAATACCGATCACGACCTGCACGGGGCGGTCGCCGTTGTTCGCAATGCGGATCGTCTTGCCCTGCAAATCGGCGGCGCGGATGGTGCGGAAATAATTTCCCTTATGCTCCGTGCCGTCGATCGAGAGCGACACGCGCTCCGCTTCTTTCGCAAATGCGCGTGCCGCAAGCACCATCCAGGCATTCTCCTGCGTGCTGGTATATGGCGTCACGGCGCGTGCAAGCTGGACGCGGTTGAGCGCGACACGCACGGTGTTTTCGAGTCCGGCTTCGGTTGCGAGCGCCACGATGGCCGCGGCATCACGCAGCGGCGAACCGTAGTCGTCCCGGCCGGCAACCGGCGCAAGCTCGGTGCGTGGCAGGGATTCGAGCGCGGCATTAAAGACCTTCTCGGCCCGCAGCTTGTCGCCGTGAAGCGAGAGTGCGGCGGCGAGCTGACCGCGCGAAAGTGCCGTGGTCAGGTCTTCGAGCTTGGCGTCGGCGAGATAGCGGAGGTCGCCTACCGGCGCCACGCCGTTGCGTGCGAGCACGTAGAGCGCATAGGCGATCGCTTCGGTGTTCTGGTCGCCGCCGCGATTGTTGCCAAGCTGCACGGCATTGCGAAGCTTGTTCAGCGCGAGCTTGAACTGCGCCTCCGGAATCGCAAAGCCCTTCTCGCGAGCCCGCGTCAGGAAGTCCGTGACATAGGCATGCAGCCAGGTATCGGCTGCACTTGACGAGCTCCAGAGACCGAAAGCACCCTCGGAGTTCTGCCGCGCCATGACACGCGTGATCGCTTCCTTGATGCGCTCGTCGATTCCCTTATCGAGCGCAAGCTGGTTTTCGCGCGCGAGATCGTTCACATAAAGCAGCGGCAGCGCACGGCTCGTGATCTGCTCCGAACATCCATAAGGATAGCGGTCGAGCGCGAGCAGCAGCGAAGGCACGTCGATCCCGTTCTGCGGCGAAACCGTGAGCGAGACGGCGCCCGT
>CAZFPR010000007.1:28945-33573 GCA_964521045.1 uncultured Hyphomicrobiales bacterium
GATCACGATACTCTCGCCCCGCGCAAGCTCGCGCACGGTGCGGCGCTCGATCGGCGGGAACGCAGGCCGCGTCAGCAAGGCATATTTGCGCTCGATCGAAAGCCCGTTCGGGCCGCTGATACGAACGCTGAGCGAAGCGGGGCCTACGCCTTTTCCGATGAGTTCGAGCGTCAGGCCCCTGCGTCCATTCGCGGCAAGGTTGAGCTTGTGGCTCGCCGCCGACACTTCGGCGGCTCCTTCCGTGACGAGTTCGAGCTGGTAGTCGCCCGCGGGAGCCTCGACGTTCGTCACGTCGAGACGGAGCGTCGATCTGTCGTTCGCAGCAAGGAAGCGGGGCAGCGTCGCCTGCACGACGACCGGATCGCGTACGATCACTTCGGACGCGGCATGGCCGACTTTCTCCTCGGACCAGGCGACCGCCATCACGCGCACGCTGCCGTCAAAGGCCGGCACATCGAACTTCACGTTCGCCTTGCCGTCCTTATCCACCGCGACGATGCCCGAATAGAGCACGAGCGGCGCCTGCGATGGCGGATTGCCGGCCAGTTCAAGCGCATTGGCATCGCCGCCGGCGCGGATTCTGCCGCGCGTGCCCTGCATGCCGTCGATCAATGCGCCGTAGAGATCGCGCACGTCGCCGGCAAGCCGCCGCTGGCCGAGATAGTAATTATCAGGCGCAGGCGACTTGTAGTTGGTCAGGTTGAGAATACCCACATCGACTGCGGCAACCACGATGCGTGCGTTGCCGCCGCTGATGCCGCTCACCGTCACCGGAATATTCCAGCTCGTGTTCGGGCGGATCTGCTTGGGCAGGTCCATCTTCACGTTGAGCGTGCGCGCGGCGCGGCCCACGCCGAACCATGCAACACCGATCGCACGGCTCGGCATGCGGCTCTTCTGCACGTCGAGCGGACGATGATGGAAGGCAACGACATAGGCGCCTGGCCCCCAATCCGCGCCGACGCGGAACGTAACGCGGCCTCCGTTCGCCGGTACCTGCACCTGCTGGGTCGCGTGAACCTTGTCGCCCACGACCATGACGGTCGCTGCACCCTCGACGCGCGGCGCAATCGACACGGTCATGGTGTCGCCTTCGGCATACTCGGTTTTGTCGAGCGAGACTTCGAGACGATCCGGCGTATCGGCGGAGGTCTCACCGTACCAGCCGGCGTCGAAGGTGTAGCTCGCCGCCGGGCCGTTCGCTTCCGGCGACGTCACCTCAAGCCGGTAGCGTCCGTAGGGCGCTTCCGCCGAGAACGCGACCGGCTTATCGGCCGATGTGTTCAACGTGCCTTCGGCGATCTTGCGGGTCTGGCGCACCGGCTCGAAATCCCAGGAGCCGGACACGCGATACCACTGGTAACGGGTCTCGACCTTGTAGATCGCCCACTTCATGTTGCGCTTGGCGGCAAGCTTGCCGTCGGGATTGACGAGCACGACGTCGAAGCTCGCCTTCTCGCCCTCGCCGACCCGGCCCTTGAATTGCGGGCGGATGCCGACGGACGGCGCCGATGCCGCGATCGGAACGACGATGCGGCGTTCGATGGCGCGGCCGCCCGGTTCCTGCATGCGGATCGTGATCTGCGATTCCAGCAGGCGCGTCGAGCGCGGCAATTCCGGAAGCGGAATCGAAAGATCGGCGTGTCCCTTGTCGTCGGTTTTCGGCAGGTCCGAAAGCGGGCGGCGGATCGGCGTGAAGGGTTCTTCGCCGAGACCGAAGCTGAAGCCTTCGAAACCGCGGCGCGTCTGCGAGGTACGGATTTCGATTTCGCCTTCGAGATCGAGCGAGGCCGCGGGCGGCCCGAACAGGTAGCGTCCGTCAATGGCCGCTTGCGCGGGTTGATCGACGGCAATCTCGGTGGTCTTCGCCTTCAGGTCGAACTCGATACGATCCGGCACATAATCTTCGACGAGGAACGCAACCTCGCCGACCGGTGCTGCTTTGAGATCGGCATAAGCGCGCAAGCGCCAGGTGCCGGTGGTCGCGCCGGACAAGAGTTGCATGTCGAAGCTGCGCCCGCCGGCATCGCTGGAGTTGATGACGATACGGCGGTCTTCCGCTCCGTCGGGCCGCGACAGCACGAAGGTCAGCGGCACGTTCATGGCTTTTGCTTTTGCATCGCGCAGGAGCGCCGTGACGTGAACGGTTTCGCCGCCGCGATAGACGCCGCGTTCGGTGAATACATAAGCGTCTAGCGGCCCGGGCGTGACACGGCCCGCGACACCGCGATCCGCGAGATCGAACGGGCTTTCGGTCAAAGACAGGAACGCATAGTCCGTGCCCTTGCGCTCCGCGATCAGGACGGCAGGCGCAAGGCCTCCGGTGCCGCGCACGAGACCCACGTCGAATTTCGCGAATCCCTGCGCGTTGGTCTTCACCGTGCCGAGCACTTCGTTGTTCTTCGCAAGCAATTTGAGTTCGGCATCGGCGACCGGCTTTGCATCGCCAAGATCGCGCACGAAGACATGCAGGCCGTCGTCCGCCGTGATCGCAGTCAGCCCGAGATCTGAAACGACGAACCACTGCGTGGCGAGGTTCGAATACTGTTCGCGGCCGGTGGCGTCGGCCGGAACGGCGGTCATCACATAGACGCCCGCGCGCAGATCCTTGATCGCTTCGTCGACCGGGAATGCGGTGGTGACTTCCTTGTTCAACTCCGAATTCACGTCGAGTTCGCCCTTGAAGGCGAGCGCACCCTGATTTTCGGCAAGCTGGTTGATTTCATAGCGCGACAGCGACTGCCGGAACTGGGCGTCGAGCGCCGACGGGATGAGCGAGCGCTCGCCGATGCGCACGATCTGGATGTTCAGTTTTTTCGTGTTGACCGAAATGACGGGAATGCCGCGCTGGCCGGTGCGCGGCAGCACATAGGCGCGGCCCGTGAAGCGGGCGTCGGCCTTGCGGTCGCGGACGTAAATCTGGAGTTCGGCGGCATTGCCGAGGCTTTCGCCGTTCTTCGCCGGAATGCCGCGGCGCGCGGTGACGGCATAGGTTTCGCCGTGACGCAGGCCTTCGATGCAGATCTGCTGCTCGTTCGCGGTCACCGAAGGCTTGTCGATGCCCTGCACGGAGATGAACGGAGCGAAGTCGGCCTTGGCCGCGAGCGGATCGGAGAACTGGATGCAGGCGCGCGGCGAAGCGACATCCGCATCGACCGAATAGTCGAGCACGCGGAAGCCGTGGGTTTCGCGCAGGTTGTCGTAGAAAGATTTCAGTTCTGCCGTTTCGCGGCGCTCCAGCGCGAATTTCAGCGTATCGAGCGCGGGCCGCCAGAGTTCGCGATCGGCGTAGATGCGGCCGACGATTTCGAGCGCTTCGGCTTCCTGGACGCGGTTCGCGGCGCGCCGGTATGCGAGATAGGCGGCAGCCGACGTGCGGTCGCGGATGATGTTGCGGTCGGCGGTGTTCTGCGGACGGATTTCGCCGAGCGCCCGCGCGTAGCGAAGCCAGAGCGACGCATCCTTCTCGGCATTGATCGCGAGTTCGCCAAGACGCTGCGCGTGCGTGCGCGCGTCGTTCGCAGTGCGCGCGGCGTCCGCTTCCTTGCGCAGTTCGGCGGGAGAGCGCGGGCGGCTTGCAAGCTCCCTCTGGAGTTGGGCTTCGAGCCTTGCCGCTCCCGCGGAAAGATCGGAGCGCTGAAAAGTCTTTTCCTGAGACGACGCGGAGACGGGAACGAACAGTAACACCAAGGCGATCAAGCCAAGGAACGGGTTGCGCATCGAGTTCTCCCCAGAGATGCAAGCGAACGCTCATCGGCGCCAACGCGCCGGGCTTCAGGTTTGCATGTTACTTGTGTAATCGCGACCGCTTCGTGGCGCGCCAGCCCGGCGGATACAACTTTTCGTTATTCATAATCGAATTTCCGTGATTGTCCGGACGCTTCGCTCCTGCAGTAATGGCCGCTAACTGAAGTACCGGGAGCCGAATATGAAGAAATACCTCGCCCTCACCGCCGCCGCTGCCGCCACCTTCTCCGCGCTGTCGCTCGTGTCGCCCGCCCCGGCCGAAGCCGCCTATTGCGAAGCGCGCAGCCGTTTTGCCACCGGCTGGGGCTCCGGCTCGCTCACCAATGCACGGCGGCGGGCACTCTATGAATGCGCGCGCCGTACGCCGCGCGGATACACCTGCTACATCACCCGCTGCCGCACCTAGCACTTCCGCCCGGATATAAAGCGCCGGGGCTGCTGCCCCGGCTTCCGCGCGGCGGAACGCAGTTGCGAACGCTGCGGCAACCGCCTCCGAGCGGCGGTTCTCGCCCAAGCAGACTTCCCGCCCTGATACGAGCGCGCTAAGAACGGCGGCATTCCGCCGGAGATCTTACAATGCCGCTCGAAACCTTCCGCAAAGAAACGCGCGAGTGGCTCGCGCAGAACTGCCCGCCTGAAATGCGCAAGCCGTCGCGCGGCGAGCCCGATATCTGCTGGGGCGGACGCAACTGGCAGTTCCACTCCGACGCGCAGAAAATCTGGCTCGAGCGCATGGCCGGCAAAGGCTGGACCGTGCCGATGTGGCCGAAGGAATACGGCGGCCTGGCGATCAGTTTGCCTATAGTGAAATGGAAAACCGTTAAGCCTGCCGGGACCATGGGCCAAAGACCGGTGGTGGACATAGAGATGTGTATCGGGCC
>CAZFPR010000007.1:33583-51055 GCA_964521045.1 uncultured Hyphomicrobiales bacterium
GCGCGAGGAAGAAAAAATCCTGCGCGAGGAAATGCGCGCGATCAACGCGCGCTCGCCGCTGGAAAGCTTCGGTATCTGGATGCTCGGACCCGCACTCCTGCAATTCGGCAACGAAGCGCAGAAGAAAGAGCATCTCCCGAAAATCGCACGCGGCGAGATCCGCTGGTGCCAGGGATATTCCGAACCGGGTGCGGGCTCCGACCTCGCCTCGCTGCAAACCAAAGCCGAGGACAAGGGCGGCCACTTCCTCGTCAACGGCCAGAAGATCTGGACGTCCTACGCGGACAAAGCCGACTGGATTTTCTGCCTCGTGCGCACCGACCCCGCCGCGCCGAAGCACAAGGGCATCTCTTTCGTGCTGTTCGACATGACGACGCCGGGTGTCACTACGAAGCCGATCCTGCTCATCTCCGGAAAGTCGCCGTTCTGCGAGACCTTCTTCGGCAACGTGAAGGTGCCGAAGGAGAATCTCGTCGGCACGCTGAACGACGGCTGGACGATCGCAAAATATCTGCTCACGCACGAGCGCGCCTCGATCGGTTCGGGCCTGTCGCTTGCGGGCATGCGCTCTTTGCCGGCGGAAGCGATCAAGTCCTTCGGGCGTGACACGAACGGACGGCTCGACAACCCGTTCGTTCGCGAGGAAGTGATCCGCGCCGAAGTCGACGGCCGTGCGCTGCTCGCCACCATCGAGCGCTACAGGGCCGAGGCGAAAGCCGGTCAGGGCGTCGGCGCCAAATCCGCGATCCTGAAATACGCCGGGACAGAGTTGAACAAGCGCCGCTACGAAGCTTTCATGACGATCGCGGGCTCCGACGGCCTCGAATGGGAAAGCAACCGCTCCGAGGAGGGCACGCTGGCGCGCGAATGGCTCCGTACCAAGGCGAACTCCATCGAGGGCGGTACATCCGAAATCATGCTCGGCATCGTCGCCAAGCGAATCCTGAACCTGCCGGAGGCGTAAGATGATCGCGCTCGACGAAGACCGGATCATGCTGCGCGATTCCGCGCGCGAATTCCTGACCGACAAATCGCCCGTTTCGGAACTGCGCCGATTACGCGACACCAAGGACAAAGACGGGTTCAGCCGCGAACTCTGGCGCGGCATGAAAGACATGGGCTGGACCGGCATTCTCGTCGACGAGGCGCATGGCGGCTCGGACTTCGGACATGTCGGCATGGCGCTCGTCTGCGAAGAGATGGGCCGCACGCTCGCGGCCTCGCCGTTCCTTTCGACCGCGGTCATGGCCGCGACCGCGATCCGCCGCGGCGGCTCGGAAGAACAGAAGAAGAAGTGGCTGCCCGCGATTTCGGAGGCCAAAACCATCATCGCGCTCGCGGTCGATGAAGGACGCAAGCATGCGCCGGAAAAGACTGCGCTCAAGGCCGAACTCGCAGGCAATGCCTTCAAGCTGAACGGCGACAAGACTTTCGTCATCGACGGTCACGTCGCGGACCAGATCATCGTCGCCGCGCGCAGCGAAGGAGAGCCCGGCGACAGGAACGGCATCTCGCTGTTTCTCGTCGATGCGAAAGCGCCCGGTATCTCGATCGAGCGCGTGATCGGCGTCGACAGCCGCAGCAGCGCCCGGATCAAGTTCGAGAACGTGACGGCGGTCGATGCGCTCGGCGAAGCCGGTAAAGGTTTTGCGCTGCTCGAGAACGCGCTGAACGCAGGACGCGCTGGCGTCTCCGCCGAACTTCTCGGCGTCGCGGGCGAAAGCTTCGACCGCACGGTCGCCTATCTCAAGGAACGCAAGCAGTTCGGAAAGCCGATCGGCGCCTTCCAGGCGTTGCAACATCGCGCAGCTCATCTGTTCGGCGAGATCGAGCTTCTGCGCTCGCTCGTGCTTGCGGCATGCGTCACGCTCGACAAGTCGCCGGATTCGGCGGGCTCGGCGGTCAGCGCCGCCAAATATAAAGCATGCGAGGTCGGCAAACTTGCCGTATCGGAAGCCGTCCAGATGTTCGGCGGCATGGGCATGACCGACGAGGTCGATATCGGCCTCTTCATGAAGCGGGCGCGATCCACGCAGGAGCTTCTTGGTGACGCCTATTTCCATGCCGACCGCTACGCGCAGAGCCAGAAATTCTGATCTGAAAATCAAGAAAAGTCCGAAAGGAACGCAATGACCATTCGCTTCGACAATCGTGTCGCCATCGTCACCGGCGCCGGCAACGGCATCGGCAAATCCCACGCGCTTGCACTCGCGGCACTCGGCGCGAAGGTGGTCGTCAACGACCTCGGCGGCGCACGCGACGGCTCTGGCGGTTCGCTTTCGGCTGCCGAAACCGTCGTGCAGGAGATCAAGGCGAAGGGCGGCGATGCGATCGCGAACGGCGCGAATGTCGCAAAATATAATGAAGTCGAGCAGATGATCGCGGACGCCAAGAAGAAGTGGGGCCGCGTCGACATCGTCGTGAACAACGCCGGCATCCTGCGCGACAAGAGCTTCGCCAAGATGGAGTTGGACGACTTCCGCCTCGTGCTGGAAGTGCATCTCATGGGATCGGTGAACTGCTGCAAGGCGGCATGGGAAACCATGCGCGAGCAGAATTACGGCCGCATCGTTCTGACCTCGTCGTCGTCCGGACTGTTCGGAAATTTCGGCCAGTCCAACTACGGTGCCGCCAAAGCCGCGATGGCCGGGCTGATGAACGTGCTCCATCACGAGGGGCAGAAGTTCAACATCCGCGTGAATACGCTTTCGCCGACGGCCGCGACCCGCATGACGGAGGAACTGCTGCCGCCGAACGTGCTCCAGCTGATGCAGCCCGAAGCGATCACGCCGGCCGTGCTCTATATGGTGAGCGAAAACGCCCCTTCCCGCACGATCATGGGCGCGGGCGCGGGCGTCTATTCGGTGATCCGCATTGTCGAGACGCAGGGCGTTTACTTCCCGCCCGAAGAACGCACGCCGGATGCGATCGCCGCGAAGTTCGCTGAAATCTCAGACATGAAGACCGCGCAGGCGCTTGAAGGCGCGTTCCAGCAGACGCAAAAATATGTCGCGATGGCCGCGAAGGCTGCCGGGATCGACCTGTCGCAGAAGTAGAACGGCCGTCATTCGCTTTCGGGAAAAGCTGCGCTAGGCTCGAAACATGAGCCGGACTCAGCATTTCGACGACGCGCAGAAACTCGCAGACACGATCGCGGCGCGGATTGGCCGCGAGATTACGCTCGCGCTACCGCTGGGGCTCGGCAAGGCAAACACGGTCGCGAATGCGATCTACCGGATTGCTGCCGCCGAGCCTTCGCGGAAGCTCAACATCTTCACCGCGCTTACATTGCAGCGGCCGGTCGTATCGGGTCTCGAAGCGCGCTTCATCGATCCGGTGCTCGACCGGCTGTTCGGCGGCTACCCGGAACTGGAATATGCGCGTGCCTTGAGAAGCGGAACGCTTCCGGAGAATATCAAGGTCAGCGAGTTCTTCTTTCTTGCAGGGCGCTGGCTCGGCTCCGCGCTCGCGCAACGCAACTACATCTCCGCGAACTACACCCATGCCTATCGTTACGTGCTTGACCGCAACGTCAACGTAATCGCACAGCTTGTCGCAAAGCGCGTCGTGAACGGAGAGACGCGCTACAGCCTTTCCTGCAACACCGACCTCACGCTCGACCTCCTGAAGGCGCGAGCGGAAGGCAAGGCGGATTTTCTGGTGGTCGCGGAAGTGAATTCCGAACTTCCTTTCATGCCGGGAGACGGAGATCTTCCGGAAAGCGCTTTCGACTTCATCTACGAAAACCCGAAAACCGATTTTCCGCTGTTCGCACCGCCGAAGCAGCCTGTCCCGCTGACCGCCTATGCGATCGGTCTTCACACGGCGACGCTGATCGAGGACGGCGGCACGCTGCAAATCGGCATCGGCGCGGAGGGAGATGGCGCCGCGAAAGCGCTCATCCTGCGGCATCAGGAGAACGGCACATTCAACGAAATGATTGCGGCTCTTTCTACTGCCGCGCCGGCGCGTTTCGGCACGTTCGAAGCGGGTCTTTACGGCGCGAGCGAAATGTTCGTGGATTCGTTTCTCGACCTGATCGACGCGGGCGTCGTGAAGCGGGAAGCCGAAGGCGTGCTCCTGCATGGCGGCTTCTTTCTCGGGCCGAAGAATTTCTATCGCCGCTTGCGCGAGATGGACGAACGGAAGCGCGCGAAGCTACAGATGAAGGCTATTTCCTTCGTCAACGAGCTTTACGGCGGCGAAGAGAAAAAGCGCGCGGCGCGCATGAAGGCGCGTTTCATCAATAACGGCATGATGGCGACGCTGCTAGGCGCCGTCGTTTCGGACGGACTGGAGAGCGGACTTGTCGTGAGTGGCGTCGGCGGGCAGTACAATTTCGTGGCGCAGGCTTTCGCGCTCGACGGCGCCCGCTCGATCATCTGCGTGAATGCAACGCGCGGCAGCGGAAAGAAGACTGCGTCCAATATCCGCTGGTCCTACGGGCATACGACGATCCCGCGGCATTTACGCGATATCATCGTGACCGAGTATGGCGTCGCGGACCTGCGCGGGAAATCCGATGAGGATGTGATCGCCGCGATGCTCGCGGTCGCGGACTCGCGCTTTCAGCAGGAATTGCTGCGGGAAGCCAAGAGCTACAACAAGATTGCGAAGGATTACGAGATCCCCGCGCAGTTTCGCAACAATACGCCGGAGCGGATCGCAGCCGCGCTGCGCCCTGCGAAAGAACGCGGGATGCTGCCCGATTTCCCGTTCGGTACGGATTTCGACGACGTCGAATTGCGGCTGATTCCGGCGCTGCAAAGGCTGAAGCAGAAGCTTGCTTCGCCGCTGTCGCTCATTCCCGTACTGCTGCGCGGGCTGAGTGCGCCAACAAATGCGCGCACGGAAGAATGCATCGGACGGATGGGTTTTGCGAACGCCGCTTCGCTCAAAGACAAAGTCTATCGCGCGTTATTGCGCGGGGCGCTCGCCGGCTGACTACTTGCAGAACTTGTTGTAGCGCTCGATGCAGGTCTTCAAGACCTGCTCGCCCGGCTTCTTCCACCAGTCTCCGGCGGAGAAAATTTCGACTTCCTGCGGGCCGAAGAAGCCCGCGTCCTCGATCATCCTGCGGAAGCCTTTGAGATCGATCACGCCGTCGCCCATCATGCCGCGGTCGAGCAGGAGATCCTTGGTCGGCACCAGCCAGTCGCAGATGTGATGCGCGAAGATGCGGCTCTCGTGGCCGGCGCGCGCGATCTGTTCGGCCAGGCCCGGCTCCCACCAGACGTGATAGACGTCGATGGCGACGCCGACATCCGGCGCAATCTGCCCCGCAAGGTCGAGGGCCTGTTTCAGCGTATTGATGCAGGCGCGGTCGGCGGCATACATCGGATGCAACGGCTCTATCGCAAGCGGCATGTTCGACGCGCGCGCATGGTCGAGCACCGCGGTAATTCCTTCGGCGACCTGAATGCGCGCGCCCTCGATATCCTTCGAGCCCTGCGGCACCCCGCCGACGACGAGCACAAGACAATCGGCGCCAAGCGTGGCCGCTTCGTCGATCGCACGTTTGTTGTCGTCGATTGCCGTCGCACGGCCTTTCGCGTCGGGCGCGGTAAACATGCCGCCGCGGCAATAGCCGCTGACCTGCATGCCGTTGTCCTTGATGACCTTCGCGGAATCATTCAGCCCGAACTTCGCGACCTGATCCCGCCAGGGATCGACGGCCTTGATTCCGAGCTTGGCGCAGGCTTCGACCGCTTCGCCAAGCGTCCACTGTTCGCGAACGGTGGCGAGATTGATCGAAAGGCCTTCCGCATTCATCAATTCAGGCTATTCCGTGTACTGCCAAGAGTTTCTTCATGCGCGAAGCGGCGAGTTCCGGATCGTGCAACACGCGCGCTTTATCGGCGAGTCGAAAGAGTTCCGCAAGATGCTGGATCGAGCGCGTGCTTTCCTGGCCGCCGATCATCAGGAAATGATCCTGCTGGCCATTGAGCCACGCCAGAAAGACAATCCCGGTTTTGTAGAAGCGGGTCGGCGCCTTGAAGATGTGGCGCGAGAGCGGGACGGTCGGCTCGAGAATGCCGTGGAAGCCTTGCAGGTCGTTCTTTGCGAGCCGCGCGAGGCCGGCGGACGCCGCCGGTGCGATGCCGTCGAAGATGCCCAGGAGCGCGTCGGAATAGCCCTCTTCGTCGCCCGCGATCAGTTCGGCATAGTTGAAATCGTCGCCGGTATACATCCGCACGCCCTTCGGCAGGCGGCGGCGCATCTCGATCTCTTTTTCCTTGGAGAGCAGCGAAATCTTCACGCCGTCCACCTTCGCGGCGTTGCGCGCGATGATGTCGAGGCAGACGTCCATCGCCGCCATGTGGTCGTCCGAGCCCCAGTAGCCCTTGAGCGCGGGGTCGAACATTTCGCCGAGCCAGTGCAGGATCACGGGCTCCTTAACCTGACCTAGAATGCGGTCATAGACGCGCTTGTAGTCTTCCGGACTTTTCGCGGCGTAGGCGAGCGCACGGCTCGCCATCACGATCAGACGTCCGCCGAGCTTCTCGATCACTTCAATCTGCTGCTCATAGGCGCGGATCACGTCATCCACGGATACATCCGGGCCCGGCGCGATGTGATCGGTGCCGCAGCCGCAGGCGATCTTCACGCCAGGCCGCGACTTCGCGGCCTCCAGCGCGCGGCGGATCAATTCCTGCGCGCCGTTCCAGTCGAGACCCATGCCGCGCTGCGCGGTGTCCATCGCTTCGGCGACACCGAGCCCGAGATCCCAGAGATAATGACGGAACGCGATCGTGCGCTCCCAGTCGATCGCCGGATCGATCCAGGGATCGTTATTCGCGAGCGGATCGGCGACGACATGCGCCGCCGCGAACGCCACGCGGTTGAACGAGGCGATCTCTTCCTTCGAAGGAAACCGGATCGGTTCGCCGGACGTGTAAGACGAGAGTTTGCGGTCGAGACCGGGCAGCGAGAGCGTCGCCATGCGTCACACCTTCAATTCGGGAACGTCGAGCCAGCGCCGTTCGGCCCAGCTTTTCAGACCGAGTTCGGCAAGCTGAACGCCCTTCGCGCCTTCGAGCAGATCGAATTTCCACGGCGTATTCTCGATGAGGTGGCGGATGAAGCCTTCCCACTGCACCTTGAAGCCGTTGTCGTAGACCGTGTTGTCCGGCATCTCTTCCCACTGGTCCTGAAACTTCATGGTCTGCGGCTCGTCCGGATTCCAGACCGGGCGCGGCGTATTCACGCGATGCTGCGTGTAGCAGCGCGTGAGTCCCGCAACCGCCGAGCCGTGCGTGCCGTCGACGTGGAAAGTCACGAGGTCGTCGCGCTTCACGCGCGTCACCCAGGACGAGTTGATCTGCGCGATCACGCCGCCTTCGAGTTCGAAGGTAGCGTAAGCCGCATCATCGACGTCGGCCTTGTAGGTCTTGCCGGCTTCATCCACGCGCGAGGGAATGTGCGTGGCGCCGAGGCAGCTTACCGCCTTCACGTTGCCGAACAGATTGTCGAGCACGTAGCGCCAGTGGCAAAGCATGTCGAGAATGATGCCGCCGCCGTCGGCCTTGCGGTAATTCCAGCTCGGGCGCTGCGCCGGCTGGCCCCAGTCGCCTTCGAACACCCAGTAGCCGAACTCGCCGCGAACCGAGAGAATTTTTCCGAAGAAGCCGGACTCTTTCAGGAGTTGAATCTTGCGCAGGCCCGGCAGAAACAACTTGTCCTGCACGACGCCATGCTTGATGCCTTTTGCTTTGGCGAGTTTTGCAACGGCGAGCGCCTTGTCGAGCTGATCCGAAATCGGCTTTTCGCAATAGACATGCTTGCCGGCGTTGATCGCCTTGGTCAGCAGATCGGTGCGCATCTGCGTGGTCGCCGCGTCGAAGAATACGGTGTCGTCCGGATTCTTGAGCGCAGCGTCGAGATCGGAGGTCGAGCGCTCGATGCCGTATTGCTTCGCGAGTGCGGCCACCTTCTCCGCGTTGCGGCCGACGAGGATCGGATCGGGCATCACGCGATCGCCGTTCGAAAGCAGGACGCCGCCCTGCTTGCGGATCGCAACGATCGAACGCACGAGATGCTGGTTCAGCCCCATGCGTCCCGTGACGCCGTTCATGATGATGCCAAGGCGCTGCGTGGCCATAATTCGCTCTCCCCGGAATTTCCGAAAGGCCGTCTTGCTTGCGGCCGTAAGTAACCAATTAGTTACAAGTACGATGGCACCGCGTTGCCGTCAATAGTCCGCTCATGGCCGCAGGTAGCCGAGCACGACCGCGGCCAGATGCTTGCCCCTCGCCTTGATGTTCTCCGGGGCCGTCAGGTCGCGCCCGAAAATCGTCGAGAGCGTGTGGCGGTTGGAAAGATAGAAAAATCCGAGGGCTGCGATCGAGATGTACAATTCGACCGGGTCGACATCCTTGCGGAAAACCTTCGCCTTCGCGCCGCGCTGCAACAAGTCGTCGATCATGCCGACCAGCGGCGAATGCAACTCCCGGATTTTCTTCGAGCGCTTGAGATAAGCCGCCTTGTGGAGATTTTCCGTCGCGAGCAGGCTCAGAAACTCGGGATGATCGCGATAGTAGTTCCATGTGAACTGTAGAAGTTCGCGCATACCTTCGACCGGATCGCGCTTGCCGAGATCGAGTTTGATTTCTTCGGAGCGGATTTCGGCATAGGCAGCCTCGAGCACGGCGAGATAGAGACCGTCCTTGTCGCCAAAGTAGTGATAGATCATCCGCTTGTTGACGCCCGCGCGATCCGCGATTTCATCGACGCGCGCACCGCCAAGACCTTTCGCGGTGATTTCCGCAGTCGCTGCGGCGAGGATCACGGCGCGCGTGCGCTCCGGATCGCGAGCGTTTCCATTTGCTCGCCGTAGCGGGGCTTTTTTCGCAGCGTGAGCGGTTGCCATCAGTGCAATGCCTTCAATCGTTCTGAAATGGACGGCGGCGCCCAATCGGCCCGGATACCGAGGTCGGCAAGGATCACCTGCGCCGCGTTGTAGCCGGGCAGACCGGTGACGTTGCCGCCGGGATGGCTCGACGAGCCGCAAAGATAGAGACCGGGAATGTGCGCGCGGTAATTTCCCGCGCCGGGGAACGGACGGTCGTGTCCGACCTGCCCGTTCGTGAACGCGCCGATCAAGAGATCGGCTTCGCGCATGTTCGGAAGTTCGCGCTCGACGTCGAGCGGAGAGCGCGTGAAGGCGTCGATTACCGCGCCATCGAGATTCGGCGCGTGCTTCCGCCAGAGCGCAAGCATCTTCTCGCCGTGCTTGTCCTTATAGGCGTCCCAGCTCTTGGGATCGCCGTTCAAGCGATACGGCAGCTTCTCCCACATGAAGGCCGTGTGCTTGCCGGAAGGCGCCTGCGAAGGATCGAACAGCGACGGCGTCGCGCCCCACATCACCGTATCGGGAACGGTGCCTTCTTCGTGGTGCCGGACAATGTCGGTGAACTGGTCGACATGATCGAGCCCCATGATGACCATAAAGGCTTTGGCGAGCGCCGGATTGTTCTTCGCCGCGGCGTATTGCGGCGCCTCCGACAGATTGAGATGCAGCGCGAAAAGCGGCGCAAGCAGGTTGTACTGAAACTGCGATGCGAGATCGCGGATTTCACGCGGCACGAGATTCTGATCCAGAAGATCGAGAAAGGTCTGCTGCGGGTTCAGCGCGGATGCGACGAAGGTTTTCGCGCGCAGCATCTCGCCTTCCCGCGTCTCGACGCCGACGGCCTTGCCGTTCTCGACGACGATGCGCGCGGGCTCCGTTATCAGCCGGATTTCTCCGCCGCTTTCCTTGACGGCATTCTCGAGCGCCCGGGCAAGCGCCGCCGTGCCGCCGCGCGACATCTGTGCCTTTGAGGGCGACGCGAGCAGCGCCGCGATGTGATGGCCGAAGCCTTTCACGCGCAGATCGACTTCCCTGAGCCCGTTGAAGAACAGAAGCCCCGCCTTCACCGCGGGATGCTCGAATTCCTGATGCACGAATTCGAGCGGGGACAGCGCGCTGACTTCGAGCAGTCTGCGGCCAGCGGCACTCTTTTCAAGCAGCGTGCGGCGCTCTTTCACCGGCAACGGAGGAGACTTCGCTTCCCAGGAAAGAATATCGCGTACGATCGGCACGAAATCGCTCTGCCAGCGTTTCAGCGTCTCGGCATCTTTCTTCGAGAATTTTTCGAACGATGCGGCGGTACGATCGATGTCGGTCCACCATTCGAGCGAGCGTTCGCCGCTTGTGATCATCGCCACATTGAGTTCCGGTTCGATGTAGCGTGCGCCGTGACGTTCGAGTTCGAGGTCGGCGTACCAGGGCATATTGGTGATCGCGCGCTGGAAGAATGCGTGCGTATTGTGAAGGAAGCCCGGCCGGCGCGGGTCTTCCATCGTGGACAAGCCGCCGCCCGCGATATGCCGGCGGTCGATCGACAGAACCTTCAATCCGACCTTGCCGAGATACGCCTGCAACACGAGCGCGTTGTGACCCGCACCGATGATGATGCCGTCCCAGCTCATTCAATTCCCAGAAGCCGGTAGATCCGGCGCGAGTATTCGCCGAACTTCTCGGTGTTGCGCATGTCCAGTGTGCGCGGCATCGGAATATCGACCGTGAAGTTATCCGCCATGCGCGCGGGACCCGCGGTCAGCACCACGACGCGCGTGCCGAGAAACACGGCCTCGGTGATGCCGTGGGTCACGAAGATGATCGTCTTCTTCGACTCGCCCCAGATGCGCAGCAATTCGAGATTCATCTTCTCGCGTGTCAGCGCGTCGAGCGCGCCGAAGGGCTCGTCCATCAGCACGAGCTTCGGATCGTGCACCAGCGCACGCGCGATCGAAGCGCGCTGCTGCATGCCGCCGGAAAGCTCGTAGGGATATTTATCTTCGTGGCCCTTCAGACCGACAAGATCGAGAAGCTCGTAGGCGCGCTTGCGCGCGGCGTCCTGCGGCAATCCCAGGATTTCCGTCGGCAGCATCACGTTGTCGATGATGCGGCGCCACTTCAGGAGCAGCGGCTGCTGGAACACCATGCCGATATCGCGGGCGGGATTGAAGGGCTGCGACGGCGAACCGATGCGGACCTTGCCGCCGTCGTAGCCGTGCAGGCCTGCGAGAATCTTCAGTAGCGTGGTCTTGCCGCAGCCGGAAGGACCGACGAGCGAAACGAGTTCGCCCTGCTCGACATCGAACGTCGCCTCGGAAACCGCGAGGAAGTCCTGCCCGCGGGTCCGGTAGACCTTCTTCACACCGTCAAGATGAATAAACGCTTCGCTCATGAGGGTGCCTATTGGATCCGCGCGTCTTTGACGACGAAGTAGCGCTCGGCTGCAAGTACGAGGCCGTAGAGCACGCCGCCGATCAAAGTGATGAGAATGACCGCCATGAACATGGCGGCGGTATCGAGTGTCACCTGCACCTGCAACATCAGGTAGCCAAGACCGCGCTCGGAGCCGAGAAATTCGCCGACGATCGCGCCTGCAACGGCGAGAATGGCGGCAACCTTCATGCCGGAGAAGATGTAAGGCAGCGCGCCGGGAAGCTGGATTTTGACGAACAGCTGCCAGCGCGAGCCGCGCAGCGTGCGGACGAGATCGAGGAGATCGGGCTCCACTTCACGAAGACCGCGCGCGGTGGTCAGCACGATCGGAAAGAAGGAGATCGCAAACGCCATCAGCGTATTCGGCCAGATGCCATAGCGGAACCAAACGATCATCAAGGGTCCGAGCGCCACTTTCGGAATCATGTTGAGGCTGACCAAGAGCGGCATCGCTAACATCTCGAGCCAGCGAAACCACGAGAACAGGAGTGCGGTGAGAATTCCAAAGATCGCGGCGAGCAGGAACCCGCCGAAGATTTCGATTGAGGTCGCGGCGATGTTCTCGAGCCAGCGGTAATTCGGAACGACCAGCGCGTGAAGCGTGTCGTAAGGCGACGGCATCACGATCTTCGGAATATTTCCGTAGACCACGAAGGAATGCCAGATCGCAACGAGTATCAAGTGGCTGAGAACGGCCAGCGCATAGCGCTGCACCTGATCGTTACTTCCGCTCATGACGGTTCTCCCCTTCCCGCTCCGACTATCCGGGAAGCCCCGTGTACTCGCAAGCCGCAAAAATACTTCATGCCAGCCACCGCGGAAGATTCTCGCGAACGAACGCGTCGTCGTTGAGATGCGGATAGGCCGCGTAAATTCTGTCGATCTCTTCCTTCTGACCGGTGCCGAGCGTTTCTTTCGGATCGAGGCACCAGATGCCTTCGAGCAGGCCCTGCCGGCGGAGAATCTCGTGACAGCCGCAGATCACGCCGTGAAAATCGTTGGCGACGTCGAAGATCGCCGCGTTGCAGTCGGTAACCTGCGAGTCGAGCGCGAGCATTTCCGCGGATACTGCCGGCTGCGCCGCTTCGCGTTGCGCACGGTCCAGCAACTCCACCGCACGCCGCACCCAGCAGCTCCAGTGCCCGAGCAGGCCGCCCTTGATGCGAACCGTTACCGGTTTGCCGCCGCGCATAACGACGAACGGCGTCACGAGATCGAGTACGATGTGATCGTCGTTGCCGGTGTACAGCGTGATGCGGTCTTCCGCGCCCGCCTCGACCACGCCGCGGATGACGTCGAGCGTGCGATAGCGATTGAACGGCGCCATCTTGATCGCGACGACATTCTCGATTTCCGCGAAGCGCTTCCAGAACGAAGCCGGCAACACGAGGCCGCCCACCGCCGGCTGCAAATAAAATCCAACCAGCGGAATTTCGGCGGCAACCTTTCTCGCGTGTTCGATCAGTTCGTCTTCGGACGAACCTTTCATCGCCGCCAGCGAGAGCAGGCCTGCGTGATAGCCGATACCGCGCGCAGTCTGCGCCTCTTTCACCGCCTGCGCGGTCTTGCCCGCGAGGCCCGCGATCATCACGAGCGGTTTCCCGGCCGATTCCCGCGCCGTCTTCATCGCGAGCGAAAGCACCGGCTCATAGAGCCCCACTTCCCGGATCGCGAACTGCGTGGTGTGCACGCCAACCGCAAGACCGCCGGAACCCGCATCTATGTAATAGCGCGATAACGCGCGCTGCCTGCGCTCATCGAACTTGCGAGCGGCGTCCAGCGCCAGCGGGTGCGCCGGAATCACCGCGCCTTTCCGCAAAACCGCCAATACTTCCGGCGGCAGATCGTTCCAGCGCAACGCCACGTATTTCTCCCCGGGGCCTGTCGTCGCGATGCGAAAAGCGATCCGCCCGCGCTCGTTTTCGCGCCATTTGACAGGCGCTTTGGCTGCTCATATCGTCTAGTAACTAGATAGTTACATCGAAACTTCGCTGCGTGTCGAGAACCGGAATCACCGGCCCGCGCGGCGAAAGGCTACGGGAGGAAGTCAGAATGAAAACCACATTGAAACTTGCGTCCGCGATCTTCGCCGCAGCCCTCTTGGCTCCGGCGACTGCATCTGCGCAGAAGGTAACGCTGACCCTGAACTGGGTGGTCGGCGGCGATCATGCGCCCTATTTCTACGCGCTGAAGAACGGCTGGTACAAGGAAGCTGGCGTTGATCTCGACATCGAAGCTGGCCGCGGCTCTGCCGCGTCCGCGCAGAAAGTCGCGGCAGGCTCCTCGCAGATCGGTCTCACCGACATGGCCGGCGCGCTTCTGTTCAACGGCAAGGGCGCGAACCTTGTCGGCGTCATGAACATCTACGCCAACTCGCCGCAGGGTATGTATTGGAAGAAAAGCTCGGGCATCAAGAGCGTGAAGGATCTCGCCGGCAAACGCATCGGCAATCCGGCCGGCGACGGCGCGCGCACGATGTGGCCGGCGCTCGCAAAAGCCCACGGCATCGACCCGAACTCGGTGATCTGGGTCAACATCGACAGTAACTCGAAGCTCGCCGCACTGAAGTCCGGCGCGATCGACGCGACCACTTCGTTCTTCAACCTGCATCACGTCTTCTCCCGCGAACTTGGCGAGGACATGGGCTTCCTCGCCTGGCGTGACGGCGGCCTCAACCCGTACGGCAACTCGCTTGTCGTCCGGACGGACTGGCTGAAGGACAACAAGGCCAAGGTCGCCGCTTTCGTGAAGGTGACGCAAAAGGCCTTCGCCGAATGCGCGAAGAAGCCCGAACCCTGCGTGCAGGCGATGGTCGACATGAACGGCGCACTCAAGTTCGACAACGAGATGACCAACTGGCACCTCGTCACGATCCTGATGAGCGACGAAACCTCGAAGAATGTCGCGCTCGGCTGGCACGACGACAAGCGCATGGCCGCCGACTACAAGCTCGTCGATGAGTATCTCAAGATGGAAAAGGCCTACGACATCAAGGCGGCCTACACCAACGAGTTCCTCGACAAGAACATCAAGATGCCGGCGATCAACCCGCCGAAGCTCTACTGATCGAGCGACAACCGAAATACCAAAGGGCCGGCTGATCGCCGGCCCTTTTTTCGTTTCAGCCGAGTTCGGGGCCTGCCACCGCGAAGGTGCACGGCAGCTCCTGAAAACTTTCGGAGCGGCCGAGCATCATTCGCGTATAGGGGCGCTCGTACGCGAAACCGGCGGCCTCCAATTGCGTGAGAATTTCCTGCTTGTCGCTCATGACATCGATGTAGACCGGCGCCGCGGCTGCATTGATCGCGTGATCGAGCAGCGCTGCCGCGGTTGCACCGTCATCGGCAACCAGGGGGCCGATCTGCCCGGCTCTCCGCCCCGTGCGGCCGAGCAGAAAGCCCGCGATCTTGCCATTTATGCGCACCAGCCCTTCGGCTTCCGGCAGTCTTCCGCGCAGGCGGCTCAGAACAGCGCTTCGATCCGCGCCGAAAATTCCCGCGTCGTAGGCGCACAACTCTGCCCAATCGCCTTTTGTAACCGGCTCTACGCGAACGGAGGAGCGTAGCGGCTCCAGCGCGGGCGGTTCTTTCAGAAGCATGCGCTGGAACGGCCAGGAATCCTTAAAACCGAGCCCGAGATAAACTGCGCGTCCCGCAGGCGTGGCATCGAGGACAGGCACCAGACCGGAAGCAGTCAGACTCCCAATGCAGCGCTCCATCAGCCGTGTCGCCAATCCGCGGCGGCGATACTCACCCGCGATCAGCACCATGCTGATCCAGCCGAACCTGCCGCCGTAGGGCAGCGACGCGGCCGTCGCGATCACCCTGCCCTTATCCCGGATCGCGAAGACGCTGCCGAGATCAAGAAAGACACGCCAGTCGGCTTCGGACTGGTTCCAGCCCGCCTCCTTCACCAAAGCGTCCGCATCGCCAAGATCTTCGGCGCGAAGCGTGCCGATCTCGAATTCAGAAGCTGCCATCGCGGGTATCGTAATGCGTTTCCTTGCCGAGGCTGCGCGCGCCGCGCGAGATCCAGTCGGCGGTCCATCCGATCATGCGCTCCAGCGGCACCGAGGGTTCGCCGAGAAGCTTGCGCGCTTTTTCGGTATTCACCAGCCATCCATCAGCGGCTTCCTTGCCGGTAAACTTCGGATCCTTGCCAAAGCGTTTGCCGAACTCTCCGGCGAGCCAGCGTATGCCGATGGTTTCGGGACCGCTGATATTGATTGCGCTCGTTGGCGTCGTGCAATGCGCGAGCATGCGCAGGATCATGGCATTGGCATCGCCCTGCCAGATCACGTTCACATGGCCCGCGGCAAGTTCGATGGTCTTTCCGGAATACACTTTAGAGGCGACGTCATGCAGCACGCCGTAGCGCATATCGATCGCGTAGTTCAGACGGATCGTCCGCCCCGGAGTATTAAATTTTCTGGAGAAATGTTCGAACATCGCTTCGCGCGCAACGCAGGAATTTGCGTAGGCACCGGGCGGCGGCACCGCAGGCGTTTCCTCGGCCGCGCCGCCTTTCGTGACATCGACATAGGGATAAACGCAGCCGGTCGAGAACGCGACGATGCGAGAGGCCTTGAAATTCTCGGCCACCATCGCAGGCACATGTGCGTTCATCGCCCATGTCAGATGTTCGGCGCCGCTCGAGCCGAATTTGCGGCCCGCCATGAAGACGACGTTCGGCGATCTGGGAAGTTTCTCGATGCTCGCGCGATCCAGAAGATCGGCCTCGATGCATTCGATATCCCACGAACGCAGCTTTTTATGCAGGCCTTCCTCACTGAAACGGGCGACGCCGATCACCCGGCGCGACGGATCGGCGCGCTTGGCGAGCCTTGCGAGCGTCGGTCCCATCTTGCCGCCCACGCCGAGAACCAGAATATCGCCCGGCGCTTTGGCGAGATCGGCGCAGAGCAGATCCGAAGGCTGCGTCATGAAGTCTTCGAGTTCCGCTTCGTCCCGAAAACTTTCCGGCAGCGCTCTTGCCGCAGCGTCCATGGCGTATTCCCTTCGTTCGTTCTTGTTGGCGCTTGCGCGGCGGGCGCGCTATAAGTAACTAGTTAGATACTTACGATCTTAGGGCGCGAAAAGACGCCCGGCAACCGCCGCCAATGCAGTGCAGGGAGTGAAGCCATGTCGAATACAGCGCGAATTCAAACCACCGTCGTCGGCTCCTATCCGGTGCCGGAATGGCTCACCGCGCTTCCCTCGGAGCAGGCCGTGATCGACGCGACCCGCGTCGTACTGCACACGCAGGAGCAGGCCGGCATCGACCTCGTCTGCGACGGAGAGCTTTCTCGCTTCGACGTGAACCATCCCGAGACCAACGGCATGATCGAATATTTCGTGAAGCCGATGGCGGGCATCCGCACCGCGATCACGTTCGACGAACTCGTCGAATATCGCGCAAAAAGCACGATGCGGTTCCGCACGCGTCCGCCGGGAATCGTCGACGGCCCTGTCTCCTCCGGCACGCTGGACCTGCCGCAGGCTTATCAACGCGCCCGCGCGCTCACACACAAGCCGTTCAAGTTCACGGTCACCGGCCCGCACATGCTGGCGAAGACGCTTCTGGACAAGCACTACAAAAAGCTTCCCGATCTCGCCTTTGCGATCGCCGACGCGCTCGCCGCGCAGGTGAAACATATCGACGCCGAAGTCGTGCAGATCGACGAAGCCAATCTTCCCGGAAGCCCGGACGAATGGGAATGGGCGGCGGAAGCGATCAACCGCGTGCTCAAGGCCGTGAAAACCAAACCTGCCGTGCATCTCTGCTTCGGCAACTACGGCGGCCAGACGATCCAGAAGGGCACCTGGAACCAGCTGATGAAATATCTCAACGCGCTCCATTGCGACCACATCGTGATGGAGAACGCGCACCGCCCCGCGGAGGAGCTTGCCGCGTTCCGCGAACTGAAGCCGGAGATCGGTTTCGGGCTCGGCGTCGTCGACATCAAATCGACCGTGATCGAAAGCGCGGACTCGATCGCACGCCAGATCGAACGCGCCGAGACCATGATCGGAGCCGGCCGCGTGAAATATATTCATCCGGACTGCGGTTTCTGGATGCTGAAACGCTCGATCGCCGACGGAAAAATCCGCGCGCTCGTCGAGGGCCGCGATCTTTACGAAGGTAAGAGCAAAACGCGGGTGGCGTAAAACCCGCAAGATTCATTGTCTCGTTATGCT
>CAZFPR010000008.1:0-12048 GCA_964521045.1 uncultured Hyphomicrobiales bacterium
GAAGCCGAGTTCCTCAAGCGCGAATTTGAGCCCGGTGTCTTCGGGATGGCCTTCGACGTCGGCATAAAACTGGGTCGCGAAAAAATTGCCGTCGATCTGGTACGACTCCAGCTTCGTCATGTTGACGCCGTTGGTCGCAAAACCGCCAAGCGCCTTGTAGAGCGCGGCCGGCACGTTGCGCACCTTGAAGACGAAGGTCGTGACCACGACGCCGTTATCCGGCTTCGCCCACGATTTGTCTTTCTGGAGAATGATGAAGCGCGTGGTGTTGTGGTCCTCGTCCTCGATGTTCTCTTTAATGATATCGAGGCCGTAGATTTCGGCGGCGAGTGCGGACGCGATCGCGGCGCGCGTAGTATCCTTCGCTTCCATGATCTGCCGGGCGCTGCCCGCCGTGTCGGCACCGATCACGGCAGTGAGGCCGAGTTCGCGGATCACGTTGCGGCACTGGCCGAGCGCCATGACATGGCTCTGCACCGTCTTCACCGTCTTCAGTGTAGCGCCCTTGATGGCCATCAACTGATGCGACAGCGGCAGAAAGAATTCGCCGACGATGTTGAGACCCGAATGCGGCATCAGGTGATGAATGTCCGCGACACGGCCCGCGACCGAGTTCTCGATCGGGATCATCGCAAGATTGGCTTCCCCGTTCGACACGGCGGCAAAGGCGTCCTCGAACGTCGCGCAGGGTACCGGCTCGTAATCCGGAAAGCGCTCGCGACAGGCGATGTGCGAATTGGCGCCGGGTTCGCCCTGAAAGACGATGGTTTGCTTCTTGGCCATGTCAGGAATTTCTCTTCTTACCCGCGAGCAGCGCGCGGGCCTTTTCGAGGTCGGCGGGAGTATCGACGCCGAGCGGCACAGCGTCAACGATTGCAACGTCGATGCGCATGCCGTGCTCCAGCGCACGAAGTTGCTCGAGCTTCTCGCGCTTCTCCAGCGTACCCTGCGGCAGTTTCACGAAGCGCTCGAGCGCGGCACGGCGATAAGCGTAGATTCCGATGTGATGATAAAGCGGACCATCGTTCGCAGGCGCAGTCGCGCGAGTGAAGTAGAGCGCGCGGAGACGGCTTTCGCCTGCCGGGGTCCCGACAACTTTCACGACGTTCGGATTGGTCTTTTCTTGTTCGTCGGCGATCTCCACCGCGAGCGTCGCAATATCGACCGCGGGATCGCTGAGCGGTTCGACCACGCGGCGAATCGCGCCCGGCTCGATCGAAGGCAGATCGCCTTGCAGGTTCACGACGACCGCGACCTTGCCCGCCGGGTCGGCTTTGCCGAGCGCTTCGAAGATCCGGTCGGAGCCGGTCTGGTGGCCTGCATTCGTCATCAGCACTCGTCCGCCGGCCCGCTCCACCGCGTTCCGGATCGCTTCGTCATCGGTTGCGACCGCCACTTCGCCGACATTCGCCTCGCGTGCCCTGTCGAGGACATGCAGAATCATCGGCTTCCCGCCGATGTCGGCAAGCGGTTTGCCGGGCAGCCGGGTCGCCTGCATCCGCGCCGGAATCAGCACGATCAGGTCTGAGCGGGACGAGCCTGTGGCAGCCATGAAAACACCCGGGAAGCCGCTGTTACCCG
Organism: uncultured Hyphomicrobiales bacterium; assembly: GCA_964521045.1. Classification (GTDB taxonomy): domain Bacteria; phylum Pseudomonadota; class Alphaproteobacteria; order Rhizobiales; family Xanthobacteraceae. The sequence goes on from CAZFPR010000008.1 coordinate 1,582, forward strand.
CCGGTTTCGCGGCGGCAGAAGGTAGCAGCGGCGGGCGGGTTATACGGGTTGCCTCCCATCGGGCAAAGCGATACCTCTGGCGCTCATTAATGGGGCCTCTCGCCGGGACGCCGGCGGAAAAAACACCGGAATTGCCGGCCGATGGACAGCTTCGAACTCAATAAAATCATGGGTGCCATCCTCGGCACCTGCCTTTTCGTCCTCTCGCTCAGCATCGTCTCAGGCGGGATTTTCGCGTCGCATCCGCCGAAGAAAGCGGGCTACGAAATCGCTGCCGTTGAAGAGAAGGGTGGCCAGAAGCAGGCCGCTGCCGAACCGCAGGTTCCGCTCGAAAATCTTCTCAACGAAGCCAACGCCGAAAAGGGCGCTTCCGTCGCGCGCCAATGCGTTGCCTGTCACGAATTTGCAAAGGGCGGCGCCAACAAGGTTGGCCCGGGTCTCTACAACGTCGTGAACAGCGATGTAGGCACTCATGCCGGCTTCGCCTACTCGAACGCGATGAAGGGCAAGAAGGGCAAGTGGACCTTCGAAGAGCTGGATAAGTTCCTTACGAACCCGAGCAAGTCCGTTCCCGGCACGTCGATGACCTTCCTCGGCGTACGCCGCGCTACCGATCGCGCGGCCCTGATCGTCTATCTCACCAAGCAGGCCGACAATCCGGCGCCGCTGCCGAAGCCTGTCGCGGCGACCCCGCCCGCCGAGAAGAAGGAAGAGCCGGCCAAGCAATAAGGCCGGCATCCGCTCAAATCATCGCGAGATCGGCGGGCAGCGCTTTGGCGCGCCCGCGCAAAACGGTCATAATCGCCGCCGACATTGGCCCCTGAGAGACGGGGGTTCGACGGAGGTACTTGTGACGCCGAATCTTGCCCGGACTCTCATTCTCGCCCTCACCATTCCTTTTCTGCCGCTGCAAGCGGGCGCGCAGGAGATACCCTGGCGCCACGCGCTGTCGCTCATGGGCGACATCAAGTACCCGGCGGACTTCAAGCGCTTTGCCTATGTGAACCCGAACGCGCCGAAGGGCGGTCTATTGCGCCTCGGTGTCGACGGCACGTTCGACAATTTCAACCACATCATCACGCGCGGAACCACGGCGGCCGGCGTATCCACGATCTACGATACGCTGATGACCGGCTCGCTCGATGAAGTGGCGACCGAGTACGGGCTGATCGCGGAATCGGTGCGCTATCCCGCGGACTATTCTTCTGTGACCTACCGTTTGCGCGCGAACGCGCGCTGGCATGACGGCAAACCGATCACGCCAGAAGACGTGATCTGGACCTTCCAGATGCTGAAGGAGTACAACCCGCAGCGCCGCTATTATTATCGTCACGTCGTGAAGGCGGAGAAAACCGGCGAGCGCGACGTGACCTTCACTTTCGACGCGCCCGGCAATCGCGAACTGCCGCAGATCGTGGGACAGATCGCTCCGATGCCGAAGCACTGGTGGACCGGCAAGGACCCGCAGGGCAAGGAACGCAATATCGCAAACTCCACGCTGGAGCCGCCGCTCGGTTCCGGTGCCTACAAGTTGAAGAGCTTCATCCCGGGCCGCACGATCGTTTACGAACGCGTGAAAGACTATTGGGCGGCGACACTGCCGGTGCGGATCGGACACGATAACTTCGACGAGTTCCGCTACGAATATTTCCGCGACGATTCCACCGAGCTGATCGCCTTCAAGGCCGACGAATTCGATTTCCGCGCCGAGAATGTCGCGAAGAACTGGGCGACCGCCTATGACATTCCAGCCGTGAAGGAAAAGCGGCTGCTACTCGAGACCTTTCCCGACCGCGCACGCGGCGTGATGCAGGCGTTCGTATTCAACCTGCGCCGCGGGAAATTCTCGGACCCGCGCGTCCGCCTCGCGCTGAATTACGCGATGAACTTCGAGAACATGAACCGTAACTTTTTCTACGGTCAGTACGAACGCATCGGCTCCTACTTCAGCGGGACCGAACTTGCGTCCTCCGGATTGCCACAGGGCAAGGAACTCGAGATTCTCGAATCCGTCCGCGGGCAGGTTCCGCCGGAAGTGTTCACGGCGGCCTACAAGAACCCGGTTTTCGACAAGGAAGAATCCGTTCGCGGCAACTTGCGGCAAGCCGCCAAGCTTCTCCGCGAGGCCGGATACGAGGTGCGCGACGGCAAACTCGTCAACGCGAAGACGGGTGAGCCCTTCACCATCGAGTTTCTGATCGCAAGCCCGAGCTTCGATCGCATCATTCTGTTCTATGGCGAGGACCTCAAACGCCTCGGCATTCAGTTCACAGTCCGGCAGGTGGACGTCTCGCAGTATCAGAACCGCGTGCGTTCGCGCGACTTCGACGCGATCGTCAGCGGCTGGGGCCAGTCGCTTTCGCCGGGCAACGAGCAATACGAATATTTCGGAAGCGAATCCGCCGACCGCGACGGCTCCAGCAACTATGCCGGCATCAAGAACCCGGCCGTCGATGCGCTCATCAAGAAGGTGGTATTCGCAAAAGACCGCGAGGAATTGCTCGCAGCGACGCGCGCCCTCGACCGCGTGCTGATGTGGAATCACTACGTCGTTCCGATGTGGAGCATCAATGTCTCGCGCATCGCGCGCTGGGACCGCTTCGGCAAACCGGACAAGCTGCCCGAATACAATATCGGCTTCCCCGACATCTGGTGGTTCGACAAGGATCGCGCCGCCAAGGTGGGGCCGCAGAAGTGAACGATCGTCAGCGGATTTCGCGCCGCTCGCTGCTTGCGTGGAGCGCGGCCGCGGGCGTATCAGCGGCACTTCCCGTACGTGCGCAGAATGCGCCGGCCGAGCGCCACGGCATTTCCGCGTTCGGGGACCTGAAATATCCGCCGAACTTCCCGCACTTCGATTACGTCAATCCGAACGCTCCGAAGGGCGGCGCGTTCTCGCTCGTCGGTTCTTCGGGTGCCTTCAACCAGAACCTCGAGACCTTCAATACGCTGAACATCTACACGCAGCGCAACGACGGAGCGCTCGGCATGGAGCTGACCTTCGCATCGCTCATGGTGCGCGCGCTCGACGAGCCCGATGCGATGTACGGGTTCGCTGCGGCCGCGGTCGCGGTTTCGGATGACGGCCTCGTCTATCGTTTTCGTATCCGCCCTGAGGCGCGCTTCCATGACGGCACGAAAATGACTGCGCACGATTCGGCCTGGACCATCACCACGCTGAAAACCACCGGTCACCCGATTCTCCGCCAGCTTCTCCTTGACGTCGAAAGCGCCGAGGCGGCAAGCGACGATGTGCTTCTCGTGTATTTCGTGAAGAACCGCGGGCGCGAAATCCCGCTGATCGTCGCCGGACTGCCGGTGCTGTCGCGCAAGTATTTCGAAGGACGCAATTTCGAGGACGCAACGCTCAGCGCCCCGCTCGGCTCCGGCCCCTATCGAGTCGGCAAACTCGAAGCCGGCCGCTTCATCGAATACAATCGCGTCGCGAACTGGTGGGGCGAGAAGCTGAACGTAAGCCGGGGCCAGAACAATTTCGAAACGCTTCGCTACGAATTCTACCGCGACCGCGACGTCGGCTTTCAGGGTTTCACCGCGCGCAACTATCTGTTCCGCGAAGAATTCACCTCCCGCATCTGGGCGACGAGCTACGACTTTCCGGCGGCGCGCGACGGCCGCGTGAAGCGGGAAGTGTTGCCCGACCAGACGCCCTCGGGCGCGCAGGGCTGGTTCATGAATACGCGCCGCGAGAAATTCTCCGACAAGCGCGTACGCGAAGCGCTCGCGCTCGCCATGGATTTCCCGTGGATGAACAAGAACCTGATGTACGGTTCCTACGACCGCACGTATTCGTACTTCCAGAACTCGGATATGGCCGCGCAAGGCAAGCCTTCGCCGGAAGAGCTTGCGCTGCTCGAGCCGTTCCGCGGCAAGGTGGACGACGCCGTTTTCGGCGAGGCCTATATGCCGCCGGAAGCCGACGGCTCGGGGCAGGACAGAAACCTGTTGCGCAGAGCGGGCGCATTGCTGCGCGAAGCAGGCTACGAGATCAAAAACGGCAAACGCACAAGCCCGAAGGGCGAACCCGTCTCGATCGAGTTCATCATCAATACGGCTTCGTTCCAGCCGCATCACTCGGCGATCATTTCGAACCTGAACCGGCTCGGGATCGAAGCCAATATGCGCGTGGTGGATCCGGCGCAGTTCAGGCTCAGGCTCGACACGTTCGATTTCGACATCACCGTGCAGCGCTTCTCGGTCAGCTCCACGCCGGGCGAATCGCTGCGCACGTATTTTTCGTCGCAGGCGGCGAAGATCACGGGTTCGCGCAATCTCGCCGGGGTTTCGGACCCGGTCGCAGACGCCCTGATCGAAAAAATCGTCGAGGCCAAAACGCGGGAGCAACTCACTTTCGCCTGCCGCGCGCTCGACCGCGTGCTGCGCGCGGGGCATTACTGGATTCCGCAGTGGTACAAGGGAACGCACTGGATCGCCTATTGGGACGTGTTCGCGCGGCCCAAAGAAAAGCCGCGATACGGGCGCGGTATTCCGGAAACGTGGTGGCGCGCCCGCGCCGATTGACCGGATCGCCGAAGCCGCGCAGTTTGTCGGAATTCCCTGACGCAGAGGCCTGAATGCTCGCCTATATCGTTCGCCGCCTGCTTCTCATCATCCCCACCATTCTCGGGATCATGCTGGTCTCCTTCGTGGTGATCCAGTTCGCGCCGGGCGGGCCGGTCGAACAGGCGATCGCGCAGCTGACCGGCTCCGACATTTCCACTTCCGACCGGCTCAACCGCAGCGGCGGCGAAACCTTCCGGCCCAACAATACGGCCGGGGGTGCGCTGGATTCCTCATCCTCACGCTATCGCGGCGCGCAGGGGCTCGATCCGCAGATCATCAAGGATCTCGAAAAGCAGTTCGGCTTCGACAAGCCCGCGCATGAGCGGTTCCTGCTCCTGATCTGGAACTACGCGCGGTTCGATTTCGGCAGAAGCTATTTTCACGACGCGCGCGTGCTCGATCTCATCCTCGAGAAGATGCCGGTTTCGATCTCGCTCGGGCTTTGGCTGACGCTGCTCACCTATCTGATCTCAATTCCGCTCGGCATCGCGAAGGCCGTGCGCGACGGCTCCCGCTTCGATGGCTGGACCTCGGTGATCGTAATCGTCGGCTATGCCATTCCGGCCTTCATGTTCGCGATCTTCCTGATCGTCGTATTCGCGGGCGGATCGCTCAATCTGCCGTGGGGGTTAAGCTCCGCGTTTCCGCTCCGCGGCCTCACCTCGCCCAACTGGGACGAGCTTTCGCTGCCCGGCAAGATCGCCGACTACTTCTGGCACCTCACGCTGCCGATCACCGCGATGCTGCTCGGCTCGTTCGCGACCATGACGCTGCTCACGAAGAACTCGTTCCTCGACGAGATTCGCAAGCAGTATGTGGTGACTGCGCGGATGAAAGGGCTTTCGGAGCAGCGCGTGCTCTACGGGCATGTCTTCCGCAATGCCATGCTAATTATCATCGCGGGTTTCCCGGGCGCGTTCATCGGCGCTTTCTTCTCCAGTTCGCTCCTGATCGAGCAGATCTTCTCGCTCAACGGGCTCGGGCTGCTCGGGTTCGAGGCGGTCGAGAAACGCAATTATCCCGTCGTCTTCGCGACGCTTTATATCTTCTCGCTCCTCGGCCTTGTCGTGAATTTGGTTTCGGACCTCGCCTATACCTGGGTCGATCCGCGCATCGATTTCGAATCGCGGGAGGTCTGAGGCATGGATCAGATCACGCAGACGCCTGCGCCCGCGCTGCCCGGCGAAAACACAGCTCCCGGCAAAAGCCGGCTCTCGCCGATCAACCGTCGCCGCTGGCAAAACTTCAAACGCCACCGCCGCGGATACTGGTCGCTCTGGATCTTCTCGATCCTCTTCGTACTCACGCTGTTCGCCGAGCTGATCGCGAACAACAAGCCGTTCCTCGTTTCCTACGACGGCAAGTGGCACTACCCGATCGTGCAGTTCTATCCGGAGACCGCCTTCGGCGGCGATTTCGAAACCGAAGCGAGCTACCGCGACCCGGAAGTGCAGAAGCTCATCAGGGAAAAGGGCGGCTACATGCTCTGGCCACTCATTCCGTTCCACCATTCGACCATCAACTACGACGTGCCGACGCCCGCACCTTCGAAGCCCACGTGGATGTACACCGAAGAAGAATGCAAGGCCGCGGTCGCAAAGAAAGAGGGCGCGAAAAGCTGCCGCGATCTCGACCAGAACTGGCTCGGCACCGATATCGCCGCGCGCGACGTCACCGCGCGCATGATCTACGGCTTTCGCATCTCGGTGATCTTCGGCCTGACGCTCACGATATTGTCTTCGATCATCGGGATCGCAGCGGGGGCGATCCAGGGCTATTTCGGCGGCTGGGTCGATCTTAGCTTCCAGCGTTTCATCGAAATCTGGACTTCGATTCCGACGCTGTACGTTCTTCTGATCGTGGCCGCGGTGCTGCCGCAGGGTTTCTTCGTGCTGCTCGGTATTCTCCTGTTGTTTTCGTGGACGTCGCTGGTCGGCGTGGTGCGCGCGGAGTTTCTGCGGACGCGCAACTTCGAATACGTGCAGGCGGCTCGCGCGCTCGGCGTCTCGAACGCGGTGCTGATGTATCGCCACATCCTGCCGAACGCGATGGTCGCGACCATGACCTTCATGCCCTTCATTCTCTCGGGCTCGGTGATGACGCTGACCGCGCTCGACTATCTCGGCTATGGCCTGCCGCCCGGCTCGCCCTCGCTCGGCGAGTTGCTCAATCAGGGGCGCAACAACTTGCAGGCGCCCTGGCTCGGCATCACCGGCTTTTTCACGGTTGCGATTCTCCTGACCCTCCTGATCTTCATCGGCGAAGCGATCCGCGACGCCTTCGACCCGCGAAAGACCTTCTCATGAGCGCGCTTCTCGAGATCAAGAATTTCTCGGTCGCGTTCCGCCAGTCCGGCCGGGAGACGCTCGCAGTCGACGGCATTTCGTTCGACGTGAAGAAGGGCGAGACCGTCGCCGTCGTCGGCGAATCCGGATCGGGAAAATCGGTCACGGGTCTCTCGGTGCTGCGGTTGTTGTCCGCCTCCGCACATCATCCCGGTGGAGAAATCCTGTTTCAGGGGCGGGATCTGTTGAATCTTTCCGAGCAGGAAATGCGCGGCGTGCGCGGCAACGACATCACGATGGTGTTTCAGGAGCCGATGACGTCGCTCAATCCGCTGCACACGATCGGGCAGCAGATCATGGAGGTGCTCGAAGTCCATCGCGGCATGCGCGGCGAGCCGGCGCGCAAGCGCGTGATCGAACTGCTCGCGGAAGTCGGCATCCCCGATCCCGAGGAGCGTCTCGGCTCCTACCCGCACCAGCTTTCCGGCGGACAGCGCCAGCGCGTCATGATCGCGCTTGCGCTCGCGAACGAACCCGAACTCTTCATCGCCGACGAGCCCACGACTGCGCTCGACGTCACCGTGCAGGCGCAGATCCTGAAACTCCTGAAAGAACTGCAAGGCCGGCTCGGCATGGCGATGCTCTTCATTACGCACGATCTCGGCATCGTGCGGAAGATCGCCGACCGCGTCTGCGTGATGAAAGAGGGCAAGATCGTCGAGCAGGGCTCTGTCGAGGAAATCTTCGGAAATCCGCAACATCCCTATACCAAGGCGCTGCTCGCGGCCGAGCCGCGCATTCAGCCTGCGCCGCCGCAACCCGATGCACCCGCAATCGTGGAAGCCGACGATCTCAAGGTCTGGTATCCGATCAAACGCGGCCTCTTCAAACGCACGGTCGGCCACATCAAAGCCGTCGATGGCGTCTCGCTGAAAATCCGGCGCGGCGAAACGCTCGGCGTGGTCGGCGAATCGGGTTCCGGAAAGACGACGCTCGGGCTTGCGCTGTTACGCCTGATATCGAGCCAGGGACCGATCGTGTTTCTCGGCAACCCGATCCAGGGATTGAAATTCAAGGCCATGCGCCCGTTCCGGCGCGACATGCAGATCGTGTTTCAGGATCCCTACGGCTCACTGTCGCCGCGCATGGCGATCACCGACATCGTTTCCGAAGGCCTTCGCGTGCATCAGCCGCAGTTGAGCGAGGAGGAGCGCGACCGCCGCGCGGCGGAAGCGCTGAAGGACGTCGGGCTCGATCCGGCGACACGAAACCGCTATCCGCACGAATTCTCCGGCGGCCAGCGCCAGCGCATCGCAGTCGCCCGCGCCATGGTGCTGGAGCCTTCATTCGTGGTGTTGGATGAGCCGACCAGCGCGCTCGACATGCTGGTGCAGTCACAGATCGTCGATCTGTTGCGCGATCTTCAGAAGAAGCGCGATCTCACTTATCTTTTTATCAGCCACGACCTGCGTGTCGTGGCCGCACTTGCGAGCCACGTGATGGTGATGAAAAGCGGCAAGATCGTCGAGCAGGGTCCGGCTGAGAAGCTGTTCAAGCACCCTGAGAGCGATTACACCCGCGCGCTCTTTGCGGCCGCCTTCTCGCTGGAAGCGGCGCACGGCGCGGGTTCGTAGCACTCACTTTGCCATCGACCCGAGCCGGCGCACGATCTCGAGCCCGCGCGCACGCGAGGCGGGGTTGTCTACCGTGCCGATCAAGGTTTCCCGCACCGGTTTGATACCGACGAAATAGAGAATGTTCCGCCGCAGGCTGCTGACGCTGTGGGAGAAGAAGAACAGCCAGTAGAAGAAGCCGGGCATTCCCATCGTCACCACGACGCGCGCCGATTTTCCTTTCAGCAGCCCCGGAGAAAGCGTGCGCTTTCCGCGGCTGATCGCGAAGCCGGGGCGGAGAACCTGCTCGAAAAATCCCTTGAGGAGCGCGGGCATGGCGCCGAGCCAGAGCGGAAACAGAATCACGACATGGTCGGCCCAGGCGATCGCCTCCTGCGCCTGTTTCACTTGCGGAGTGACTTCGCCCTTCTCCCAGTCCTTACCGGAGTGCAGCACCCCGATGCCCGCACTCGCGACTTCGATCTTGCGCACTTCATGGCCCGCATCGCCCGCTGACTTCGCATACTCCGAAGCAAGCGCGTGGATGAAGCGGGCCGGGTCAGGGTCGGGATGGCCGTCGATGATCGCGATCTTTTTCATGCCTGCCGCTTACGCGAGCCCGGCGCGATCCGAATTGATCTTCCGCAAGCTGTGGTCAGATGCGACGAACTTCGAGCACTTCGGAGCCGGCGGCGCGGATGCGTTCGATGGCCGCGGTAAGCGGCTCCTCCGCGACAGCCATGTGAAAGGCGTTGGCGTGCAGAAGCATGCCGCTGCCCGCATAAAATCCGACATGGCCCTTCCAGAAGATCAGATCGCCGCGGGATAGCGGCTGCTCATCGCCGTCGAAGGAAACATGGCGCCCGATCTTCTGCTGCATGTCGCTGTCGCGCGGGCATTCGTGACCCGCACTTTGCAACGCGAGTTGCACCAGCGCGGAGCAATCGAGCCCGGCGGAAGTCTTGCCGCCCCAGAGATAGGGTGTGCCGAGAAAGCGTGCGGCGGCCTCGACCGGATCGTTCTCGCGAAAATCGATCGGCACGATGTGCTGCTTCGGAATGAAGCCGCCGGATTCAGCGACCATGAAATCCGCCTGTTCGCGTTTCAACGCGAAAACGCTTCCGAAAGAGAGCGAAGCGACCGGAGGCGACTTGATATCGGGCTTCGGGAAAACAAATGTTCTCAGCGCGCGGATGCGATGCGTCGGCTTGGTTCCCGCTTTTGCCAATGCATTCGCAGGCAGCCACCCGACATAGCCGTCGCGATCAAGCTGGCCCCAGGACCAGCCTTCCCCGGTTTCCTCGTAGACCGTGACGCGCTCGCCGTGCAGCGCTTCGGTATCGAGCGAAGCTTCGGGTGACGGCACGCTTCGAAGCGGAGCGGATACGTCGATGACCTGCATCGCCACGCCGTCCACGAAGCGTTCGGCTTCCACCTTGCCGCGCAGATGCGACGCCGCGAGGTCGGGCTGCGCCGGCGTGAGCCGTTTGTCGAACCCGCTCACAGCGGCAGTTCTTTCGCTTTGGCGAGCATGAGATCGGCGAGCCGTTCGACATAGAGCGCGCCTTTGACGGTGCGCTGCACGAGCACGTTTCTGCGGTCGGCGGGATCGCGGCGGCGTTGCAGAATTTCCATGCGGCCCATGGTGTCGAGCGCGCGGGTAACCACGGGCTTCGTGACGTTCAGCTTGGCTGCAAGACCGCGAACCGTGTGGGGCGGCGGCTCGAGGTAGATCGTGAGCAGAATCGTGATCTGCCGGGCTGAAAGATCGCGGTCGTCGTCGCGGACCATTTCAAAATTAAAATCATGCAGGAGCTTCAGCGCCTGCGAGGGACGGAGATCGACGGCCACGACTCGCTCGAAAATTCGTTTCGGAGCCGTATCATTTCAAAGTGCAGCGCTTCGCGCAAGCTTAAGCGTAGCGTTCGGTTAACAGCGCGAACAGCGCGCGCACGGAATGCGCCTCTCCGCCTTCGGGACGTCCCGGA
>CAZFPR010000008.1:12058-23441 GCA_964521045.1 uncultured Hyphomicrobiales bacterium
CCGGACGTTCCTTCGGATTCCAGGCGAAGATGTCGAGATGCAGCCAGCTCTTCGCGTGCGAGACAAACTTGGAAAGAAAGAGCGCTGCCGTGATCGCGCCGGCATGACCGCCGCCGACATTGTTCGTATCCGCGATTTTCGAGCCAAGCATTTCCATATAGGACTGCCAGAGCGGCAGACGCCAAAGCGGATCGCGTTCCTGCGCGGAATGTCTGGCGAGCGCATTCCAGAGCGCGTCGTCATCGGTGAATGCCGGCGGAATTTCCGGGCCGAGCGCGACGCGCGCCGCACCCGTGAGCGTCGCGAAGTCGATCATCAGTTCCGGCTTTTCCTCGTCGGCGAGCGCGAGCGCATCGGCGAGCACCAGCCTTCCTTCGGCGTCGGTGTTGCCAATCTCGACGGTGATGCCCTTGCGGCTTTTGAAGATGTCGCCCGGCCGGAACGCAATGCCGGAGATCGAATTCTCGACCGCGGGGATGATCACGCGCAGACGCACTTTCAGCTTCGCGTCCATGATCATGTGCGCTAGCGCGAGCGAGGCGGCCGCACCGCCCATGTCCTTCTTCATCAGGAGCATCGCGGCGTCGGGCTTGATGTCGAGACCGCCGGTATCGAAGCATACGCCCTTGCCGACCAGCGTGAGCTTCGGATGCGAAGGCTTGCCCCATGTGAACTCGACGAGGCGCGGCGCACGTTCGCTGCCCTGTCCGACCGCATAGACGAGCGGAAAATTTTTCTTCAGCAGATCCTTGCCGACGACGCTCGAAACCTTCGCGCCATGCTTCTTCGCAAGCGCACGGATTGCGGCCTCAAGTTCGGCAGGCCCTAGATCGTTGGCGGGCGTGTTCACGAGATCGCGTGCGAGCGCCACGCCTTCCGCGATGCGCGCGATCTCCTTTGCGTCCACACCGGACGGAACGACGAGCCGCGGCTGCTTCTTCTCGTTCTTGCGGTATCTCCCGAAGCGATAGGCACTCAAGGCAAAAGCAAGCGATGCGAGCCTTGCGTCCTTCGGTGCTTCGGCGAACTTCCAGTCGCCCTCCGGCAAAATCTTCGCGAGTTTGCCCGCGAGCAACGGGTCGGCGTTCTTGTCGCCGTGTTTGCCGAGGCCGAACAGGCAGCCGGCAATGCCGCCGCCCGCATCCGGAAGAACCAGATGGCTTCCCGCATCCGGCTTGAAGCCGGAAGCATCCGCGAAGGCCCGCGCCGCAGCAGGCAACTTATCGCGAACCGATTTCCAGTTCCGGTCATCGACGCACCAGACGGGCTTGGCGGATGCTGCGGAAGGCGCGAAGGCAGGCGAAGCGGATTGCGGCAAAGGAGAATTCCCGGTTTCCCGCCGTCTATCACGGAGAAAAGGGCAGCAAAAGCGCGCTTAACGGGGCGTTAGGGTTAACTCTCTATTGCTTTGCCCGGCACTCCGGCTGCGCGCCGGTATGCCGCGCGGAGTATTTGTATGCTGTGTAATCCCGCCACCCCGAAGTCCCGCCTTTTCGGGAGCGTCTCGAAGGCCGCTCTGGCAGTCGCCCTTGCGGCCTCGCTTGGCGCTTGTGCGAACAAGCCAAAGACCGACGACATCACCGGATCGATCCGGAGCCCTTTTACAGCGGTCGAGAACGACCCGCGCCGGGACGCCGAGCGCTTCGGCGACGAGTACCGGCGCAATCCCGCCGACGCGCAGGTCGCGATGGCCTATGCCCAGGCCCTGCGCCGCTCGGAGCAGCACGAGCAGGCGGTCGCCGTGCTCGAGCAGGCCACCATCAAGAACCCGAAGCATCGGGGTCTTGCCGGCGAATATGGACGCGCGCTCGCGGAAGCGGGCCGTCTCCAACAGGCGCTTGAGGTGCTTTCCCGCGCCCATACGCCGGATCAGCCCGACTGGCGCGTATTGAACGCGCAAGGCGCGATCAACGACCAGCTCGGCAATTACAAGGCCGCACGCAATTACTACAAATCCGCGCTCAAGATCGCGCCGGACGAGCCCTCGATCCTTTCCAATCTCGGCTTGTCCTACATCCTCTCGAAGGAACTGAAGCTCGCGGAGACCACGCTGCGGCGCGCGTCCGCCAATCCGCGCGCGGAAAAGCGCGTGCGCCAGAACCTCGCGCTCTCGCTCGCATTGCAGGGCAAGTTCGAAGAGGCGGAGAAGGTCGCCGCCGGCGATCTTCCGCCGGAAGAAGCCAGCGCCAACATCGCAGCACTGCGCGACATGATACGCCAGCAGCAACAGCCGCGTAACCTGCCGCCCAAGCAGTCCTGAAACTCCGGCAAGACAGAACAAAACGCCCGCTGCGAAGCGGGCGTTTTCTTTTTATTTGATTTCCATGACCCGTATCGCGGCCGGTCCCATGATGACGATGAACAGCACCGGCAGGAAGAACAGGATCATCGGCACGGTGAGTTTCGGGGGCAGCGCCGCCGCCTTCTTTTCGGCTTCGGACATGCGCTGATCCCGGATTTCCTGTGCGAGCACGCGGAGCGCCTGCGCGAGCGGGGTGCCGTAGCGCTCGGCCTGAATCAGCGCGGTACAAACCGCCTTCACGCCGTCGATGCCGGTTCGCGCGGCAAGATTTTCGAACGCCATGCGGCGGTCCTGAAGATAGGAAAGCTCGGCCGTCGTCAGCGTCAATTCTTCCGCAAGCGGCACCGACTGCGAGCCGACTTCCTGGCTCACGCGCTTGAATGCGGCGTCGATCGACATGCCGGACTCGACGCAGATAAGAAGAAGATCGAGCGCATCAGGAAACGCGCGGCGAACCGACTGCTGGCGCCGCGTGATCACGTTCCTCAGGAAAAGCTGCGGCAGCTTGATGCCGAGATAGGCCGCGGCGATGCACATCCCGATCTTCACCATCGGCGACTGATTGACCGGCACCAGTACGAACAGATAGAGCGCTGCGAAAATCAGCATGCCGATCGGCGCGACCAAGCGGAAGAACAGGAACGACACCTGCGGCCCCTGCCCGCGATAGCCGGCCTGCACCAGCATCGCCTTGGCTTCATCCTCGCCGAGCCACTTCTTCAAATCGAGGCTTTCGACAACATTCTGCATGAAAGCCTTGGGCGTCGGACGCAGATTCACCTTCTCGCCGCGTGCGAGCTTTTCGCGCTCGCGGGCACGGATCTGGCCGCGCTCGACGGCAAGCGTCTTCATGCGGCGGTCGAGGCCATCGCCGGAAATGAAAGGCATGGCGAGCGTGTAGATCGTCGCAATCACCGCAACAACGGTGAACAGCGTCGTCATGAACCGCGCGTCGCTCAGTCTTTCATAGAGAAGTTCGACCATGCTTGAGGCCTCTAGAAGTCGAAATTGATCATCTTGCGCATGACCAGGACACCCATGGTCATCCACATCGCAGACCCCGCCATCAGCACGCGCCCGGTGGGCGTTGTCCACAGCAGCTCGATGTAGCCGGGGCTCGTGAGATAGACGAGCATCATCACCGCGAACGGAAGCGAAGCGATGATCGCAGCCGAAGCCTTGGCTTCCATCGACATCGCCTTGATCTTCGCGGACATCTTCTTGCGCTCGCGCAGCACGCGCGAAAGATTTCCGAGCGCTTCGGAGAGGTTGCCGCCGGCCTGCTGCTGAATCGCGAGCACGATACCGAAGAAGTTCGCCTCGGGCAGCGGTACGCGCTCGTACATTTTCGCGGCGGAATCCGAAAGCGACATGCCGACCGCTTGCCCTTCGGCGATCTGGCGGAACTCGCCCTTCACCGGCTCCGACGTTTCGTTCGCGATGATGCGGATACAGTCGCCGATCGGGAGGCCGGCCTTGACGCCGCGCACGATGACGTCGATCGCGTTCGGAAGCTCGAGAATGAATTTGTTCTCGCGCTTCTTCTTCAGATAACCGATCACCCAGCGCGGAATGCCGAAGCCGCCGGCCAGGATCGAGGGAATAGCCAGCAGCAGCCCCATGCCGGCCATGTACATGAGCACGAAGCTCAAGAGCCCGGCAGCCGCGCTGAGCATATAGAATTGCCTTTTCGTGATCGAAAGTCCGGCCTGCTGAAGCCGGATTTCGATCGGCGGGTTCTTGACGTTCTTCTGCCGCGCCTCGATCTGCTTCAGCGTGTCTTCGACCTGCTGCCGGCGCGAACCTGCCGCCTCAGCGCTCTTGTTGCGGCCGCGCTTGGCCTGAATTTCGTCGACCGAGATTTCCTTCAGACGCTGCTGGGCGCGCTTCTCGCCAGAGATCATCGGATAGATGAAAACGTATAGGACGCCCGCGACGGCGACCGTGATCAGGAATGCAAAGGCTGCAGAACTCATGACCGCCCCAGCGCGTCGTCGATTTCGGCGCCGTCGAGCGCGGCAGCAAGCTTGTTCTGCTCGCCGTAATACTTCGCGCGATCCCAGAAACGCGGCTGGCCGATGCCGGTCGAGCGATGGCGGCCGAGCATGTTGCCGTTCGCGTCTTCGCCGAGATAGTCGAACACGAACAGATCCTGCGTGGTGACGACTTCGCCTTCCATGCCGATCACTTCGGTCACATGGGTAATGCGGCGGGAGCCGTCGCGCATACGCGAAGCCTGGATAATGACGTCGATCGAAGACACCACCATCTCGCGGATCGTGCGCGGCGGCAGCGAGAACCCGCCCATCGTGATCATCGATTCGAGACGCGAGAGCGCTTCGCGCGGAGAGTTGGCGTGCAGCGTGCCCATCGAACCGTCGTGACCCGTGTTCATAGCCTGCAACAAATCGAATGCTTCGGGTCCTCGGACTTCGCCGACGATGATCCGCTCGGGACGCATACGCAGGCAGTTGCGCACCAGATCGCGCATCGTGACCTGGCCTTCGCCCTCCAAATTCGGCGGGCGGGTTTCGAGACGCACCACATGCGGCTGTTGCAGCTGCAATTCGGCTGCGTCTTCGCAGGTGATGATGCGCTCGTCGTTGTCGATGTTCGCCGTCAGACAGTTGAGCAGCGTCGTCTTACCGGAGCCGGTGCCGCCGGAAATCAGTGTGTTCACGCGGCAGCGGCCGATGATGCGGAGCAGCTCAGAGCCCTGCTGCGACAGCGAGCCGAAGCGGACCAGATCCTCGAGCTTGAGCTTGTCCTTCTTGAACTTACGAATGGTGAGCGCGGGACCGTCGATCGAAAGCGGCGGCACGATCACGTTGACGCGGGAGCCGTCCGGCAAACGGGCGTCGCATATCGGTGAGGATTCGTCGACGCGGCGGCCGATCTGGCTGACGATGCGCTGGCAGATGTTGTGAAGCTGCTGGTTGTCGCGGAACCGGATGCCGGTCTGCTGAATCTTGCCTTTGACTTCGATGTAAACCGTGTTCGCGCCGTTCACCATGATGTCGGCGATGTCGTCGCGCGCAAGCAACGGCTCCAGCGGGCCGTAACCGAGCACGTCGTTGCAGATGTCGTCGAGCAGCTCTTCCTGCTCGGCAATCGACATCACGACGTTCTTGATCGTGATGATCTCGATCACGATGTCGCGAATTTCCTCGCGGGCCGCGATCGGTTCGAGTTTCGCAAGCTGCGTGAGATCGATCGCCTCGATCAGCGCGCCGAAAATCTGGCCCTTGACCTCATAGAATGACTCCGAGCGCTGATTGCTCATCATCGGCGGCGGAGGAGCAGCGGGCGCAAGCGGCGGAGACTGCATCGAAGATGCATGCGAAACCGGCTTCTGCGCGAAGTCCGAGACGGCCGCAGGCGGCAGCATCTGCGCAGGCGCCGACGAAGACGGCTGCGCCGCGGGTGCACGCGGCATCTCCCGAACGCTGGTGCCGCCGCTGTTTCCTCTTTTGCCGAACATTCCGGACCCCGACCTTCCGAACTACTTCCGCAAGCCCCGGATCTTCGTGAGCAGCGGCGAAAGCAGATCGTTCTTCTGTTTCTTGGATTCCGCGCGGCCGGTGATCGCCTTCGCGATCTGAAGGAACGTTTCCGCGGTTTTGTGCTTGGCCGAGACCTCGGCGATCATCTGGCCGTTGTTCGATGCCGTGCCGAAAAGCTGCGGCTCGAACGGAATGGAGGCAATCGGCTCGGCGCCGAGCGCCTTGGCGAAGTCGGACGTCTTCACTTCCGGCCGCTTCGGCATGCCGACCTGGTTGAGCAGATAGAGCGGCGGGCGATCGTTCGGCCGGGCGGATTTCGCGAGATCGAACATGTTCTTGGCGTTGCGCAGGTTGGCGAGATCGGGCGACGCTACGATCAATATGTCGTCGGCGCCGAGAATCGCGCGTTTCGCCCAGCCGCTCCAGACATGCGGCATGTCAAGAATGGCATAGGGCACCGAGGCGCGGAGCGTATCGAAGATCGGCTCGAACGCCTCCGGCGTGATGTCGTATTCGCGGTCCAGCGTTGCGGGCGCCGCTAGCAGGCTCAGGCGATCGGTACACTTGGAAAGCAGCCGGTCAACGAAAGCGGCGTCCACGCGATCGGGCGAGAACACGGCATCCGCGATTCCCTGCGGCGGGTCCTGATTGAAATCGAGCCCGGCGGTGCCGAAGGCAAGATCGAGATCGGCGACTACGGCGTCGATCTCCAGATCGCGCGCGACGGCAAAGCCGATGTTGTGCGCAACGGTCGAGGCGCCTACGCCGCCCTTCGCGCCGATCACGCCGACGATCTTTCCGACCGGCTTGGCGTCGGCCGAGCCGTAAAGTCCGGAAATGGAAGCGACGATATCGAGCGGCGCAAGCGGCGCGACGACGTAGTCGCTGATGCCGCGGCGGACCAGTTCGCGATAGAGAATAATGTCGTTCACGCGGCCGACGACGACGACCTTGGTGCCGGCGTCGCAACTCTCGGCAAGGCGGTCGAGCCCCTCGAGCAGCGCGTTACTGTGACCGTTGTACTCGATCAGGATCACGTTCGGCGTCGCGGAAGTCCGATAGGCTTCTTCCGCGGCAGGCAGGCCGCCCATCGAAACCTTCACATGCGCGCGCGCCATGCGGCGATCCGCGGCGGCGTTCTGCACCGAATGCGCGAGTTCAGGCGATTCGCAGAACGCCTGGATCGTAATGCGCGGCACCGGAGCGACATGGCGCTCCGGTTCGGCAAGATTCGTATCGAGTACTGGAGCGGCTCTCATTACGGGCCCACGTTGCTGGCTTTGGTGGCGGTCGGATAATTCGTCGAGGGATCCTGACCCTGACGATATTTCTCAAGCACCGTCTTGCGGCGTGCCGCGTAGCCCGGCTGTTCCGCGCGCGGCTGCACGAGGTCTTCCGGATTGGCGACGGTGGCCGCGAGATTGTGCTGAGATGCGCAGCCGAAGTTGCGCGTCGAATAGTTCTGGGCGTCCTCGAAATTCTGCCGGTTGCCCAGGTTGTCCTGGCCAACGTGACAGCGGCTGGCGACCGTTGCGTTGATTGCCATGAAGGAGAGCCGGAGCGGCGCGACGCTCGACGGCGTGTCCGCACGATAGGCTTGAATCTGAATCGCGCGCGGAGGAACGCCAGACGCCGTTAGAACGCTGCGAAGCTCGCGCACGGTATGCCCGGACGAAACTTCGTTCGCGACACCCGCGGGCACTTCGATCACCATGGGTCCGGAACCGTGACGGCGCCACTGCGAAGCAAAGCCTCCGGCAAGCGCGCGCTGATCCGGCGTGAGACCGTTGCGGCCCGAGCCCACGAACATCTGCACCGAGCGCGCGCCTTCGTTGATCTGGATCGGATGACGGTCGCGATAATCGGACGGCACGGTGCCGGTCACGATGCGGTCGGACTGACAGCCGGCCACCGCGAAGGTCGCGATGCCGATCAGGAGCGCTGCGCGAAGGCGGCGGGGAAGGACGCAAGAAACTGACATTTTACGCTCCAAACACTCAGTCCAGAATAAATCCGTAGTCACCCTTCAGGGGCTTCTTCTCGTTCACGCCGGGCTGGCCGTAGATCCGGTTGAGACGGCCGAGCAGAATCGCGGATTGATCCGACGGATTGGAAAAACCGTCGTCCGGCCGCACGAGCTGCTGCTGCGAAACGGCTTTGACGACATAAGGCGTCACCATGATCATCAGTTCGGTCTGCCCGTTCAGGTAGTCGCGGCTCTTGAACAGAGCGCCGAGCACCGGAAGGTTCTTCAGCCCGGGGAGCCCGTTGATGTTCTGCTTGGTCTGCTCCTGCAAAAGGCCCGCCATCACCAGCGAACCGCCGGAGGAAAGTTCGACCGTCGAGTTCGCGCGGCGCACGCGCAGCGCAGGAATGGTGACGTTGGAAAGACGGATCGCGCCTTCGGAAGAAAGCTCGCTGACTTCGGTCGCAACCCGGAGGCTCATCTTGCCTTCGGAAAGAACGACCGGCGTGAACTCAAGCGCGACACCGAATTGCTTGAACTGGATCTGCACCTGACACTGGCCGGTGTTCGGATCGCAGCTTTGACCCGCGGGGATCGGGAACTCGCCGCCGGCGAGGAACTTCGCGGTTTCGCCGCTGATCGCGGTGAGGTTCGGTTCGGCAAGCGTGCGCATGACGCCGGCCTGTTCCATCGCGCGGATCGTGGCGCTGACTGTGCCGCCGTTCGGCAGCGTCAGCGTCGGCCGCACGTTGCTGGTCGACAGCAGCGTATTCTGTGCCGAGAACGGATTGGTGTTCTCGAAGTTCACGACGGCGCTGCCGACGTTGATATTGGCGCCGTTCAGATCTACGCCGAGCTGCTTCAGGACGTTCCGCTGCACTTCGGCGACGGTCACCTTGAGCATGACCTGCTCGCGGTCGCGAATGCTAAGCCCGTTCACGACCTTGTTCGCATCGCCGACCATGCGGGCCGCGGTATCGAAGATATGCTGCGCTTCCGCGGCAGACCCGACCGAGCCCGAGAGCACGATGCTGTCGCCGATCGCGTCGACCTTCACATTCGCGCTCGGGGCAAGGCGCTGGATCGCGGCGCGAACGCCGACTGCATCCAGCGCGACTTCGATGTCGTAGGCGGCGATCTGCTGTCCGTTTTCGTCGAAGAAGACGATATTGGTCTGGCCGGCCTTCACGCCGATCAGATAGGCGCGACGCGTGGAGCGGATCACGGCATTCGCAACCGCAGGATTCGCGATCAGAACGTCCTTCGCATCGCGCGGTAGATCGACGACGATCGATTTTCCGACGCCGAGCGCGAGGAAATTTCCGCGGGCGTGCAGCACCGGCGTTTGCCGCTGCATGACAGGCGCCACCTTGGGTGCGCCCGCGAGCTGCGGTTCCGCGGCAAGAAGAGCCTTCGGCGCGGTGAGCGCGACGGCGGCGAACGCAGCAAGGAAAGCAAACGTTAACCCTGCTTTTGCGGCTAGCGGCTTTTGCATCGTCAGCCTCATCCTTCGCTACTTCGCGGTCTGCGTTGAATTGATGCCGAAACGGACGAAGTTCACGCGGCTCGATTTCTGCTCGGGCTCTTCGGTCTCGTTCGGAACGTTGGGTTTAGCGTCGGCAAGCGAGCGCAGCGCGAGTGATATCGTTCCGCGCTGGCGGGACATCGCAAGCGTCTCGGCCTGTTGCGGCCCGAGCTCCAGCGTTGCGGTCTTGCCGACCACGACCTTCTGGCCGCCCTTCTCTTCGACGGTCTGGTCGATCGCCAGCACGCGGATATTCCGCAGAACGGTTTCGGTGGTGATCGATTCGGAATTCTGCTGGCCCTGCTCGCGGCGCGTGAGCAGCACGTCCACGTGGTCGTTTGGAAGAATGAACCCGCCGGCGCCGGTCTCCGCAGAAATTTCGGTGGAAACCGCGCGCATACCCTGCGGCAGGATCGCCGACATGAAGCCCGCGCCATTGGCGCGCACGAGTTTTTCCTCGCGGATGGGTTCGCCGGCAACGAACGGCGCACGCGCAACCGCGTCCTTGAATTCGTTCAGCGCGTCGGGACGCGCGGTCTTGCGAATGAAGAGCGGGCCCGCCGCCGCGACAGGCCAGGCCTGCCAGGTCAGGTCGTCCTGCGAAACCGCGCGGCCGACGCCAATATCTTTCTTCGCGACAAGAATATCGACGGTCTCGTTCGCAGGCTTCACGATCTGCTGCACCGGCGCAGGCGCGCGTTCGCTGCCCGACAACATGTAGGCAGCGGCACCGGCCGTCAAAGCGATGCCGAGAACGATTATACGGGCGGGTTTCATACGCTCACTCTTCCACTCGTGCTGAACAGGGACCCGGATATGGGTCGCCTGTTTGCCCTTTGCCGGATTTCAGCAGCTAAGGGTCAACTTATGGTTAATGAGCAGTAGAGGAATTTATTTAACGGTAGCTTACACTTACGCTCAGATCGCGAGCGCGCGCATGTAGGACGTCTCGGGATAGACCAGAAGCCCGGCGATCGCGAGGGCGATGCCGTAAGGGATTCCGGTCTCGAAATTATGCAGCCGCGCGATCCACGGCTGCCTTGCAAGCACCTGCGGTATCGGCAGCGTGCGAAGCTGAAGCAGCACCAGCGTGAGAATGCCTCCTGCGATGGAAGCGATCAGCAGGTACTCCATGAGATGCGAGAACCCGAGCCAAAGCGCGGTCGCCGCAGCAAGCTTGGCATCGCCGCCGCCGATCCAGCCACGGGCAAAAAAGCCGAACGCGACGATCAGCACGACGCCGCCCGCCAGCAGATGACGGCCGATCTCGTACCAGCCCATTCCGGTCAGCCAGGCCACCAGAAAAAAACCGATTATTAACGCAATCGAGACGCGATTCGAGATCGTCATGGAGACGAGGTCGCTCGCCGCCGCGAACGCCATTGCTGCGGGGAATAGGCCGAGCACGAGAATTTCGAGAACCATCTGGGACCCGCTGCCGGTGAACACCGGCGGATTAAAGCGGCAAAGCCTAAGCGAAGGGTGAATCGATCCCGGAAAACCGGAAAGGCCCCAGCGAAGCCGGAGCCTTTCCTTGCAGAGACGGAGGTAGAAGGAGTCTTGCGAAAGATCCTTTTACTTCAGGGCGCTTTCGACCGACGTGAAGGTCGAAGTCAGCTTGGTGCCGACACCCTGCACGACCGCGATGATCGCGACCGAGATACAAGCGGCGATGAGACCGTATTCGATAGCGGTCGCACCGGACTCGTCATTCAGAAAACGAACGAAGTTCTTCATAGACGGCTCCCTCAGAGGTTGATTGTGCCGGCTCTTCTGTCCGGCGACGCTCGGAAACTAGCGGCAACATCCTGCGGGCGCGTAAAGGCTTGCATCCGGAATTGAAGCGAAAGTCGCGGCGATATTCGCGCATCGGATTAAGGATCAGAAACGCGAAAGGCTCCGGGTTTGCCGGAGCCTTTCGTACTTTCGAATTCGAGAACGCTTACTTGAGCGCGTTCGAAACCGAGGTGAACGTCGAGGTCAGCTTGGTGCCGACACCCTGCACGACCGCGATGATGGCGACCGAGATGCAAGCGGCGATTAGGCCATATTCGATGGCGGTCGCGCCGGATTCGTCCTTCACGAAA
>CAZFPR010000008.1:23451-47095 GCA_964521045.1 uncultured Hyphomicrobiales bacterium
GTTACAAGGCTCCTTGAAACCTAGTTGGCTCTCTGCGTGTCCGCCGGACTTTTTGTGTCCGATCGAACATGACGCAAAGCTACCGCAGACGAATTGCACCACGGTTAATCCGATCGCAGAAACACAGGTATTCCGGTGCGAACTGGAACAGAGTTAACTTTCTGCTGCACACCCCGAAGAACCCTTGGCGGCCAAAGATTCTGCCCGAAACGCGCGTCGGCGGACAAATTCCACGGGGCACATCCGTTTGGATTTCATTCACCAATTTGGGAGAGAGTCCCTTCATTCGTTGCGTTTGTGTTGGAGGCGTTCGTGCTGCGCAGTCAGATCAGGGCCTTGTTCGTCCTTTGCGGCCTTGTTGCCGCGCCGAATCTCGCGCTGGCCGAGGTTGTCTCCGTCGTGATGGACCAGGCCAAGCTGTTGCGCCTTCCGGATCGCGTTTCGACGATCATCATCGGCAACCCCTCGATCGCCGACGGAACCCTGCAATCGGGCGGGTTTCTGGTCGTTACCGGCAAGGGCTACGGCACGACCAATCTTATGGTGCTGGACTCCAAGGGCGGAGTACTGGCCGAGCACACCATCACGGTTTCGGCTCCGCATAGCGGCCTCACCGTATTCCGTGGTGCCGAGCGCGAAACGCTGAGTTGCGCGCCGAATTGCCAGCGCACGCTGGTCCCCGGCGACTCGCAGGCCGTCTTCGATGCGGTCGTCTCGCAGAACGGAACCCGCAACGGTCTGTCGACCGGCGGCCCGGGTGGCGCTCCGGCAGCACGCTGATCTCCCGTTTGGTTAACCGGACACTAACGCCCGCCCGTCCGTTCGGGCGGCGTCAGTCAACGAATTTTCAAACGATGAACGCTACAAGCGCTCCATTATAATGGCGCAGATCAAAGTCATGTTCGGGATCGAGTTACACACGGAAAAGGCAAGCGCAGCCACGCGCGGATTGCGCCGGCTGATTCTCCGCTTCGGCCGGAAGAACGACGGCGCCGCGGCAGTCGAGTTCGCGATAGTCGTGGTTCCCTTCTTCGCGATCCTGTTTGCGATCATCGAACTGGCATTCGTCTTCTGGGCGGGCCAGGTGCTCGAAACCGCCGTGAACGACACGAGCCGTCTGATCATGACCGGTCAGGCACAAAAGCAGAATTTCGATCAGGCCAAATTCAAGCAGGAACTCTGCGGCCGCGTATTCGGTCTCTTCAGTTGCAGTACCGGAATGATCATCGACGTCCGCACCTCGGGCGCTTTCTCAAGCGCGAACATGAGCAAGCCGACTTACAAGCAGGACGGCACGATCGACGACACCGGCTTCCAGTATCAGACCGGCGGCCCCGGCGACATCGTCGTGGTTCGGGTCATGTACGAGTGGCCGTTGATCCTTCGCACTTTCGGTCTCGACCTCGCGGATACGCCGGGCGGCAAGCGCTTGCTGATGTCGGCTGTCGCCTTCCGAAACGAGCCTTACCAATGACCCCGCTCGCACTTTCCGGATTCTTCGCTTCGCTGCGCGACAAGCTTGCCGGCTTCGCGCGCGACAAGCGCGGCGTCTCCGCCGTGGAGTTCGCAATCATCCTGCCGTTCATGGCGATCCTCTATCTCGGCGGTACCGCCGTGACGCAGGGCATCATCATCAAGCGCAAGGTCGTTCTCGTAACCCATACGGTCGGCGACCTCGTCGCGCGCGACAACAACATCACGAATGCGGAAGTCACCGCGATTTTCGACGCGGCGAAAGCCGTGTTCGCGCCTTACGGCTGGAGTAACCTGCTCAAAATCAAGGTCTCGAGCGTCAACATCAACGCCGCCGGCACCGCGACGGTCGGATGGGGCGAGGCCTTGCAGGATACAGCGCGGGCGCCGAATTCCGCGGTCACCTTGCCGGCCGGCCTGAACGCGCCGAGCACCTCGATCATCTGGACGGAAGTCAGCTACGTCTACACGCCGCCGGTCGGCGGCGCCTTCACCGGCGGATCGGTGAACCTGACCGACCAGCTCTATATCCGTCCGCGTCTCGTCACCACGATCACACGCTCGGCGAACTGAGCCATCTAGATTTTCTGATTGTACTCGCCGACTTCGGGGTGCGTGCGGATCACCGCATCCACCGCCTCGAACATTTCCTTCAAGCGGGCTTCCGAAGCGGGGCTTTCGACGACCACGACGAGTTCGGGCTTGTTCGATGATGCGCGCACGAGACCCCAGGTGCCGTCCTCGACGGTCACGCGAACGCCGTTGACCGTGACGAGATCGCGGATCGCCTGACCGGACACCTTGTCGCCTTTCGCCTTCGCGGCTTCGAAGTGCTTTACGATTTTGTCCACGACACCGTATTTCTTCTCGTCGTCGCAATGCGGCGACATGGTCGGCGACTGCCAGGTGCGCGGCAACGCAAGGCGCAGATCCGACATCTTCTTCGAAGGGTTGCGGTCGAGCATTTCGCAGACGGCGATCGCCGATAGCAGGCCGTCGTCATAGCCGCGGCCGAACGGCGCGCCGAAGAAGAAGTGCCCGGACTTCTCGAAGCCCGCGACCGCTTTCAGTTCGGCTGAGCGGCGCTTGATGTAGGAGTGCCCGGTCTTCCAGAAATCGACCTTCACGCCATTCTGCTTCAAGACAGGATCGGTCAGCCAAAGCCCGGTCGATTTGACGTCGACGATGAACTGGCCGCCCTTGCCGCCCGCCGACATGTCGCGAGCTAACATCACGCCGACCTTGTCCGCGAAAATTTCCTCGCCGAGATCGTCGACGACGCCGCAACGGTCGCCGTCGCCGTCGAAGGCGAGCCCGACATCGGCCTTGTGCGCGAGCACCGCGTCGCGCACGGCATGCAGCATCTTCAGGTCTTCGGGGTTGGGATTGTATTTCGGGAAGGTGTGATCGAGCTCGGTATCGAGCGGGACGACCTCGCAGCCGATCGCCTCCAGCACTTTCGGTGCGAACGCGCCCGCAGTGCCGTTGCCGCAGGCGGCGATCACCTTGAGTTTTCTTTTCAACTTCGGCCGCTTCGCGAGGTCGGCCATGTATTTCTCGGCGAAGCCGGGAATGAATTTGTACGAGCCGCCCTCGCGCGTCTTCGATTTCGCTTCGAGGACGATTTCCTTCAATCGGCCCATTTCGTCGGGGCCGAACGTCAGCGGCCGCGCGGCACCCATCTTCACGCCGGTCCAGCCATTGTCGTTGTGCGAGGCCGTCACCATCGCCACACACGGGCAATCGAGCTCGAACTGCGCGAAATAGGCCATCGGCGAAAGCGCGAGGCCGACATCGTGCACGCGCATGCCGCCCGCCATGAGGCCGCTGGTCAGCGCCGCCTTCACGGACATCGAGTAGCCGCGGAAGTCGTGACCGACGACGATATCCGGGCGCACGCCAAGCTCGTGAAACAGCGTCGCCATGCCCAGGCCCAGCGCCTGAATGCCGATCAGGTTGATTTCCTTCTCGAGCAGCCAGCGCGCGTCATACTCGCGGAAGCCGGTCGGCTTCACGAGCGGGGTCGTCTCGTATTCGTAGGTATTCGGCGCAATCGCCGCCTTGGGCTTGGGAAACATCGCGGATCCGTACTGGGAAACATCCCGGCGGGCGCCGGGTTCGCCAGCGATCTAGCACGAAAGCGGGCGGAAATAAGTAGCGCCGGAAGGCTAGCGCTCCAGTTCGAGCACGCCCTTCTTGAACTCGAAGCGCGCGAGCCTTCTGAGGAAGCTCATGCCGAGCAGGTTCTGTCCGAGCGCGCCTTCGTCGAGCACCATGGCATCGACGTTTTCGAGCTGGATCGAGCCGATCCGCACCGAACGAAGCTGCACGCGCTTGGCCCGCGCGGTGCCGTTCGCGGTATTGACCTTGATGTCGAAGCGGTCGCTCGGCGTGACCAGCCCAAGCGCCCGGGCGTCCTCGTAGCGAAGCGCGATCAACGTCGCTCCGGTATCAACGATCGCGCGGAAGCGGCGGCCGTTGAAATCGACGTCGGTGACGTAATGGCCGGAGCGATCCGAGCGGATGCGGACGTAGCCGCCGGCGTCGTTGCTCTTTTCGCTGTTTTCGACCTGAACCGGCTCGGAGCCCTGCTGAAAGGCGATGAAGGCATCGCGGCCACGACGCATCAAATCCTGCGCGACATCAGGCGCATAAACCGACAGCGCGAAAAAACCCAAAGCGGCAAGAACGATAAAGCGAAACATCGTGGCACCCAGCGTGCGCGACTATCGCGCGAAGAGCGTATGAAGCCCGTTAACGGCAAGTGGTACGCAGGATTGCGGCTTTTTCGGCAAATTCGATCAGTTTCCGCGCGGTTTCGCACGGCGCGTGGGCGCGGCGGAAGCCGGGTCGTCCGGCCAGACGTGCTTCGGATAACGGCCGCGCATTTCCTTCTTCACATCGGCCCAGGAACCGCGCCAGAACGCGGGCAGATCGAGCGTCACCTGGATCGGACGGCCGGCGGGCGAGAGCAGCGAAAGGACGAGCGGAATCTTTCCTGCCGCGACCGCCGGGTGCTTCGAGAGGCCGAACAGTTCCTGCACTTTCACGGAGATCGTCGGGCCGGCTTCGGCGGAATAATCGATCGCAAGATCCGATCCGGTCGGGGCGGTGAAACGATCCGGCGCTTCGGCTTCGAGCCGCCGCGCAAGTTCGCGCGGAAGCAACGCGTGCAGAGCGTTCGAAACGTCGCCGGCGGAGATTTCATTGAGCGAGGTTTTTCCCGCAAGGAAAGGAGCGAGCCACTGACCGGCGTTCGCCGCGAGCGCTTCCTCCGAAACATCAGGCCACTCTTCGCCTTCGGCAGCACGCAGGAAACGCAAACGCTCGAGCCAACGCCGCGCGACCTCGGAAAGCGGCAGCACGCCGATGCCGAGCGAAGCGATGCCGTCCGCAAGCGCCTTCGCCGTTTCATCGCCTGCCCCGACTTTCAGCGGCCGTTCGCTTAGCACCAGCGACATGTACTTTCGTGCGGACCGGCCGCGGACGGCGCGCGCCTTCGGATCGAACACGGCTTCTTCCGTCTGCACGATCCTGTCTGAAAAGCGCGAAAGAATTTCGGCTTCGCTGATTCTCGCGGCAAGCAGGATGCGGCCTTCCTGCGCGGCGCCAGCGATTTCAGCGACCGCGAGATAGTCCTCGCGGGCAAGCGCGCTCGTCTGTTCGAGCTTCGCGCCGCGTCCGTTCGCGAGCAGGAATCCGCCGCCGCGTTCGGGACGTGCCTTCGCGATACGATCGGGATAGGCGAACGCAAGCAGGATGCCTGCCTGCGCGGGCGCCGTTTCCCGGACTATCCCGCCCGCCGATTCCGCCCAGCGCTTTGCGAGATTTCGCGCTTCCTCGCCGCGGCGCGACCGGTCGCGGCGAAATTCGGAAACGCGGTGCGAAAGATCGGGATCGTTGCCGCCGAGACCGCGCTCGGAAACGACCGCTGCGATTTCGGCCGCGAGCAGCGCTTTATCCTCCGCTGCCGCCGCAACGATCATCGCGGCAAGGCGCGGATGCAGCGGCAGCTTCGCGAGCTTCTTGCCGAGCGAAGTGATCGCACCGCTTTCGTTGATCGCTCCCAGCGAGAGGAGCAACGCCTTCGCCACGCTCACCGCCGCCGCAGGCGGCGGATCGAGCCAGGTCAGCGTCATAGGATCACGCACGCCCCATTGCGCGAGATCGAGTACGAGGCTGGTGAGATCGGCCGCAAGAATTTCAGGCGTTGCGAAAGGAAGCAGGCTGCGCGTCTGTTCTTCGTCCCAGAGGCGATAGCAGATGCCGGGCTCGGTGCGGCCCGCACGGCCGCGCCGCTGGTCGGCGGAAGCGCGCGACACCCGAACCGTCTCGAGCCTTGTCAGGCCGAGGTCCGGCTCGAAGCGCGGCACGCGCGCGAGGCCGCTATCGGCCACGACGCGCACGCCCTTGATCGTGATCGAGGTTTCCGCAATCGAAGTCGCAAGCACGATCTTGCGGCAGCCTTCGGGAGACGGCTCGATCGCCTTGTCCTGCACATCCGAATCGAGTGCGCCGTAAAGCGGGACGATGTCGATGGCTTTGTCGCGGAGGCGCTCGGCGAGAAAATGCGTCGTGCGGCGAATTTCTCCGATACCCGGAAGAAAAGCGAGGATCGAGCCGTCCTCGTTCGCGGCAACGCGCGCAAGCGCATCCGCCATTTCCTGATGGATGGGTATCCGGGCATCGCGGCCGAGATACTTCGTCTCAACCGGAAACGCGCGGCCTTCGCTTTCGATGACCGGCGCATCGTTCAGGAGTTTCGCGACCCGTGCACCGTCGAGCGTCGCCGACATCACGAGAATACGCAGATCGTCGCGCAAGCCCCGCTGCGCATCGAGCGCGAGCGCAAGCCCCAGATCGGCGTCGAGCGAGCGCTCGTGGAACTCGTCGAACACGACCGCCGCGACGCCCTTCAATTCCGGATCGTCGAGCACGAGGCGCGTGAACACGCCTTCGGTGATCATCTCGATCCGCGTCTTCGCCGAAACCTTCGAGCCGAAACGTACGCGCAGGCCCACGGTGTCGCCGAGCTTCTCCGCAATCGAATTGGCCATAAAGGAAGCAGCGGCGCGCGCCGCGATCCGCCGCGGCTCCAGAACGAGGATTTTTCCGCCCTTCACCCATGGCTCATTAAGAAGCGCCAGCGGAACGCGGGTGGTCTTGCCCGCGCCCGGCTGCGCCACGAGCACTGCGGCATTGCCCGCACGCAAGGCCTCTCGAAGCGCGGGCAGCACCTCATCGACTGGAAAAGGGCCTTGCAACGGTTGTCGTGGTGAATTCATTCTTAACGCGATCTCTAAAACTGTCGCGGAATAGCCGCTCGCTCCGGCCCGGTCAAAACCTGAGAAAAACGGCCCTTCGTCTGCACCGCAAATTAAGGGGCCACGGCTATAGGTTCAGCAACGGCACAACCGCGCCCGGAGGCGCGAGATGGAAGCGATCGCGAACTACGGCAAGCCTAGGATCGACTGGGTCGATTACGCAAAAGGATTCTGCATCGTCATGGTGGTGATGATGCATTCGACGCTCGGCGTCGAGGCAGCGGCGGGAAATGAAAGCTGGATGCACGCGCTCGTCGCTTTCGCGAAGCCGTTTCGCATGCCGGACTTCTTCCTGATTTCGGGCCTGTTTCTCGCGCGCGTGATCGCGCGGCCCTGGCGCGACTATCTAGACAAGAAGGTCGTGCACTTTCTCTATTTCTACATGCTGTGGGTCACGATCCAGTTCGTGTTCAAGGCGCCGGGCTTTCTTGCGCAGGGCGGAGTCGCGAATGTCCTACAGCAATACGCGCTCGCTTACCTCGAACCCTTCGGCACGCTCTGGTTCATCTACATCCTGCCCGTTTTTTTCGTAGTGACGAAGTTGCTCAAGCGCGTGCCGCCGCTTGCCGTCTTTGTTGCCGCCGCAGCACTCGAGATCGCGCCGATCCATACCGGCTGGATCATGATCGACGAGTTCGCCGCCCGCTTCGTCTATTTCTTCGCGGGCTACTGGCTCGCCGGCCACATCTTCGGCTTTGCCGATGCCGTGCAGAAAAACGTAGCGCTTGCGCTTGCGGGGCTCGGCGTGTGGGCACTCGTCAACGGCTATCTCGTCTTTGCGGGTTACGGCGACCTGCCCGTCGTTTCGCTTGCGCTCGGTTTTGTTGGTGCGGCTGCGATCGTCGCGATGGCAGCACTACTTGCGGCAATGAACTGGGCGGCGCTTCTGCGCTATGCCGGCGAGAACTCCATCGTCGTCTATCTCGCTTTCTTCCTGCCGATGGCGGCCACGCGCGTAGTGCTGCTGAAGACCGGCGCGATCCCCGATCTCGGCACCGTCGCGCTGATCGTGACCGCTATGGGCGTCATCATGCCGCTTCTGTTCCACGCGCTGATCCGCGGCACGCGCTTCGATTTCCTGTTCGTGCGGCCCGCGGCATTCCGGCTCGAAAGCCCGCGCAAGGCACCGCTTCAGCCCGCGGAATAAGCCCTACCGGCGCGCGGCGGCTGTCCCCATCTATGGGGACGGTTGCGCTTGCCGGGTCAGCCTCGCTTCGGCATCGTGCCGCCAGTTCCGCGAGGTTCCATGTCCGAAAAGCGTCCTCTCAAGAAGGGCGACCGCGTCTTCCTGATCGACGGTTCGTCTTTCATCTTCCGCGCCTATTTTGCGATGTTCAAGGCGGCGCAGTCCCGCGGGCGCGCGTTCTCGCGCTCCGACGGATTGCCGGTCGGCGCGATCATGACCTTCTCGTCGATGATGTGGAAGATCATGCGCGAGGGCATCGACGGCAAGAAGCCGACCCATGTCGGCGTTATTTTCGATGCGCCCGGCGACGGTTTCCGCAACGAGATTTACCCCGAATACAAGGCGAACCGCGACGACCCGCCGGAAGACCTGGTGCCGCAATTTCCGCTGATGCGCGAGGTGGTCAAAGCCTTCGGCATGAAGCCGATCGAAGATACCGGCTATGAGGCCGACGATCTGATCGCGGCCTACGCACGCGAAGCGCGGGAGAAGCAGGCGGAAGTCCTCATCATCGCGGGCGACAAGGACCTCATGCAGCTCGTGCGCAAGGGCGTCACCATGTACGACCCGATGCCGGGCAACGAGCGCAAGATCGGCGAGAAGGAAGTCGAGGAAAAATTTGGCGTCGAGCCCGAGCGCGTGCCGGACGTGCAGGCGCTTTGCGGCGACGCGACCGATAACGTGCCCGGCGTGCCGGGCATCGGCATCAAGACCGCAGCACTGCTCATTCAGGAATACGGCGACCTCGAAACGTTGCTCAAGAACGCCGAAAAGATCAAACAGGACAAGCGCCGCCAGACGCTGATCGACAACGCCGAGCTTGCCCGCGTCTCGAAGAAGCTCGTGCTGCTCGACGACAAGGCGCCGCTGAAGATTCCGCTGGAGATGCTCGGCGTCGACGGCAGCGATCCGAAAAAGCTGGTCGCGTTCCTGAAGGCGATGGAATTCACGCGGCTCACCGAGACCGTCGCGAAAGCCTCCGGCATCGATCCGGCCGATGTCGAGCCCGATCCGGAGCTCTCCGCCGGAGCCGCGGTCGCAAAGAGCAAACCGGCCACGAAGGAGGCGCCTGCCGCGGCAGGCAAAGTTGCGCCTGCGGCTGACGGCGATCTCACACCGCATGCTCTCTTTGCGGCACGCGAAGCGCAACTGAAGGCAGTGCCGTTCAACCACAAGAAATACGAAACCGTCACGAGTGCGAAGCAGCTTGACGCATGGATCGCGCGCGCGCGCGAGCAAGGCTATGTCGCCGTCGATACCGAAACGAGCGCGCTCGACGCCATGCAGGCGGAGCTTTGCGGCGTGTCGCTTTCGGTTACGCCGGGCGAAGCCTGCTACATTCCGCTCACCCACAAGAGCGAAGGCGAGGGCCTGTTCGAAGGCGGAATGCTGAAAGGTCAACTCGATCTCGACGAGACCATCGCGAAGCTGAAGCCGCTTCTCGAAGACAAAAGCATTCTCAAGATCGGGCAAAACCTCAAATACGATCTTCTGGTGCTGTCGCGCTACGGCATCGAGATCGCGCCCTACGACGACACCATGCTGATGTCTTATGCACTGGATGCCGGCCGCTCGGGCGGCGGGCACGGCATGGACAATCTTTCGCAGAAGTTTTTCGGCCACAAACCGATCGCCTTCGAAGACGTCGCAGGCAAGGGCAAGTCGTCGGTCAGCTTCAATCGCGTGGCACTCGACCGCGCCACGGAATATGCGGCCGAGGACGCCGATGTCACCCTTCGGATGTGGCTCTATCTCAAGGCGCGGCTGATCGCCGAGAGCATGAATAACGTCTACGAGACGCTCGAGCGGCCGCTCGTCCGGGTGCTCGCCGACATGGAACGGCGCGGCATCGCCATCGACCGCCAGATGCTCTCGCGCCTTTCCGGTGAATTCGCGCAGATCACCGCGCGGCTGGAACACGAAATTTCGAAGATCGCAGGCGAAGAGTTCAATCCGGGCAGC
Organism: uncultured Hyphomicrobiales bacterium; assembly: GCA_964521045.1. Taxonomy (GTDB): domain Bacteria; phylum Pseudomonadota; class Alphaproteobacteria; order Rhizobiales; family Xanthobacteraceae. Next base: position 33,397 of record CAZFPR010000008.1, read on the forward strand.
CCGAAGCAGCTCGGCGACATTCTCTTCGGCAAGATGGGTCTGCCCGGCGGCACGAAAACCGCAACCGGCGCATGGTCCACCGGCGCGAAGGTGCTCGAAGATCTTGCCGAGGAAGGCCACGAACTGCCGAAGAAAATTCTCGAGTGGCGGCAGCTTTCGAAACTGAAATCCACCTACACCGACGCGCTGCCGGAGTATGTGAACCCAGAAACGAAGCGCGTGCACACTTCGTATTCGTTAGCTGCCACGCCCACCGGGCGTCTCGCCTCGTCCGAGCCGAACTTGCAGAACATTCCGGTTCGCACCGAGGAAGGCCGCAAGATCAGGAAGGCTTTCGTGGCGGAGAAGGGTAATCAGCTCGTTTCCGCCGACTATTCGCAGATCGAGCTGCGATTGCTTGCCGAGATCGGCGACGTGCCGCAACTGAAGAAGGCGTTCCGCGAGGGCCTCGACATTCACGCGATGACGGCGTCGGAAATGTTCGGCGTTCCGGTGAAAGACATGCCGGGCGAAGTGCGCCGCCGCGCCAAGGCGATCAACTTCGGCATCATCTATGGCATCTCCGCCTTCGGTCTCGCGAACCAGCTCGGGATCGGCCGCGAAGAAGCGGGCGCCTACATCAAGAAGTATTTCGAGCGCTTCCCCGGCATTCAGGACTACATGGAAGAAACCAAGAAGTTCGCGCGCGCAAACGGCTACGTGACGACGCTGTTCGGACGCAGGTGCCACTACCCCGGCATCAAGGATCAGAATCCTTCGGTGCGCGGTTTCAACGAACGCGCGGCGATCAACGCGCGGTTACAGGGCACCGCCGCCGACATCATCCGGCGCGCGATGATCCGCATGGACGAAGCGCTCCGCCGCGCGAAGGTGGACGCGAGAATGCTCCTGCAAGTGCACGACGAACTGATCTTCGAGGTCGCGGATAAGGACATCAAGAAGACGCTGCCGGTCGTGACCAAGATCATGGAAGAAGCGCCGCTGCCTGCGGTGGCGCTTTCCATTCCGTTGTCGGTCGATGCACGCGCGGCGAGCAACTGGGAAGAGGCGCATTAGGTTTTTGGCCGGAAAGATACAACTGTTCCATATTTCTCCAGAGGACGGCCTAGTTTCGACAGCAGTTTCTGGGACAATGCCGCATAAATATTTCGTAGCAATGGATGCTCCGACCCCCAATCGAGAAGTGAATCTGGATTTAGGCCAATAGGGTGTTTGTCTTCATATTTTTCGAGGCTGACATCAACTGGGTATCTTCCAGCCCATGTAGCGATGCGCGTTAGGTTCTCAAGAACTTTCTTTTCCGCAAAGCCAATATCGTACTTCGCAAGCTTGGATAGTTTTATCAGATCGTGTGTCTTGATTGACCCGTCTATTTTGTTCTCGCTAGCGATAGCTGGTCTGTTAACGACAACTAGTCCCTTAAGAACATTCTCTAATGCATAGGCGTACAATAGTTGAGCCGGTAGATAATTCGGCTCCTCTGCTATGATTTCTGCACGGCCTACCCCTTCATCCGATAAAATCGCATTATTTGTCGCTTGGTCGCTCGCGACTCCAACCGCGGCCAGATATACACTCTCTTTTGTATTCTCTTTTGCCAGAATGATTTCAGCAGCAGCAACTAAGCGCTGTGCAGCTATCAACCATTGCGATGGTGATTGAGCAGCTTTGTAAAGTTCACCTGGGGTAATTCGCTGCTTCAAATCCACGCGCTCACCTCTTCCAGCTTCTTCTTCGAAATCACCGGCACTTTGCAATCTTCCGCGGGATAACCGGCGACCAGAAGCACGTAAGGCTTCTCGTTCGACGGGCGCCCGCAGATCTCGTTCAGGAAGCCCATCGGCGACGGCGTGTGCGTGAGCGTCGCGAGCCCCGCGTTGTGCAATGACGCGATCAGGAAGCCCATCGCAGTCCCGACCGACTCCGGCACGTAATAGTGCTTCACATGCGAGCCGTCAGGCGCAACACCATAGCGCTGGCCGAAGATCACGATGAGCCAGGGCGCCACTTCGAGAAAGGGTTTGTGCTCGTCGGTGCCGAGCGGGCTCAATGCATCGAGCCACTCGCCCGGCGTCTTGCCGCCCTTGTAAAATTCACGCTCCTCTTCTTCCGCCGCCGCGCGGATTTTCGATTTCACCGCGGCATCCGAAATGCACACGAAACTCCAGGGCTGCTGGTTCGCGCCGGATGGTGCGGTTGCCGCGGTCATCACGGCGTCTTCGATGATTGCCCTCGGCACCGTCCGATCCGAGAAGTCACGCACCGTACGGCGGAGTTTCATCAGTGCGCGAAAATCGCGGGCGCGCGCAAGCATCTCTGCCTCGCTCCGGGGCGTGAATTCGAGCGCGTGATAAAGAGCCGGGGTCATGGGTCCGATCCGCTGTTGATGGGCATGCGGCCCGCATTGGCGCTGCCACCCCCGGATGATAGCAAGTCCCAGCGCCCGCTCCATACGGACAAAGCCCGTGACCCAGACCCTCTCGCTTCCGGACCCGAAAGCCGCGCGCGCGCGGCTGAAAGAAATCATCGCCAAGCGCTCCTTCGGCCTTGGCGAAGTGACGCTCGCCTCCGGCCGCAAGAGCCATTTCTATTTCAACCTGAAGCCTACGATGCTCGACCCCGAGGGTGCGGCGCTCCTCGCGCAGCTTTCGCTTGAGGAACTGGCCGGCGAAAAACTCGACGCCATCGGCGGCCTCGAGATGGGCGCGGTGCCGATTTCCGGCGCGGTCGCGGCGCTAAGCTGGATCTCCGGAAAGCCCCTGCCCAATTTTTTCGTGCGCAAGAAGCCGAAGGAACACGGCGCGAAACTTCTGGTTGAGGGACTGACCAAGGGCGAGAGCCTCGCGGGCAAGACCGTAGCCATCGTCGAGGACGTCACCACGACCGGCGAATCCGCACTGAAAGCCGCGAATGCCGCGCAGGAATCCGGCGCCAAAGTCTCTCTGGTCCTGACCATCGTCGACCGGCAGGAAGGCGCCACCGAAACTTTCGCCAAGGCGGGCTTGCGCTTCCACGCGCTCTTTACGGCTGACGAATTCTTGAAGAAGTAGTTCTGGCCAAAAACCCCGCAGTCGGGTCGAATGGCTTCTGAAACCTTCCGCGGGGCCGGGCGTTTCCGGCGATGGGCCGCGGGTGCATAGTCTGCCCGGGAAGAATGGCTGGAGGCATTGCGAAGGTGGCCGTACGTCGTTCGATAGCGGCTTTTCTGTCCGCCGTTGCGGGGGCAGCGATTCTTTCGCTCGGCCTGATCCCGCTCTCCGGCGGACCCGCCGACGCGCAGGTCTTCTACAGTATCTATGGCGGCTACCGGAAATCGCCGCCCGCGCCCTATCGCGACGAGCGGCGCTCCAACAGCGGCTCGTTCTCCGATTTCTTCGGCACGATCTTCGGCCGTCACGACGAGGAAAATCCGCCGGACGTTCTCCAGCACAACTGCGTGCGCACCTGCGACGGGAAGTTCTTTCCGATCAGCCGCGGCGAGCGCAAGGACATTCCGCTCGATAAAATTTGCAGCGCGATGTGCCCGGCCACTCCAACCAAAGTGTACAGCGGGCGCGGCATCAATAATTCTTTCGCCACCGATGGCCAGCGCTATACCACGTCACCCAACGCATTCCTCTACCGCACCAAGATCGTCGACAACTGTAGCTGCAACGGACGCGATCCCTTCGGCATCGTGAACGTCCCGCTGGAGAACGACCTGACGCTTGAGGGCGGCGATCTGGTGGTGGGAGAAACCGGCTTCACCGTGTTTCGCGGCGGCAAGAATTTCACGCCGATCGAAAAGGCCGGATGGGGTTCCGCTTACGTGAAGCAGCTTCAGGCCATCAAAATCCTGCCGGACAATCCGCACGCCACCTTCGCAAAGACGATGCCCGTCATGGAGACGGCGCCGGACGCTTCCGTGCAGAACAACCCCGCCGCCCCGGCGAGCCCGAACGCAAACGCGCCGGCAGCAGAGCCGCCGGCGCGCACAAACTGACGAAGTCTTAGGCCGCGTTTATTCCGCAGCGAGCCTGATCTGGGGTGCGGCGTGCTTCACGGCCGCATCCACATGGCTCTCGAACTTCTGGAAGTTCTTCTGGAACATGCCGACGAGATTCTTCGCGGTCTCGTCGAACTCCGCCTTGTTGCCCCAGGTCTTCGACGGATAGAGCAGATGCGGCTCGACGCCCGGCACCGAGTTCGGCACCGAGAAGCCGAAATAAGGATCGGTGTGGAAGTCCGCGTCCTTGAGCGAACCGTTCAGCGCGGCGGTAACCAGCGCGCGGGTCGCCTTGATCGGCATGCGGCGGCCGACGCCATACTTGCCGCCGGTCCAGCCCGAGTTCACGAGCCAGCAATCGACGCCGTGCTTGGCGATGTATTCCTTAAGCAACTTCGCGTATTCCGACGGGTGCAGCGGCAGGAACGGCGAACCGAAGCAGGTCGAAAATTCCGGCTCCACGCCGGTGAGACCCTTCTCGGTGCCCGCGACCTTCGCGGTGTAGCCCGAAAGGAAGTGGTACATCGCCTGTTCGGGCGAGAGCTTTGCGATCGGCGGCATCACGCCGAAGGCGTCCGCCGTCAGCATGATGATGTTCTTCGGATGCGCGGCGCGGCCGGTGCGCGATGCATTCGGGATGAAATCGAGCGGATAGGCCGAGCGCGTATTCTCGGTCTTCGAGATGTCGGTGTAGTCGGGAACGCGCGTGACCGAGTCGAAGCCGACGTTCTCGAGGATCGCGCCGAAACGGTTGGTCGCGTCCCAGATCATGGGCTCGTTTTCTTTGGAAAGATTCACGGTCTTGGCGTAGCAGCCGCCTTCGAAATTGAAGATGCCTTCGGGGCCCCAGCCGGTTTCGTCGTCGCCGATCAGCGTGCGGTTCGGGTCGGCCGAGAGCGTGGTCTTGCCGGTGCCGGAAAGACCGAAGAAGAGCGCGCTCTCCTTGCCGTCGTTCGAGACGTTGGCGGAGCAGTGCATCGGCATGACGCCCTGCTGCGGGAGATAGAAGTTCAGCGTCGTGAAGACCGACTTCTTCATCTCGCCCGCATAGGACGAGCCGCAGATCAGGACGATCTTACGGGTGAAGTCGATCGCGACCATCGTGTCGGAACCTTCGCGGGCGCCGTGCCGCTTCGGATCCGGCTTGAACGACGGGAAATCGAGAATGGTGAGTTCGGGTTCGAAGCTCGCAAGCTCGTCGGCCTCGGGGCGGATCAGGAGCGTGCGGATGAAAAGCGAGTGCCAGGCGAGTTCGGTGTAGACGCGCGTCTTGATCCGGTAGTTCTTGTCGGCGCCGCCGTAGAGGTCCTGTGCGAAGAGTTCTTTGCCTTTGGCGTGGGCGATGAAGTCGGCGAGCAGATTGTTGAAGTGCTCTTTCGAGACTTTTTTGTTGTTGTCCCACCAGACTTTCTTCTCGGTGAGTTCGTCGACCACCGTGTGTTTGTCTTTCGGCGAGCGGCCGGTGTGGTGGCCGGTCTCCGCGCAAAGCGCGCCGCCGGCGACGATCTGGCTCTCGTGGCGCTGGAGCGAATGCTCGTAGAGCGCGGCGGTCTGGAGATTCCAGTGCACCGCCTTGAGACCCGAAAAACCGAATTTGTCCGCGCCGAACGCGCTTCTGATGCCGGACTCGTTCACGAAACTTCCTCCCGATCGCCCGGCCAGATGCCGATGGCTTCGACGGCTATGCTTTTCTCGTACAAGAGGGCGGCAAATGGGCGAAACAGCCCGTCCCCAATCGCCTTACCCCCGGAAAGCGCGGGACCATAGTGAGCAGCCCCCGGCTTGTGAAGCCTTTATGTCATGGCGGCAGGCTGAAGTTTCGTTGCAACGCGAAACATCCGGCACTGAAGGGTAAGTCCCGGCCCGGCAAGGTTAATTCTCAGCCGCGCGAACCCGCTGCTGGCCAGTTCTGACCGCCCGAAAGAAGCAGGTCTGCGGCCGTGAGGTCCGAGATTCTGCCGAAGGTCGCGACAAGATGGCCGCGCTCGATCGCGAGCCCCCAGAAGCCGAAGTCGGCGAAATCGACATATTTCGAGGCCTCGGGATGCCGGGCGAGGTAGCGCGCCCTGACCTCGTCCTTTCCGACCTCGACGACCTTGCCCGTCACCGTCAGACGGCCGGCCTGGAGCGGGTCCTGATCCTTCGACTTTTCGGTAAGCAGCAACGAAACCCGGGGGTCTTTCCGGATGTTGTGGGTGTGCTTTGCGAGGTTGGAAAGCAGCATGACCGGAGCGCCACTCGGCATCGCCGCGACCCCGACCATCGACGCAAAAGGGTATCCGCCCTCGCCTTCGGTCGCGAGCGAGCCGAACAAAGCCTCCCGCAGAATGAAGCGGGCGTGGGCCTTGGGAGACTGAAAATCGTCCTCTGACATCTGAATTATGGAGAAAATGTAATTCTTTTAAGGGGTTACGTTTCCGGGTCAGGGCCGCTAGGTTGCATCCAGCAGGCGGGGGCCGTCACATTTCGGCCCTGCCATAATTGTTTGAACGGCCCCAACAGTTCCAGTGCCTTTGATTCCGGGGCTAGACAGGTCCGGACAGGAGATTGCATGCCGACCATCGCGCTTGTTGATGACGACCGCAACATTCTGACTTCCGTTTCCATCGCACTCGAAGCCGAGGGCTACCGGATCCTCACCTTCACCGACGGCGCGTCGGCGATCGAAGGTTTCAAGTCGAGCCCGCCGGATCTCGCGATCCTGGACATCAAGATGCCGCGCATGGACGGCATGGAGCTCTTGCGACGCATCCGCCAGAAGTCGGACCTGCCGGTGATCTTCCTCACGTCGAAGGACGAGGAGATCGACGAGCTGTTCGGCCTCAAGATGGGCGCCGACGATTTCATCCGCAAACCCTTCTCGCAGCGTCTTCTTGTCGAGCGCGTCAAGGCGGTGTTGCGCCGCTTCATTCCGAAGGATCAGTTGCCGCAGAAGGAAGCCGGAGAAGCCGCGAAGGTTCTCGAACGCGGTCTGCTCAAGATGGACCCCGAGCGCCATACCTGCACCTGGAAAGGCGATCCGGTCACGCTGACCGTCACCGAGTTCCTTATCCTGCAAGCGCTCGCGCAGCGCCCGGGCGTCGTGAAGAGCCGCAATGCGCTGATGGATGCGGCCTATGACGATCAGGTCTATGTCGACGACCGCACCATCGACAGCCACATCAAGCGGCTTCGCAAGAAGTTCAAGGCCGTCGACGACGATTTCGAGATGATCGAAACGTTGTATGGTGTCGGCTACCGCTTCAAGGAAGCGTAACGAAGGCGCGGGAAATAGCCCGCGGCCGGGGCCATGAAGGCAGACGTAGAAAAGCCCGCACAAGACACGTCCGGTGTCGCCGGCAAGCGCGGCTTTCGCGCGCTCGCTCCGCGCATCCTCGATCCGATGGAACTGCGCTACTGGTTCGGTCTGGCCAAGCGGCCGGCAAACGAACCGAGCCCGGAATCTGCGCTTCCGGAAAATGCCGGCTGGCTCCGGCGTCTGCGCGCCTTTCTCGCCCATCAGGGCTTCTCTTCACTCCGGCGCCGCATCGTTCTGCTCAATCTCGTCGGTCTCGCGTCGCTCGTCGCCGGCATTCTCTATCTGTCGGAATACCGCGCGGGCCTGATCGAAGCGCGCGTGCAAAGTCTGCTCACGCAAGGCGAGATCATGGCTGCTGCGATCGCAAGCACGACGCGCACCGACGCAAGCAACATTCCGATCGATCCCGACAAACTCCTCGAACTGCAAGCCGGCGAAAGCTATGTGCCGAGCGACGACTTCACGGCGCTCGAATTTCCGATCAACCCGGAAACCGTTGCGCCGCTGTTGCGGCGCCTGATCGTGCCGACCAATACGCGCGCGCGCATCTACGACCGTGACGGCGGACTGCTGCTCGATTCCCGCACGCTCAGCGTGACCGGAGAAATCCTGCGCTTCGATCTGCCAAGCCTCAGCGAACAGCAGCCGCAGATCAATCCGATCCGCGCCTGGTGGCGCCGCGTGCGGCTCTATTTCCGTTCGGGTGGCCTGCCCATTTACAAGGAAATAGGCGCCGCGAACGGCAAGGAATATTCCGAAGTCGCAAGCGCCATGACCGGCCAGCCCGACAGCGAAGTGCGCGTCAACGAGCGCGGCGAAGTCATCATCTCGGTCGCGATCCCCGTGCAGCGCTACCGCAGCGTGCTCGGCGTATTGATGCTGCAAACGCAAGGCGGCGAGATCGACAACGCCGTCGAAGCCGAGCGGCTCGTGATCGTGCGCGTCTTTCTGGTCGCAGCCGCGGTGATGATCGTGCTCTCGCTCTTTCTCGCGGGCACCATCGCGCGGCCGATGCGCCGTCTCGCGGAAGCAGCCGAACATGTGCGGCGGCGCACGCGCTCGCGCGTCGAGATCCCCGACATGACGGCGCGCGCGGACGAAATCGGGCATCTGTCCGGCGCGTTCCGCGACATGACGAATTCGCTCTATTCGCGGATCGAGGCGATCGAAAGCTTCGCCGCCGATGTGGCGCATGAACTCAAGAACCCGCTGACTTCGCTGCGCTCGGCGATCGAGACGCTGCCGCTCGCCAAGTCGGAAGAGTCGCGCCAGCGGCTGCTCAACGTGATCCAGCACGACATCCGGCGTCTGGATCGTCTTATCTCCGATATTTCGGACGCGAGCCGCCTCGACGCGGATCTTCTGCGTCACGACGCCGAACCGGTCGATATCAGAAAGCTGCTCTCGGCCGTATCCGATCTCGCAAACGACGTCCCGCGCGAAGACGGCGTGAAGGTGGAGATCGCATTCGAGCCGAAGGACGCGCCGGGTTCGCGGTTCACCGTTCTCGGCAACGACTCGAGGCTGGGTCAGGTGATCGACAACCTGGTCGAGAACGCGCGGTCCTTCTCGCCGCAGAACAGCAAGGTGCGCGTGTCGTGCAAACGTGCGGGCGGCGAGATCGAGATTTCGGTCGAGGACGAAGGTCCCGGCGTGCGTCCGGAAGCGCTCACGCGGATATTCGAGCGCTTCTACACCGACCGCCCCGAGCACCGCTTCGGACAGAATTCCGGTCTCGGCCTTTCGATCTCCAAGCAGATCGTCGAAGCGCACGGCGGACGCATCTGGGCGGAGAACCGCCTCGCGCCCGCCGAGAAAGCCGGCGAAGCGCCGCAAATTGCCGGCGCGCGCTTTGTGATCCGGCTTCCGGTCGCGCAAAGCTGATGCACACGAGGCACGGCACCGAACACGCGACTGCGGTGCTGGCCGGGCCACGCGCGCTCCTGATCCGCGGGCCTTCGGGCGCGGGGAAATCGAAACTCGCCTGGCAACTTCTGGAAGCGGCGAAGCAGGGCAAGCTTCATTTCGCGCAACTCATCGCCGACGATCGCGTGGCGCTTTCCGCCGTGAACGGCGCGCTCATGGCCGCGGTCCCGAAAACGATCGCAGGCAAGATCGAGCTGCGCGGCTCGGGGGTACACGAGGTGCCGTTCGAGCCGTTTGCCAGGGTCGGACTCGTGGTCGACCTCGATGCCGAAGACGGCGAGCGGGTTCCCGCAGCTCCGGCGCTACAAACCGAGATTCTGGGCGTCAGATTGCCGCGCTTGCCGGTGCCGAAAGGCTCCGATCCCCTCCCTCTGGTCCTGCATGCGCTCGGCGGCAACGCAACCGGCATCTGAGGCTTGCATTCCGCAATGCACCTAACGAATATGCGCGTCCCGCACCGACCCGCGGGAGGAGCCGGGCAAGAATCAATAGCGATCCCGGCGGAGCTGATGATCGGTCTCGTTCTCGTCACCCATGGCCGTCTTGCTGTCGAGTTCCGCTCGGCGCTCGAACACGTCGTGGGCCCGCAGAAACAGATCGAAACCGTCATGATCGGGCCGGATGACGATATCGAGGGCTGCCGGAAGCAGATCATCGAAGCCGTCAGGAAGGTCGACAGCGGCGGCGGCGTTGCGATTCTTACCGACATGTTCGGCGGCACGCCTTCCAATCTCGCGATCTCGGTGATGAACACACCGAACGTGGAGGTCGTCGCCGGCATCAACCTGCCGATGCTGGTCAAACTTGCGAAGGTGCGGGGCGATACCCCGCTCGTGCAGGCGGTGTCGCAGGCCCAGGAAGCCGGGCGCAAATACATCAACATCGCAAGCCGCGTGCTCGCCGGCACAGGGAAGTGAAGTAACGTGTCGCAATCCGAACTGCCCCCTGAAGAAGAGTGCAAGCCGAACGCAGCGGTGCCCGCAGGTGCGCTCTCGAAGGAACTACCCGTCATCAACAAGCGCGGACTGCACGCACGCGCTTCGGCGAAGTTCGTGCAGATGGCGGAAAAGTTCGACGCCAAGATTCAGGTCACCCGCTGCGGTGAGACCGTGAACGGCGATTCGATCATGGGCCTTCTGATGCTCGCGGCGGGACCCGGCACGACCATTCAGGTCACCTGCTCCGGCACCGATGCGAAGCAGGCGCTCGACGCGCTCGAAAATCTGCTCGCCACCAAATTCGGCGAAGAAGAGTAGAACTTAGCGCGGCGCGTCGGCCGTATCGCCTACGTGGCCTTTTCTTCCCGCATGCCAGCCGACATAAGCCTGCGCGCCCGCGCAGATCACGAGCATCCAGAGTGCCGCGATCCAGCCATGCGTCAGATCGTGCAGCGCGCCGAAGAGCACCGGACCCGTGGCCGCAATTCCGTAGCCGACCGATTGCGCCATGCCAGAGAGAGCCGCGGCCTGCCGCGCGTCGGACGCGCGCAGCGCGAAGAATGCGAGCGCGAGCGGAAAACAGAAGCCTAGCGCCACGCCCGACACGATCACCCACAGCACGGTGAACTGCGGCAGAAAGATCATGCCGACATAGCCAGAGAGCATGACAAGGCTCCAGAACGCGCTGAGGCCGCTCTGATTCCTGAAACGCGAGACGATCGGCGCAAACACGAAACCCACCGGAATGCCGAGCGCCGGAAACAGCGCCGTGATCCAGCCCGCGTTCACCGGCGAATAGCCCTGGTCCTGCAAGATCGAGGAGAGCCAGCTCAGGACCGTATAGAAGCTCATGGATTGCAGGCCCATGAACAGCGTGACGCGCCAGCCGAGCTTCGAGCGCCACACGCTCTGCATTACTTTATCGCCCGGCTGGGCGAGCGGCTTGGTCGCGTTCTTCAACAGCGGCAACAGGATCAGCGCAGTGATGATCGCTGGCACGAACCAGACTGCGAGCGAACCGCGCCAGCCACCGGGCAGGCTGTTCGCGAGCGGCACGGCGATGCCGGAAGACAGCGATGCGAAAGTCGCAAGCGTCGTGGCATAGACGCTCGTCATCAAGCCGACCTTGTCCGGGAAATCGCGCTTGATCAGTCCCGGCACCAAGACGTTGCCGACAGCAATCGCGGAGGCGAGCAGGATCGAACCGGCATAGAGTGCAGACAATGAAGGCACCGCGCGAAGCAGCACGCCTGCCGCGAGCACGAGGAGCGCGATGAAGATCGCCCGCTCCATGCCGAACCTGCCGCCGATCGGTGCGGCCCAAGGCGACATCAGCGCGAAGGCCGCAAGCGGAATCGAAGTCAGAACGCCCGCCATCAATGCCGACAGGCCCATATCGGCGCGGATGAACTCGAGCACCGGCCCGACGCCCGTGATCGCGGGCCGGAGGTTCATGGAAATCAGGAAGATCGCGGCGACCAGCAGCAGGCTGCCGGGCGCCAGTTTCTTTGCTGTTTTTGACACGGAGGGCCTTCGGGAAGCGGGGTCGGGGGCTGCTTATAGCGCCATCCGAGCCGAATTCAGCGACATAAAGAAATCTTTATATCCCTGTTGCTCTCCCCGGGTGTGGCTGCTATAGCCACGCCCGAAATCGCGGGCTTCCCGCGCCCTTCCCATTTTTGAAAAGCAACATCGAAGGATCGTCATGACGGCTGCCGCCAAGGACTACATCGTCGCCGATATCGGCCTCGCCGATTTCGGCCGCAAAGAACTCTCGCTCGCAGAGAGCGAAATGCCGGGCCTGATGGCGACGCGCGAAGAATACGGCCCGAAGCAGCCGCTGAAAGGCGCGCGCATCGCCGGCTCGCTGCACATGACGATTCAGACCGGCGTGCTGATCGAGACGCTGAAAGCGCTCGGCGCCGACGCGCGCTGGGCGTCGTGCAACATCTACTCGACGCAGGACCATGCCGCCGCCGCGATTGCCGCTGCCGGCATTCCCGTGTTCGCGGTCAAAGGCGAAACGCTGAAGGAATATTGGGATTACACCGCGATGCTGTTCGACTGGCACGGCGGCGGGTATCCGAACATGATCCTCGACGACGGCGGCGATGCCACCATGTATGTCCACCTCGGCCTTCGCGCCGAGAACGGCGACACCGCATTCCTCGACAAGCCGGGCTCGGAAGAAGAGGAAGTCTTCTTCGCACTCCTGAAGAAGCAGTTGAAGGAAAAGCCGAAGGGCTACTTCAAGGCCATCGCCGACTCGATCAAAGGCGTCTCGGAAGAAACCACCACCGGCGTGCATCGTCTCTACGACATGCAGAAGGCCGGCACGCTCCTGTGGCCCGCAATCAACGTCAACGACTCGGTCACGAAGTCGAAGTTCGACAACCTCTATGGCTGCCGCGAGTCGCTCGTCGACGGCATCCGCCGCGGCACCGACGTCATGATGTCGGGCAAGGTCGCGTTCGTCGCGGGCTTCGGCGACGTCGGCAAGGGCTCGGCGGCTTCGCTCCGTCAGGCCGGCTGCCGCGTGCTGGTTTCCGAAATCGATCCGATCTGCGCCTTGCAGGCGGCGATGGAAGGCTACGAAGTGGTCACCATCGAAGACGCACTGCCGCGCGCCGACATCTATGTCACCGCGACCGGCAACAAGGACATCATCACGCTCGAGCACATGCGCGGGATGAAGGACCGGGCCATCGTCTGCAACATCGGCCATTTCGACAACGAAATTCAGGTCGCGCAGCTCAAGAACTTCAAGTGGACCAACATCAAGCCGCAGGTCGACGAGATCGAGTTCTCGTCGGGCAAGCGCATCATCCTTCTGTCGGAAGGCCGCCTCGTGAACCTCGGCAACGCGATGGGTCACCCCTCGTTCGTGATGTCGGCGTCCTTCACGAACCAGACGCTCGCGCAGATCGAACTCTGGGCGAACAACAAGGACGGCAAGTACAAGAAGGAAGTCTACGTGCTGCCGAAGTCGCTCGACGAAAAGGTCGCGCGCCTGCACCTCGCCAAGATCGGCGTGAAGCTGACCACGCTTCGTCCGGATCAGGCGAGCTATATCGGCGTGAAGGCGGAAGGCCCGTACAAGACGGACCACTACCGCTACTAAGCCTTCATACGAATACGAAGACGCCCATTCCGGCCGAAACCGGGATGGGCGTTTTTCTTTGCCGTTTTTTGCTGCGAAGCGCGATCCGCTCAGAGCACCTTCTGCATCAAAACGAGATCGAGCGGCTTCCCGAACTTTTCGCCGACGCCCGGCATCCGCCCCACTTCCTCGAAGCCGAATTTCACATGCAACGCGATCGACGGCGCGTTCGACGCATCGATGCCGCCGATCATGTTGTGCTTTTCCATTTGCTGCGCTTCCGCGATCAGCGCTGCGAGCAACGCTTCTCCCGCGCCCTGCCCGCGCGCATCTTTCGATACATAGACCGAGTGCTCGACGGTCACGCGATAGCCGTCGAAGGGGCGGAAGTCGCCGAACGAGCCATAACCGATGACGCCGTCCCGCTCGGCGACCAGCACCGGAAAGCCCTT
>CAZFPR010000008.1:47105-47413 GCA_964521045.1 uncultured Hyphomicrobiales bacterium
CTTACGGTTTGCGAGATCGGCGGGCTTCTCGTTCCAGATCGCGGTCGTGTTCTCGACCGCGTCGTTATAGATCGCGAGAATCGCGGGCAGGTCCGCCTCGGTGGCGGGGCGAATCGAGGGCGGCGATTTCATGCACCAACTTTACCCGATTCCCCCCACCCGCTCGCTATCGCTCGCCTCCCTCCCCCGCTTCCGGGGGAAGGATAAAGGGTGGGGGCTCGAACCGGCGATGACATTCTGCGCCCTAGGCGCGCCTGAATGTAGGTGCTAACACCCGCGCGCCATGCCAACGCCCATCGAAAACACCC
>CAZFPR010000009.1:0-5989 GCA_964521045.1 uncultured Hyphomicrobiales bacterium
AGATCGATCTCACCATCACCGATGAAGGGCCGCTGGCGCAGGCGATCGTCATCATCTCCGCCGTCCCCAAAGCGGGCCGCTAGCCGCATTGCTTCACCCGAAACCGGCGTCTATACGGGCGGCGCCGCGAATTCCCGGAGATTTCCTCGATCATGAGCGCGACCACCGAAAAGAAAGAAGGCGGTTTAGGCGAACTCGTAAGCGTCGGCTTTCAGGCGCTCGTGATTGCGCTGGTCATCCGTACGCTTCTGTTCCAGCCGTTCAACATTCCGTCCGGTTCGATGAAGGCGACGCTGCTGGTCGGCGACTACATCTTCGTCTCCAAGTATTCCTACGGCTACACGAAATACTCGGTGCCGTTCGCGCTGATCCCGTTCGAGGGGCGCATCTGGTCCGGGCTGCCCGCGCGCGGAGACGTCGCGGTGTTCCGCAATCCGAAGGAAGAGTCGACCGATTACATCAAGCGCGTGATCGGATTGCCCGGCGACCGCATCCAGATGATGAAGGGCGTGCTGCACATCAACGGGAAAGCGGTAAAGCGCGATCCGGTCGCCGACTGGCGCGACGACGATCCGCGCGGCGGCGGCAAACTCGTCAAGCGCTTCCGCGAAACGCTGCCGAACGGCGTGAGTTACGAAACGCTCGATCTCGGCGAGAGCTATTACGACAACACGCCGGAATATGTGGTGCCCGCCGGGCACTATTTCATGATGGGCGACAATCGCGACAACTCAACCGACAGCCGGGTGCAGTCCGCGGTGGGTTACGTGCCGCTCGAGAATTTCATCGGCCGCGCCGAGATCATCTTCTTCTCGCTCGCCGAGGGCACCGCCGTCTATCAGCTTTGGCGCTGGCCGTTCGACGTCCGCTGGAGCCGGATTTTCGACCGGGTGCGATGAAGCGCGCGAGCGATCTATCCGCACTCGAAACGCGGCTCGGCTACCGCTTCAAGAACGTTGCGCTGCTTCAGGAAGCGCTCACGCATAATTCGGCGGTCACCGGAAGATCCGACAAGCCCGACTATCAGCGGCTGGAATTTCTGGGCGACCGCGTGCTGGCGCTGGCAATCGCCGAGATGCGATCCAGGGCGTTCCCGACCGACAACGAGTGTGGACTTGCGCGCAAGCAGTCTCCACTCATCCGCAACTAGTCCTGGGTCTATATCGCCAATCAGCTCGGCGTCGGCGATCATCTCATTCTGGGTTTGAGCGAAGAAAATTCCGAAGGCCGCCGCAAGCAGACCATTCTGGGTGACGCCTCGGAAGCGATCTTCGGCGCGATCTATCTTGACTCGGATTATCCGACCGCGTTCAAGATCATCGACCGGCTGTGGCGGCCGATGATGATGAAGGCGCCGGCGCGCGGTGCGCGCGACGCGAAGACCGCGCTACAGGAATGGGCACAGGCGCGTGGCATGCCGGTGCCGGCCTATCGCGAAGTCGGGCGGAGCGGGCCCGCGCATAAGCCGCAATTCCGCATCGTGCTCGAATTGCCCGGAATGATTCCAATCGAGGGCGTCGGTGCTTCCAAGCGGGAGGCGGAGCGCGCCGCCGCCGCAGCTATGCTCGCGCGCGAAGGTGTCGAGGCAAGTTCCTATGAGTGAAGAAACGCGCGCAGGCTTCGTTGCACTGATCGGCGCGCCGAATGCGGGCAAGTCAACGCTGCTTAACGCACTGGTCGGGGCGAAGGTCTCGATCGTCACGCACAAGGTGCAGACGACGCGCGTGCCGGTGCGCGGGATCGCGATGGCCGGAAAGACGCAGATCGTGTTCGTCGATACGCCCGGCATCTTCGCGCCCAAGCGCAGGCTCGACCGCGCCATGGTCGGCTCCGCCTGGCAGGGCGCGACCGACGCCGATATCGTGGCGCTGCTGATCGACGCGCAGCGCGTACTCGACGAAGAGAACCGGGCGATCATCGGCAGGCTCAAGGAAGTCCGGCAGCCGAAGATCCTGATCCTCAACAAGATCGACCTGATCGACCGTGAGAAGCTGCTCGCGCTGACCGCGAGCGCCAACGAACTCATCCCCTTCGAGCGGACCTTCATGATCTCGGCCACGAACGGGGACGGGGTCGCGGATGTCCGGGACTATTTCGCGGCGTCGTTGCCGAAGGGGCCCTGGCTCTACCCGGAAGACGAAATCTCGGATGTGCCGATGCGCCTGATGGCGGCCGAGATCACGCGCGAAAAGCTCTATCTCCGGCTGCATGAAGAGTTACCCTATCAATCGACGGTCGAAACCGATTCGTGGGAGGAGCGCAAAGACGGCTCCGTCCGGATCGAGCAGACGATCTACGTGGAGCGGGACGGGCAGAAGAAAATCGTGCTCGGGCAGGGCGGCAAGATGGTGAAATCCATCTCGATGGATGCGCGCAAGGAAATCTCGAAAGAGATCGAGAAGAAGGTGCATCTCTTTCTGCACGTGAAGGTGCGCGAAGGCTGGGGCGACGACCCCGAGCGCTATCGCGGCATGGGGCTGGAGTTTCCGAGAGAATAGACAATGGAGTGGACCGACGACGGCATCATTCTCGGCCTTCGCCGCCACGGCGAAGGCCATGCCGTCGCGGAATTGATGACCGCCGAACACGGCCGGCATCTCGGGCTCGTCTATGGCGGCGGGTCGCGCAAGAAAACGCCGTCGCTGCAGCCCGGCAACAGCGTCACCACGGTGTGGCGGGCGCGGCTCGACGAGCAACTCGGCAACTACACGCTCGAGATCACGCAATCGCGTGCCGACCGCATGATGATGGCGGCACGCGCGAGCTTCGGCTTGCAGACCATTGCATCGCTGATGCGGCTCCTGCCGGAACGCGATCCGCATGCCGATCTCTTCGTCATGTCGGAATACATCCTCGACCGGATCGACGAGCCGGAGGCGCCGTCGCTGATCGCGCGTTTCGAGCTTCAGCTGCTTGCGGAACTCGGCTTCGGGCTCGACCTTTCCAGTTGCGCCGCGACCGGCGCGACCCGCGACCTGATCTATGTCTCGCCGAAGTCGGGCCGGGCCGTGAGCCGTGCCGCGGGCGAGGCGTGGCGCGATCGCCTTCTGCCGCTGCCGTCTTTTCTCCGCGAAGCGGCTGTAAGTATCACCTCCGCCGATATCGCGGCTGCCTTCACGCTGACCGGGCACTTCCTTTCGGTTCATGTGCTGGAGCCGCGCGGCCTCCAGCTACCCGAAGCCCGGGCATCGCTGGTCGCGGCGGCAAGGCGCATGCGGGCGGCCTGAACAGTTGAACAGCTTGCCGCGACTGAGTACCGCTAGAACATGACCAAGCGAATCGCTCCTCCCGCGCCCGGTGGCGGCGGGGGCAATATCGAGCCCGTCGAACTGAAGGAAGCGCTGGAAGAGCGCTACCTGTCCTACGCGCTGTCTACGATCATGGGCCGCGCGCTGCCTGATGCGCGCGACGGGTTGAAGCCGGTTCACCGCCGCATTCTGCACGCGATGCGCATTCTGCGGCTCGACCCGGGCACGGGCTTCAAGAAGTCCGCGCGCGGGGGCGTAGAAGTGATAGGAAAATTGCATCCGCACGGCGACCAGTCGGTCTATGACGCGCTGGTGCGGCTCGCGCAGGATTTCGCGCAGCGCTATCCGCTCGTGGACGGGCAGGGCAATTTCGGCAACGTGGACGGCGATAACGCGGCCGCCATGCGCTACACCGAAGCGCGCATGACCGATGTCGCGCGTCTTCTGCTCGAAGGCATCGACGAAGACGCGGCCGAACTCTGCGACGCGGCACTTTTCCTGATCGAGAAACCGAAGTGCCAGCCGCGCGAGTTGCTCAAATTCGTCAAGGGACCGGATTTCCCGACCGGCGGCATCATCGTCGACGACAAGGCGACGATCCGCGAAGCCTACAACACGGGCCGCGGCTCATTCCGCGTGCGCGCACGCTGGACCCAGGAAGATACCGGGAACGGCACCTGGGTCGTGGTGGTTACGGAAATTCCCTACTCGGTGCCGAAATCGCGGCTGATCGAGAAGATCGCCGAGCTCCTGCAAAACAAGAGACTGCCGCTCCTCGCTGACATCCGCGACGAGTCCACCGAAGACGTACGCATGGTGCTCGAGCCGCGCTCGCGCTCGGTCGATCCGGTGCTGATGATGGAGCAACTCTTCAAGCTCACGGAACTGGAGAGCCGGTTTCCGCTCAACATGAACGTCTTGATGGGCGGGCTCACGCCGCGCGTGGTCAACCTTGCGGAAGTGCTGCGCGAATGGCTCGATCATCGCCGCGCGGTGCTGATCCGCCGCTCCAAGAACCGTCTCGGCATCATCGACCATCGCATCGAAGTGCTCGGCGGTTACCTGATCGCCTATCTGAACCTCGATGAAGTCATCAAGATCATCCGCACGCAGGACGAGCCGAAGCCTGTGCTGATGAAGCGCTTCAAGCTCTCCGACGTGCAGGCCGAAGCGATCCTCAACATGCGGCTTCGCAATCTGCGCAAGCTCGAGGAAATGGAAATCCGCGGCGAGCACGCGGATCTGAAGAAAGAAAAAGCCGAACTCGAGAAGCTCCTGAAATCTCCGGCCGGGCAGTGGAAGAAGATTTCCGACCAGATCAAGGAAGTGAAGGCGCTGTTCGGACCCACGACCGAACTCGGCAAGCGCCGCACCGGGTTCGAGGCCGCGGCGGAAGTCGACGAAGCCGCGGTTGCGGAGTCGATGCTGACGCGCGAGCCCATCACCGTCGTCGTGTCCGAGAAGGGCTGGATCCGCGCGCTGCGCGGGCACACCGAAAAGCTGGACGACGTTCAGTTCAAGGGCGACGACAAGCTGAAGACCGCGTTCCACGCGGAGACCACGTCGAAGATTATGGTGTTTGCGAGCAACGGCCGGTTCTACACGCTGGATGCCGGAAAGGTTCCGGGCGGCCGCGGGCATGGCGAGCCGATCCGCCTGATGGTCGAGATCGAAGCGGGCCATGAGATCGTTGTCGTGTTCCCCTATGCCGAAGGCCAGAAATTCCTGGTCGCTTCGCATGCGGGCAAGGGCTTCGTCGTGAAGGTCGAAGACGCGCTCGCTACGACCCGTAAGGGCAAGCAGGTGCTGAACGTGAAGGCGCCCGACAAGGCGGCCGTGGTGGCGCCGGCAGGCGGCGACCATGTAGCGGTCATCGGCGAGAACCGGAAGATGCTGGTCTTCTCCGCGAAAGACCTGCCGGTGATGGGACGCGGCGCAGGCGTGAAGCTACAGCGCTACAAGGACGGCGGACTTTCCGACGCAAAGACGTTCAACCTCGACGACGGCTTAAGCTGGACCGACAGCGCTAACCGGCAGCACTCGCTTTCGAAGGGCGAACTTCGCGACTGGCGCGGCAATCGCGCGGACGCAGGCCGGCTTGCGCCCAAGGGCTTCCCGAAGAACAACCGCTTCCGCGGCTAGGCGCTACTTCTTTCCGAGCAGCAACTGGTACAGTTCGAAGGCGTGGCCGTCCTTCTGCGGGATGATGGATTCGTTTTCTTCGAGGATCACGACATCCGCATTCCCGATGGGCCGGACGTCATCCGGCGTCATGCGGCCCTTGAGCACCTTGTATTCCGGCCCGCCGCGCTGTCCGTAGTAGAGATAGTTGTAACTCTTCAGCCCGTGCAGGCAGGCACCGCGTGCAAGCGCTTCCGCCAATGTGTGGATGAAGCTGCCGCCGATGACGGCGACGTCGAGCTTCGCCTCAGGCCCACACTGGCGCGGCGTGTAGCTTACGATCGGCACGGTGTAGTCGGGCCGGGGGAGAAGGATATTCAGAAGATCGAGCAGGTCGCGGTCTTCGCCGGTGGCATTGCTCGAAATCTTGTATGTCCACTCGAGCGGCGGGATCACACGCGCGTTGCGCTGGCGATTCACTTCCGAAACTAGCGCATTGGCGGAGTAGGCGACGGCAAGCTGATCGGTCCGCGCGATGGTTTCCAGCATCTTGAGACGCGTCCTTTCCTTGCCCAGGTTCCAGGGCGAGGAGGAGATGTTGACCAGCAGGTCGATTCCCT
>CAZFPR010000009.1:5999-10713 GCA_964521045.1 uncultured Hyphomicrobiales bacterium
CTGGTTCCAGTGCACGCCGCCCTGCGGGAACATGCCGAACTCGTACTTGCCCTTCATCGAATGGGTTAACGTCGCGCCATCGACGACGTTGATGCCGGCCTGCTTCAACATCGCGACATAAGCGGGGACTTTTCCTTCGCGGTCTTTTTTCGGCGCGGCGCAGGGATAGCGGTCGACGAACGCTTCCGGGAAGTGCGCGACCTTGGAGGGCGTGAGCAGATAGATAAAGACATGACCCCGCGCGACGAGCGTGTCTTGCAGCTGCTTGAGCTGCGACACCCACAGACGTGCGGGTGCGTCCATCGCCGCGAGATTGCGCGAGCAATATTCGTCGAGATAAGGCTTCTCGATCAGATGGCCGTCATTGCCGCGCAGAATGCCCGGCGCGCCGAACTGTCCGAATAATTTATAGCGGATCTGGTTGTTGATCCGGATGATGCCGTTACGGATGGGAACGGCCTGCGTTGCCTCGTAGGCCATGGCACGCTGGTTGTCGCCGTTCGCGAATGCCCGCCACGACCACTCGAACGGTTTCGGCGGCTCGACGACACCGCGCAGGCCGCGGCCGATGCGAAGCTCCAGCTTGGGCGCGAAGTTGCGCGCGAGCAGGTTCCACGCCGTGCCGACAGGCACGGCAAGCAGAACGACCATCGCGAGCGCGAAGTATTGCTTCCGGGTCAGCGATGGCATGCGAAACATCGTCATCGTCAGAACCGGAAGTAAATGAAGGGGGTGAAGGGGACCGCGAAGGCGCGAGCCAGCGCAATCACGTAAAGCGCGACGAGCGCCGCAACTGCGGCCCTTTGCAGATAATGGTTCCGCTCATAAGCGCGAACCAGCGGCGCATAAAGCGGCGTTGCCGGCAGCAGCGAGAGAACGGTGCCGGCGAGGATGGCGAGCGGAAGCTCCGGCGGAATTTCGAAATAGGGGCTCGCGCGGGTGAAATCGAACAGCGCGGCGAAATATCCGCCCATGTGTTCGACCGAAGTCGCGCGGAAGATCACCCAGCCCATCATGACGATGAACAGCGTCACGAGCGTGGAAACGAAAGTGCCGGATCGCTCCAGCCACCGGATCAGGAAGAGGCGGTCGAGCGTGAGGAAGAGGCCGTTGAACGCACCCCACAACACGAAGTTCCAGCTTGCGCCGTGCCAGATGCCGGAGAGCAGGAAGCAGATCCAGAGATTGAGAAAGGTCTGTGCTGCGGGGCCGCGGTTGCCGCCGAGCGGTTTGTAGAGATAGTCGCGGATCCAGGTCGTGAGCGAAATGTGCCAGCGCCGCCAGAAGTCCGTGAGTGAGCGTGCCGTGTAAGGCATGTTGAAGTTTTCTCGCAGCCGGAAGCCGAGCATGCGCGCGAGACCGATCGCCATGTCGGAATAGCCCGAGAAATCGAAATAGATCTGCAACGTGAAACAGACGATGCCGAGCCATGCCTGTCCGCTGCCGAGCGAGGCGGCATTCGCCCCGAACGCCTGATCGGCGAAGGCGCCGCAGGTGTCGGCGATGAGAAGCTTCTTCGCGATGCCCCGCGAGAAGCGGAGGAAGCCTGCCCAGGCATCGTCCCAGGTAACGGTCGCGGGTTTCGCGATCTGATCCTGCATCTCGTGATATTTGAGGATCGGGCCGGCCAAGAGCTTCGGGAACATGAACACGAAGAGCGTGTAGTCCGAAAATTTCGACGCGGGCTTAGACGCGCCGCGGTAGGTGTCGACGAGATAGCTGATCTTCTCGAAGACGACGAAGGACACGCCGATCGGCAGCGCGATTTTCAGCAGCGGCAGCTGTGAACCGGCAAACGGCGCAAGCAGCGTGTTGAAATTCGCGATCAGGAAGTCGGTGTATTTATAGAAGACGAGGATGCCGAGATTGGCGGCGATCCCTAGCGAGAGCCAGAACTTGCGCGAGAGATCGCGCTTTCCGGGTGCGATGCGCTTCGAAAGCACATAGTCGAGCAGGGAAGACGCGAGCACGACCGGGACGAAAAGCGGCTCGCCCCACGTATAGAACGCGACGCTGCCGAGAATGAGCGCCCACTTCTTCGCGGCCGCGCGGTCGTTGAACCAGAGATAGACGGCGTAAAATGCGGGGAACGCGATCACCGCAAAAAACGGTTCGTAAAACAGCATGGAACTTGCGGCGCATCCCTGGGAATTCGTGGCGGGATGCTTAGCGGATGGAGGAGGCTCCGTCCACGATGGGATTACGCCAATTGAGGCAATCCACGCTTCGGGCCGAGTAGCATGGCAACAAGCTGAAACAGGCCTGACAGCACGGCGATGGTGCCGGCGGCGCCAAGCGAAATCTCGTAGCCGAAGGCGAGCGGCATGAGCACCGCGATCGCATATCCGAATACGCCGCTAGCGAGCGCAAACAGCAACGAAAGCCAGACCTGCGTCTTCAGGTCGTCGGTGAGCATACGCGCGGTTGCGGGCGGACACACCATCATCGCAACGAGAAGGATGACTCCGACAGCGGACAAAGATACCACCGCAGCGAGTGCTGCGAGCGTAACCACGACAGCGCCGATAATCTGCGGCGGAATGCCGACCGTGCGTGCGAAATCGGGATCGAAGCTGACGACGCGAAGCTCCTTGAACAGGAGAACGACCACGAGCGCGACGACGGCGAGCCCGAACGCAAGCCGTCCGAGCTGCGGGGGCAGGCTCGCAAGCGCGGTCGGGTCGAACAGGCTTGCGACGCCGTTTGCTGCCGGCCAGATCGCGGTCTCGATATTTCCGAACAGAATGTGGTGAACGTCGAAAGTCGTGCGCGCGACCCCGGTCTGCTCCAAGAGCAACACGCCGAGCGCGAACATCGCAGTGAATACCGATCCGAGCGCCGCGGAGGCTTCGATCCGCGCAACCCGCCGGAAAAACTCGACGAGCATCGCCGAGAAGAGCGCGGCGGCGAATGCGCCGGTGAGCATGACCCAGGTCGCGGTCGTTCCGGCAAGTACGAAAGCGATCACGATACCGGGCAGCACCACATGCCCCATCGCGTCGCCGAGCATGCTCTGGCGCGTGAGCACCAGGAAGTTTCCGATCAGCGCGCAGACGAGGGCTGCGAGCGTGCCGACCAGCATCGCGGGAAGATCGATCTGGAGAAACGAGATCATGGCGCGCGTCTCAGACGTCTCTCGCCGATGGCGCGGACGAGAAGGCCCCGCGCGCTGCCGAAGAACACGCTGGCGAGAAGAAGCGTGAAGGCGACCAGCACGATCACCGCGCCGGTCGGCGTATCGGGGCTGATCGCGGAGATCGCGGCACCGAAATAGGCGGAGAATGCTCCGATCGCGCCGGATACGATCGTCATGCGTCCGGTGTGGTCGCTCCAGAACCTCGCCGCAGCCGGGGGCGTAATCAGGAGCGCCACGATCAGCACGAGACCCACGATCCGGAGACCGATCACGACGACCACGAGAACGAGCGCAAGGATCGCAAGATCGAGCAGCGGCACCGGGAAGCCGTGCGCGCGGGCGTAATCCGCATCGAAGGAAATGAGGGTCAGTTCCTTGAACAGGAGCAGCACGATAAGGGCAACGGCTACCGCGAACAGCGCAAGCGTGATCGCTTCCTCGCGCAGCATTCCCGCGGTGGCGCCGAGCAGATAGATGTCCAGACCGGCCTGGCCGCCCGTCTTCAGGGTCTGGACCACCGTGAGCAGCACGATCCCGAGTGCGAAGAAGGTCGCAAGCACCGACGCGATCGCGGTGTCTTCGGTGAGCCGCGTGCGGTTTGCGATCCACTGAATCGAAAGGGCGGCGAGAACGGCGGTGAGCGCCGCACCCGAGAGCAGAAACGAGAGATTTTTCCCGGAGAAGCCGAGTGCGACCGCAACCATGAACCCGAGTGCGACCCCGGGCAGGGTTGCGTGAGCGACTGCGTCGGCTACCAGCGCGCGGCGGCGAAGCATCGCGAATACGCCGACGACGCCGGTCGCCGCTCCCAGCGCGGCGGCGCCGAGCATCACGACAATCGTGTTGTAGCCCGCCTGTAACAGCAGAACCTGAAGCAAAGGATGCAGTTCAGCCATTGTCGGGTTTCAATGCGAGCGGCACGCCGTAGGTGCGGGCGATGTTTTCGGGTGTGAACGTGGTGCCGGCGGGGCCGCTTGCGATCAACTCGCGGTTCAGGAGCACGACGTGATCGAAGATTTCCCGCACGCTGGAAAGATCGTGATGCACGCAGACAACGAGCGAACCGGCGTCGCGCAGTTCGCGGAATACGCCGGTCATGACGCCTTCGGTGACGGCATCGACACCGGCGAAGGGTTCGTCCAGCAAAAACAGCTTCGCCTGCTGCGCGAGTGAGCGGGCGAGAAACACGCGCTGCTGCTGCCCGCCGGAGAGGGCGCCGATCTGGCGATCGGCAAAGTCGCCGAGGCGCACCATGTCGAGATACTTTTTGGCGGCGGTACGATCGGCGGCGCGCACCGGCCTGAGCCAGCCGATCCTGCGGTAGAGCCCCATGGCGACGACATCGGCGGCGGTTGCAGGGAAATCCCAGTCGACGCTCGCACGCTGCGGCACATAGGCGATCAGGTCGCGCTGTTCGGAAACCGGCTTGCCGAAGATTTCGGCGTGACCCGCCGCTTTCGGCACGAGGCCGAGTATGGCCTTGAGCAACGACGACTTGCCCGCGCCATTCGGTCCTACGATGGCGGCGAGGCCGCGCTCCGGCGCATCCCACGAGAAATTATCGAGCGCCGCGCGGCC
>CAZFPR010000009.1:10723-15034 GCA_964521045.1 uncultured Hyphomicrobiales bacterium
GGCGTCTCCCCGCCGAGCGCGCGGGAGATCGTGGTCACGTTGTGGTCGAGCATGCCGATCAGCGTGCCTTCGTAAGTCCCCGGTGCGCCGAGCGCGTCGGAATAGAGTTCGCCGCCGACCACGACCTGATGGCCGCGCGCTCGCGCGCCTTCCACGAGTGCGCGGACGTTGCGTTCCGGAACGGAGCTTTCGACGAAAACCGCGCGGACCTTTCGCGTGACCAGCAGCGTCACGAGTTCCTCGATGCGCTTCAGGCCGGCTTCGCTTTCGGTGGAAAGACCCTGAATGCCCTCGACATCGAAACCGTAGGCACGGCCGAAATAGCCGAAGGCGTCGTGCGCGGTGATGAGGACGCGCGCTTCCTTCGGCACTGAGTTCAGGATTTTCTGGCTGTAGTCCGCAAGCCGTGAAAGTTCAGCAAGATATGCAGCCGCTCCGGCCTGATACGCCGCGCGGCCCGCGGGGTCGCGCTCGATCAGCGTGTCGCGCACCGCTTCGACGACGATCGACCAAAGCTTCGGATCCATCCAGACGTGCGGGTCCTTGCGATCCTTGTAATCTTCATCGGCGAGCAGTTGCGACTGCGGAATCTTTTCCGCGGCAAAGAGTACGGGCTTCGAGCGGGCCAGCGCCTTCAGCGTTTCGTCGAGCTGCGCTTCGAGATGCAGACCGTTCGCGATCACGAGATCGGCGGAAGAGAGCTTGGCGATGTCGGCGCGGGTGGGGCGATAGGTATGCGGATCGACACCCTCGCCAAGGAGGCTCGAAACCTCGACCCGGCTACCGCCGACGGCGCGGATGGTGTCTGCAAGCATCGACACCGTTGCGACCACGCGAAGCGGCTTCTGCTGCGCCTGAGCGGGTGCATGGAGTACGCCGAAGAAGATGGAGAGCGCGGCGAGCGCGAGAACCGGGAAGATGCGGCGCACGTTGCGCTCCTGATGCTATTGCGAACTATTCGCAGAAAGATGCGCCGCGCAGCAGGGATTGTCAAGCTTCTTGCGAATGGTTCGCAATGAGCGATTCAAAGGTTCAAAAACGAAAAGGGCCGGCGCCCTTTCGAGCGCCGGCCCCGGTATCGGTTCCTGCTGCTGGTCAGGATCCGTAGTGGATCGTGCAGCCGTAGGGCCGGGTCGAGGGGTTCGGCACCGGCTTGTTCGCGACGACCGCTTGCAGGGTTTCGCGGACGTAGTTCACAGCCTTGGGCAGCGAGTCTGCGCGTGCGGAGGGAATGCTGTCGATGCCGCCCTTGTAGACGAGCGTGCCTTTGGCATCGATGACGTACATGTGCGGCGTCGTCTGTGCGCCATAGAGCATGCCGACCTTCCCCTTCGGATCGAGGAGGGTGTTCGCGGGCGCAGCCTTGCGATCGTCGTTCAGCTTGATCGCGGTCAGGCCATCGACGTAGCCCTGCCTGCCGGGCGGCGATGAAATCACCTGAAGCCACACGATGCCCTTGTCGGCGGCTTCTTTCTGCAACGTCTGCATGTTGTTCGCGCCGTAATGCATCCGCACATACGGGCAATCGTGGTTGGTCCATTCCAGCACGACGATCTTGCCGCGCAGCGACTTCAGATCGATGGTCTTTCCGTCGGCGGTTTGGGCGGTGAAGGCAGGCGCTTCCTTGCCGACCTCGGGCGATGCCGCGGCGGGAAACGCGAGGACTGTTGCAAGGGCCGCAGTGGCAATCAGCTTCTTCATCATTGTTTTCTCCCTTTCTAGTTTTCGATGCGGGCGGTTTTCGGCTGCCCGATTTCACGCAACACGATTTCCGGTGTGAGGATTTGCGGCAGCACGACAGGCTGCGCGTTCGCGCCCGCCGGATAGAACACGTAGAGCGGCACGCCGTTGCGGCCGAAGTTTGCGAGCATCTGCGTGATCGCGGGATCGCGATGCGTCCAGTCGCCCTTGAGATAGGCGACGTTCGCCGCCTCGAAGGCCGAGATCACATTCGCGCGGTCGAGTGCGACACGCTCGTTCACGAGACAGGTGATGCACCATGCGGCGGTCAGATTCACGAAGACGGGGCGGTTCTGCGCCCGCAGTTCCGCAAGACGCAGCGGCGTATAGGCTTCATAGCGCGCATTCGCGCTTGACGCCTGCGCTGGCGCGGACGCGCCGTTCACGAAATAAACGCCGAGCAGAACCGCAGCCGCGAGCGCTGACGCAGAAAGCGTGTAGTTCGCTGCGCGCCAGGATTTGCCGGATGAAGCAAAGACCCACGCGCCGAATGCGATCAGCAACATGCCGCCGAGCGCTGCCGCGACAGCGTTCGCGCCTGCCTGTTGCGCGAGTACCCAGACCAGCCAGATCGCGGTCGCATACATCGGGAAGGCAAGAGCCTGCTTGAGCCGCTCCATCCACGCGCCCGGCTTCGGGAGGAAACGGAGGAGCGCGGGCCAGTAGCAGAGCAGGAGATATGGAAGCGCGAGACCGAGCCCGAGCGCGAAAAAGATCGCGAGCAGCATCGGCGCCGGCTGGCTGACCGCGAAACCAAGCGCTGCACCCATGAAGGGCGCGGTGCAGGGGGTCGCGACAACGGCGGCGAGCCCGCCCGCAAGAAAGCTCATGCCGTAGCCGTCGTTTCCGCCGTAAGCGCCGAGCCGCGAAAGCGACGAGCCGAAAGCGATCAGGCCTGACTGGCTCAGGCCGACGGCGAACAGCAGATAGGCGAGAAAGAGCACGAACAGCGGAGACTGAAACTGGAAGCCCCAGCCAAGCTCCGCGCCACCGGCCTTGAAGGCGAGTACGATCGCCGCGAACACGCCAAAACAGGCGAGCACGCCGGCGGTATAGGCGAGGCCATGGATGTGTCGCTGCCGGTAGCCCATCCGCGCGTGGTTCAGGAGCGAAAGCACCTTGATCGAGAGCACGGGAAAAACGCAGGGCATCAGATTGAGAATGATGCCGCCGAGAAACGCGAAGAAGAGCGCCGTCACAAAGCCGATGTCAGGAACCGCGATGCTGCTGCGGGTGCCGAGCGTGCCGGTGATGTTCGCCGAGACCGCGTAGGCGGTCTGCCTGCCGCCTTTGGCATCCTCGAGCACTAGTACGCCGCGCAAAACCGGCGGCAGCTTCGGCTCGGAGGGAGAGAGCGTGAGCGTGATCTCGCCATTCTTGATACGGTGGGGCTGGTCGGCGGCGTGGGTGACGACACCCCAATCGGATGCGAAGAAGTGCGCGCTCCTGAACTTCGCCGGCGATATATCGCCGGAGGCCGCGACGAGTTCGATCTTTCCGTCCTTCGCATTCGCCGTAAACGGCAAGGCGTTCTCGACGGGAAGTTTCGTCCGAGCGTTTTCGATCTCGCGGATGCTGATGCCGGTAGACATGCCTTTCGCAACGACGGGCAGGGAGAGTTCGAGCGTCACCTGCTCGGGGATGCAGATTTCCTCGCAGACGAGCCAGTCGACCACCGCTTTGACCGGCACGGTGTCTCCCGCGCGCAGGTTTTCCGGCAGCTTGATCTTCGCGAGCAGGGTCACTTCGTCTTCGTAGCCATAGTT
Organism: uncultured Hyphomicrobiales bacterium; assembly: GCA_964521045.1. Lineage (GTDB taxonomy): Bacteria > Pseudomonadota > Alphaproteobacteria > Rhizobiales > Xanthobacteraceae. Next base: position 14,230 of record CAZFPR010000009.1, read on the forward strand.
CGCGACCGGTCCGACCATGATGCGCTTCGGTGCGGGCCAGAGGATTTCTCCGGCATTCGCGCCTTGCGGCAGCGTCCAGACGATCGAGGTCGCCATACCGGCATCGCCGGGATTGCCCCAATAGGTGTGCCAGCGCGGTTTGATGACCTTGTGGATGCCAACGGTGATCGTGCTGCCGGCTTCGACCGAGCGCGCCTCGGTCACGAGGCGTGCGGTGACGTGGTCTGTCTTCGCGATTTCCGCGGCGTTTGAAATGGTCAAAGCCACTGCGAACGCTGCCGCGGCGAGTAGTGCGATCAGGAGTGTGCGTTGCAGGTTCATGCTGCCGGCATTCGATCTTTTTGTTGCTGCGAATTCTACGTCACTAGCGTCTCAATTTGGCGAAAGAACAGCCGCTGCGACTCTGCACGGATGCAAGTGGGCTATGGCCCCATGCGTTTGGCAAGATTCAATGAGTTATCGGGTGGGCAGGAGAGGCTGATGTTGATGCAAGGCGTAGTATATTGAAATTACTTATATAAATTAGTGGGCGATATGCCCACCAATGCTGCCCACGATTCTGTTGGGACGATTTGAGGTTGACCGAGAGGGCCTCCGGGCGTCTCCTTCAAGCCAGCGAAAGGGGCGGCAAACAGCCTCGCGCGGGTTGGAATCGTTCAGGACGGAAGCAGTGGTCATGCAGGCCGAAGAAATACTCCAGGAAATCTCCGACTATTGCCGCCGCGCGGGCTTGGCGGAGTCGACGTTCGGCCGGCGCGCGGTCAACGACGGAAAACTGGTGAGCCGCCTTCGCGACGGCGGCCGG
>CAZFPR010000009.1:15044-28871 GCA_964521045.1 uncultured Hyphomicrobiales bacterium
AGGTCGCGCCTTCCCGGCGCGCCCGCGAGGCGGCATCGCGCTCGGTGCGGTCGAGCAGTTCCAGCCCGCTCTTCGCGACGGCGGCCGGATCACGACCGTGACGCTCGATCGCATCCGCTCGTTCATGCACGACAGCATCTCGGCCCCGCGAGGCGCGATCATCGAGCGGCCGATGCCGCCGCGGCCGATCTCATCGATCCCACCGGCACCTCCTTCCGGCGACGAGGGCGACGACCCGCAGCGCAACTTCCGCTTCTTCGACAACCGCCAGAAATATCTCCTCTTCGTGAACACCTGTGGCGAGAAGTCGGTGATCGCGAACCGGGTCGGCATGGAGCTCGGCAACATCCATCCGCGTCCGCCGGCGTTGCGCGTATTCGATGCCGGCGTCGGCGATGCCACCGTGTTGTCGCGCGTGATGCGCGCGATGCATGAGCGTTTCTCGACGCTGCCGTTTTACATCGTCGGCAAGGAAATCAGTCTCGAAGACGTGCGGCTCGCGCTCGACAAGATGGCCGACCGCTTCTTCGAGCATCCGTCGACCGTGCTCGTGCTGACGAACATGTATTATTCGGAAGCGCCGTGGCTGACGACGCATTCGCGCGAAGCCGCCTCCAGCATGGTCTGGCACGAACTCGCGCTCACCGGAAACTCTGCCTTCTCATTCGAGTCGCAGATCTCCGCGCTGCAACCGTTCCTTGCCGAGAACTGGAAAGCGCGCGTTTCGCCGAAGAGCGGCAATCCGGTTTACGAGCGGCCGGTGGTGCTCGTGATCTACCGTCAGGATCACAAGTTTCTCCTGGACAACATCATTCCGAAACGCGGCGCTACCGACGCGAATTACGACCTCGTCATGGCCTCGCAGCCCTACCGGCTTCGCTCGTCCGTCGAGTTCAAGGCTAAGAAAGTGATCGCCCCGCTTGCGCGCGCGCTCGGGCCGGGCGGACGCATGATCGGCATTCACTCGCGCGGCGGCGACCCCGGGCAGGAAATCATTCAGAAGGTCTGGCCGGGAGACAATCCGTTCACGCAGGATCGTCATGCGATCCTGAAAGCGGTGAAGAACGAACTCGGTTCCGCGGGCCGCGACCTGAATTTCAACGCCTACGCCGACAATCGCTCGATCTTCCGCTACGACATGCACACGCTGCCATCCGAAATCTCGGCGGAAAGCGGATCGTCGATCGGAACGTCCACGCTGTTTGCGGCCTGGAACGCCGCGATCTACGTGGCGCAGGTCGAGGACGACCGGCTTTCGAAAGTCGTGACCGACGACCGCTACCTTCAGGCGACGCGAGAGGTGCTGCAACAGCACGGCGGTCTGTGGTTCAGCGACGAGTCTTACGTCATCTCAAAAAAGCGGGACTAGACCATGCTCAATCCGCACAGGCTGGAAAGCATCGCTGACGCGCCGGACTTCAACGCGATTTTGAGCGACGTTTCGCTCGAAGCGGTGATGCCCACGGAAGCCGAACTGCACGAGGCGGCTTCCGCTTTGCCGACAGGTACTGCGATCTATCTCACGGACCTTCCGAACCGCAGCGCCGAAAAGCTCTTGCAGACCGCGCGGGGCGTGTTCATGCGCGGGCTCAAGCCGGTGCCGCATATTGCGGCGCGTAACGTAATTTCAGAACAGAAGCTCGGGGACATGCTTGCGCGCCTTGTGTCGTCAGCCGGCGTGAGCCGGATCATGCTGATCGGCGGCGATCATGGGCGAAGCGCGGGACCTTTCGAAAACGCGCTCCAAATTCTCGAAAGCGGCGTGCTTGAGGCGAGCGGTATCCGGGAGATCGGCATCGCAGCCTATCCGGAGGGTCATCCCGGCATTTCCGAGGACGTGCTGCGCGTTTCGCTCCGCGACAAGCTGGAGGCGGCGGAACGCGCCGGTTTGGCGGCGGATATTGTAACGCAATTTTCTTTCGACGCCTGGCCGGTGGTGACGTGGCTTCGGGCCTTGCGCGCGAGCGGCGTTCGCAACCGGGTGCGGATCGGAATGGCGGGCCCGGCGGGCATTCCGGCGCTCATGAAATTCGCGAAGCGTTGCGGCGTCCGCGCTTCCGCAAACGGCTTTACGCGGCATGCGGCTTCGATCGGCAGGCTATTGACCCGCGCGACCCCGGCTGAAGCCGTGAACGATCTGGCCGAAGCCGCAGCATCGGAAAATCTCGGAGAGATCGCTTCGCATTTCTATTCCTTCGGCGGCCTCGTGCAGGCGTCGAAGTGGGTGCGGGATGCGAAGAATGGCGTGATCGCCTGAGGCTTCGCGCGGCTACTCGTCGAAGCGCTTCCAGCCGTCCTGCATGAGACGCTCCTGCGGCAGGAAACGCTTTTTGTAATCCATCTTCTTTGCGCCATCGACCCAGTAGCCGAGATAGACGTAAGGCAGGCCCATCCGCCGCGCGCGCTCGATGTGATCGAGGATCAGGAAGGTGCCGAGCGAGCGTTCGCGCGCGATCTCGGGGTCATAGAACGAATAGACCATCGACAGGCCGTCCGAGAGCACGTCTGTCAGTGCGACCGCGATCAGCGGGCCTTCGCCGCGGCCGGTCAGGAACGTGTCGGGTCCGCGCGGGCGGTACTCGATCAGCCGTGAACGCACGTGGCTGTCTTCGACCATCATGGAATAGTCGAGCACGGTCATGTCGACCATGCCGCCGTCGGCGTGGCGGCTGTCGAGATAATGACGAAACAACGAATATTGCTCGGCGGTGGGGACAGTCTGCCGCGCGTTGCCGATCAGGTCGCTGTTGGTTTTCAGGACACGCTTGAAAGTGCGCGCGGGCGCGAAGTCGCTGACTACGACCCGCACGGAAACGCAGGCGCGGCAGGCCTCGCAGGCCGGGCGATAGGCGATGGATTGCGAGCGGCGGAATCCGCCATTCGTGAGGATGTCGTTGATTTCGGGCGCGCGCTCGCCGACGAGGTGGGTGAATACCTTGCGCTCTTTCTTGCCCGGCAGATACGGACAGGCGGAAGGGCTCGTCAGGAAGAACTGGGGAGTATCGCGCGAATGTTTGGTCACAGGCCCGGAATCGCCCCTGGCTCGTTGTGTGTTGGAATCATCGCGCTTTCATCTTGCCTCGTCAAAGGGCGATTTCGTGACACTTTGTTTCAGAGTCTAACGGCGAAGCGAGGCCGCGCGTGCCTCATCGTTGATCACGACCGTGCCCGTAAGAAAGTCATGCAGCGTGCGCCGGCGGGAATTGAAGAGCGCGACCAGCAGGATCAGCGGCGTCAGCGCGGTCGAAAGCACCCAGAAGAAGATGGCGTGCACCGCGCCGAGCAGGAAATACATCGGAGCGCCGTACCACGTCCGCATTTGCAGGCCCATGAGGCGCATGCCGTAGGTCGCCGAGTGAGGCGAGCCGAGGGTCACGCCGACATAAAGCACCGCCCATATCGCCGCGATCGGGCCGAGGAGGGCGAATACGACGACGCCGAGGCCGAGCGTTACGACCGTGAACATCAGCATGAACAGCGCGAGAATGGCGACCGGGACCAGCACAATGACGGCATCGAACAGGAACGCGAACATGCGGCGCGCGAGCACGCCCTCGAACAGCTCAGGCTGGGTAGCCGGATCGTAAGCGTGGGGGCGGGGCTCGTTCGAGGTACCGATCTGGGCAGTCATTGTCTTTCTCCTGCTCGCGCTAAACTTGGGTTCTTGCGAGCGCCCTTACAAGTCCGGTGCCGGCTATCTTTTGGCCTCCGGCAGTCAGCTTGCGCGGGCGATTTCAGCGGTTCCCGCTCCGGCATGGTAGAAAGAATGTCTCGGAAGACAATCGCGGGCGGAACGGCAAGATGACGGCGGCGAAATCGGCGAAGGGGCTCGCGAAGCTGATCGGGCCGCTGAGCATTCTCAATATCGCGCTGTTCGCCTACGTGCTGTTTCAGCCGCTGCTCACGACGCGCATCTCGTTCTTTCTCAGGAACGACATCAGCCTTTGGCAGGCGGCGATCGATCTCTACAAGATCGATAAATTTCTGTTCGCGGTGGTCGTGCTGATGGGCATCGTGGCGCCTGCGATCAAGATGGTGGCGATGACCGCGGCCTGGTACTTCGCCGACGTGAAGCGGGCGCCGCATTATATGAAGTGGCTCGTTCTTCTCGGCAGGCTCTCCATGCTCGACGTGATGCTGCTCGCGATCCTGATCGTGGCGATCAAGGGTATCGGCATCGGCACCGTGCTGATCCGGCCCGGCTTCTATCTCTATGTCGCGCTCGTTACCGGATTTCTTCTGTTGTCGCTCCTGATGGAGAGGATGATGGAGACGATGAGCAAACAGCCGCGGCGCAGGACGTAACGATCCAAATTGCCGCAACCCGACTAGTACGGATAGCGCTGGCTGCGTCTTCGCTTACATCCGCGTCTTCAAGCAAGGAGACCGGACAGCGATGACAAAACGCAAGCGCGACGTCGAAAAAGACTATCCTCTCGGAGCGTTCGCCGAAAAGCTGCGGCGGCTTGCCGACGCGATCGAGAACGGCGAGCGCTTCGAGATCCAGATCGCAGGCGAGCGCGTCTACGTTCCTGCGCGCGCGAGTTTCAATATCGAGCACGAAAGAGGCGACGGCGAGGAAGAGATCGAGTTTCAGATCAAGTGGAAACTCGCGGAGTAAGCCGCTGCCGCGGAGAATCCCGATCGCGGAACAATCCGGCGGCTTGCGCGTTGTACCTGCCGTCGAGGCAACCAAGAGTGAAGGAGAGACACCATGAAGAAGATTGTCATGGCTGCCGCAATTTCCCTCGCGGCCATTGCGACCGCAGTTCCGGCCAGTGCCGAACCGGGCGGCGCCTTTACGGGCGCAGTCACGGGCGGCGTGATCGGTGGCGTCGTGGGCGGTCCCGTCGGTATTGCTGTCGGCGCGGTTTCGGGCGCGATCGTGGGTGACCGCGTGACGGGTCCGAACTGCTACGTCGATAACTACGGCCGTACGCTCTGCCGCTAACGAAAAAGCCCCGCTTCGGCGGGGCTTTTTTATTCTGTCGAAAGCGCACACAGCCTGCTTTGCGCTTGCTCGCGAATCTCCTAGCAATCGTAGTGTAGGAAATTGCGTTCAAGGCAAAAGATATGTCCAAGCAGAAGCGCGTAACGGAAGTGGGCCGCTACTGGCTCCAGATCGACCGGCAGACCAAATCTTCTTTTGACGATCTCGAAACGGCGCAGGCCGCCGGCGAGCAGATGAAGAAGAAATATCCGCAGATCCACGTCGCCCTGTACGACAAGCAGTCCGGCCTGCATTCGGTGCTGCGCCACGTCGAGTGAGCGTCCGCGCGGGACAATCGGATTTTGCCTTCGCCTGCAAAGATGGCATGATACCCACCGAGACGGCGGAGCGTTGCGTATGTTCGTTTATCGGGGGAGCAGGCCGGGCGGTTCCGGCCGCGTGTTGTTGGCTGCTGCTGCGTTCGCAGGGTTGACCACTTTTGCGCTGGCGCAGGCCAGCGGCCCGGATTTTTTCAAGATCACCGACCTGAAGACGGACGACAACGTGAACGTTCGCAGCGAACCGAATGCGAACGCGAAGGTCGTCGGAAAAATCGCCAAAAACACCGACGGGGTGAAGAACCTCGGCTGCAAGGGCGGGCTCACCAAGAAGCAGTGGGAAAAGGCGAACGAGGCGCGCAAAAAAGCCGACGCGCGCACGGGCTGGTGTGAAGTCGAATTCAAGGACGTCAAAGGCTGGGTCTCGCGCAGGCTTCTCGTTGAAGGGACAGGCTCGAATGACGGGCCGCTCGAGCAGCAGGCGCAGACGCCGGACGAGGCGAAGCAGGAGCAGCAGAAACAGGAGCAGGCGGAGAAGAAGCCCGAAACGCCGCCGGCACCTCCGCCGAAGATCGCTCCCAGCTTCGACTGCGAGAAGGCCGAAAAGCACGCCGAGAAGCTCGTGTGCGGCGACAACGGACTTGCGGCGCTGGACCTCGAAATCGCCCGGCTCTACGTGCTGGCGAGCGAGGAAATGAACGCGACGCCCGGCTTCGAAGAATTGCTGGACAGCCAGCGCAAGTGGCTCGCCGAGCGCAACACCTGTTTCGATCAGGAGTGCCTCGCGGAGATGTATGTGCGCCGCGTGCACCAGTTGCGGCAGGGTTTTGATGCCGCGCGCAAGCCGGGTAACCGGATCCGCAGCGCGGGGCCTTATGTGCTGCGTTGTGACGGGCTAGACGCGCTGGTCGGCGTCACCGTCGTCAGCACGGACCCGGCCTATGCCTATATCGAGTGGAATAAAACTTTCGCCGTCATGAAGAAGATCCCGTCGGCTTCCGGCGTGCATTACGACGGGAATTTCGCGAGCCTTCGCGCCAAGGGGACGAAAGCGAGCCTGAAGCTTCCCGGCAGTGACGACAGTCTCACCTGCAAGCTGGAGACGGGCGGCTAGCCGCGCAGGAAATTCATGGCGCGGATCGAATACGCCGATATCAATGCGGAGAAAGTGAAGCCGCTCAGCGCGCGCATCGTCGCCGAGCGCGGGCAGATGCTGCACATCTACCGGATGCTCCTGCACAGCCCCGCGGTCGCGGAAGGCTGGCTCGCGCTGATGACCGCGATCCGCCAGCGCTGTGCGCTCGCCGGAGATTTGCGCGAACTTGTCATCATGCGGATCGCGCAACTGAACGGCGCGGCTTACGAAGCTGAGCAGCATCATGCCTATGCGCTGAAGGAAGGCGTTTCGGAAACGCAGCTTGCCGAACTCGAAGACTGGGAGAATTCGAAGCTGTTCTCGCCGGTGCAGCGCGCGGTGCTCGACTATACCGACAATATGACGCTCGACGTGAAGGTGCCGGAAAAGGTCTTCGCCGAGGTGCGTAAGCGTTTCGACGAACAGGGCATGATCGAACTGACCGCGACGATTGCGAGCTACAACATGGTCTCGCGCTTTCTGGTCGCGTTGCAGGTCGAAGGCGGCGACAAGGTCTAGCGCAGGCGGCCGTATACAGTGCCTGTCACCGCGCCGTAGATCAGAAGCATCATCAGCATCATGAGCGCGGGCCAGATGCCGAGCGCCGCGTTGGCGGCAAAGATTCCGAGACCGATCAGCGGCAGGAATACGAGGCCGACCAGAATCCAGCCTGCAATTCCGAAATGCAAACCTTTGACGAGGCCGCTTTGCCCCGGCAGCAAGGTATAGGTCGCGCGAAACAAGGGCCCGAGTACGAGCGCGCCGTTCAGGAACGACAGCAGCCAGGGCACGGCCGGGTGCACGTCCGCGCCGGTCAGCATCGCAAGCGTCTTCTGTAATTCCGCGTAGGGCACGAAAGACGGGAAGATTCCGAGTTTAGTCTTCAGATAGAACAGAGCGTTCGTCGCGATTGCGCCGGCGAGGCCGGCCAGCACCGCTTTCCAGATCCGGTCATAGGCAGTCTTGTGATGCCGGGCGCTACAGTCGCGTTGCGGCCATATGCGCATCGCCACGAGACCTGCGCCCCATAGTCCGAATGCCGCGAGCGGGAGAAGGGCCGCGGCTTCCAGATAGCGAAGCGGTGCGCCGAAGGCAGTGTATGCAGTCTCGATGATCGGAGCGCTGTTAGCGGAAGTAAGACCGTGCCTGCGCTCGGCATCGCGCACGGCCTCGCTGAAATCCGCGAGATCGGCTTCGCGGACGCGGATCAGCCGCCGGGCTTTGTCCGCATCGAGTTGCAGGCAATCGAAGCCGGGCGAAGTCTTGCAGGCGAGCCATGCGGGCACGGGATCGCCGCGCTTCCAGTTCGAAGGCACGAGCGGCGCAACATGGAGATGCGTGATCTGCGGGCTCGGTCCTGCACTGCTCCGGAGATTGACGCGGCGCTCGATCTTTCCGGCGAGGCCGGGCACCGCGCGCACGTCTGTGACGGAGAAGCGCGTGGCATTCGCATTGCGCGGCGCTTCCGCGATGGAGGCAAGTGTCGCGAGCGGCCCGCGCGACAATTCGAAATAGCGCTCGAGTGCGTACTGGCTCGCAAATCCTGCGGCCATGCCGAAGAAGCCCGCGACGATCAGCGAAGCGCCGCCGAAGCGATAAGCCGCCGCAAAGCCGATCAGGACTGGAATGAAGAGGCTCGCGTATTTCGCAGAAAGCGGAGCATAGACCGCGAGCGCCGCCGCAAGCGCGACGCTTCCGGCGATGACCGCGAATCCCAGCAACAGGAGCGGGAAGAACGGGGCAGGCTGCTCCTCGATTTCGAGAACTTCGGCGCGGCGGCGCGCGGCTTCGTCGGTGGAGTGGCGTGCCTCCGGCGGCGTCTGCGCGCGTTCGCGTTTTCTCGCTTCTTCGAGCAGCTTCGGCCAGCGCGCGAAATCGCGCGAGCGGATTTGCAGGAGCATTTCGAACGGCAGACCCGGCGGCGTGGTCTTCTCGTCCGGGCCGAAGGCGACAAAGGAAGGAACGTCCTGCTCGATGGTGTTTCCGAAATCCTTCGGGCCGTGCCAGTTCCAGCTGATGTTGTCGCCGTGCAGGATCGCGGTGTAGCCGTCGGAGGGGTCGCCCCATTCCCAGACGTTCGCGTTCGCGCGCACATAGGCCTCGCTGCCCGGTGTGCGCGGCGCGGTGCGCCAGAACACGGGCCAGCTCTCGATTTCTTCGTATGACGGGAAGGGAGGCTTCATCGAGATAGTGGGGACCCGGTCACTGTACCGTCCGCTGACTTACATCTCGACGACAGCCGCGCCGGAAACCGGATCGGTCATACCGAGGCCGCCGCCGAGATCTTCGAGCGTGTCGCGGAAGCTGTCGAGAAGCGCAATCATTTCCGGCCGCGCGGCCGCGATATTCGACATGTCGTCCCACTCGCCGATGAAGCAGAAAGTGCGGTTACCGGTCTGTACGAGCGATGCCTTGCGGAAGCCTTTGGGTTTGAAGGCGGCTTTCCTGTGCGCCTCGACGAAAGCGTTTTCCTTGCCGGATTTGGTCCTGAAGCGGACGACATTATACGCGGTCATGGAATTCCCCCATGTGAGAAAACCTGCGGCAACCCTGTGCCGATGGCTGCAAGTGGATTCCCGGATTGGCGATTGGTCAAGCGCAGGCGTGTTTTCGCTTCGCCGGAGCGGCGGCACTTGCGAAACGATTTGCCAGGGCGGTGAATCGCGTCAGAGTGGGCCGGGAATGCCGGAAGGGTTTGATGCCTTGCGGCAATCGGGGAGGGCGCAAGTGGCCAAGATACTGGGCTGGCTGTTCTGGCTTTTCGCGCTGCTTTATCTGGCGGCGGTGGCCGGCTTCGCGGGCATGATCATCGGGGCGGTGCCGTTCGGCTCGCCGATTGCGAGCCTGCTTGTGCCGATAGGACTGCCCTGGTCGATGTTTGCCGACCGCCTGCCGCGCATGGCGATCCTCGGCTTCGGCCTGAGCTTCTGGGCGGCGTTCCTCGCGCCCGCGGTCAATCTTCTGATCTTGTATGTCTTGAAGAAGATCGCGAGCCGCAGAGGCTAGAGCGTCGTGAACAGCAACTGGTTCGACGGCGTGCCGGCCATGACGATTGCAAGCGGCGTGAGGAAAACCGCCGTGACGGCGGCGAGCCCGATGAAGCCGAGAGTGAGGGTCGAGAGCGGTTTGTGCTGGGCCGGTTCCATTGTTTTTCCTGGCTCTTTTTTCTTTTTGGTTACGAGTCCATCAACAGGCGCGATGGCTCGGAATTTCGAAACACCTAGACCAAGTCCATGCTCTCGCGCCAGCGAGAACTGTGTTTTGCGTAAGCAAACGGTTACGAGAGCGCGCTTGCCTTGTTTTCCGCGAATGTCGCAAGCGACAAGCGCGGCTGGCATTCGCGTTAACAAATAGCTGCACATGGTGAGGGCACAGATGAACGCAATCACATTTCAAAATCCCGTATTCGCGGCTTACGCCATCGCGGCTTCGCTGATGGTGCTGAAAGTCGTCGCGATGTCGTGGCTGACGGTCTGGCAGATGATGAAGGCGAAGGGCGGTTACCGCTCGCCGGAGGACTTGCGCAAGACGCCGCTCAATCCGAAGCCGAAGAAAAGCCAGCTCTTGCCGAACGAGAATGTCGACCGCGTGCGCCGCATCCAGCAGAACGATCTGGAGAACGTGCCGTTCTTTCTCGTCGCAGGATTTCTCTATGTGCTGACCGCGCCGCCGCTATGGCTCGCGCAGGTCCTATTCTACGGCTACGCGGTTTCGCGGCTTCTGCACTTCGCCGCCTATTACACCGCGCAGACGCACGACATGCGCGCTACGCTCTGGACCATCGGCTCGCTGATCATCGTGTTCATGAGTCTGCGGGTGGTGTGGGTGGTGGCGGGGTTGTGAAGCGACATGCTGATGGCGCGATGCAATAAAGTTTTTCGTGTCGCACTGAACAATCTTTTTCGAGTATTCGACTTGTGACTTGACGGTAAGTGGGTAACGAGCACAGGATTGCTACAGTAATTTTACGGCGCGGAGACCGTGGAATTGCTCGTCGTTCGAGCCTGGAAATTCCTCGAACGCATCAACTCCAAAAAGCAGCAATCTCGAAAGCGGGCGCGTTCATCGCAGCACGCAACAGGAGAAGTTTGCCTATGCACAAGTTTCCAGCCGCCTGTCAAAGCGCTCTTTTGGCGCTCGCATTCGTATTTTTGGTAGCCGCAACGCCTGTGTCGGCCCACGAAACGGCACCCGTGGTCGTCGCTTTCGAGCGGGCAGGCCAGCTGCATATGTCGACGCATCCGCACTTGCAGCGCGTGCAGACGTGCTTGGGGAAAAATGCGCAGTGCGGCAGCGCGGCTGCGTGCACGGCAAGATGCTGCAGCAAGGCTTGGTATGCGACATCGGGCGGATGCCACATCGATAAAAATAGAAAAAGCGTCTGCGACAACACACTCTATCGAAAATGCGAGTAATTCCTGCGGCCGGCCGTTCAGAGAATTTGCGATGAACGTCGGGCTTCGTTCTCAACAAACAACCCCAGCCCCGGGTTTTGGAGAAGACTAATGCCTTCGAGCGGAATTTCTCGCGCGGCTTTCGTTTCGCTGCTCGCGATTGTTGCGATGGCGATGCTCTCGCCCCATTCCAGCGTGCTCGCACAAAGCTGCCTCGATGACTGCAAGATCATCCGGGACAACTGCATCGCCGGCACCGATCCTACGGAGAAAGCGAAGGCGCAATGCACCTCGCAGTACGCGGCCTGCGAAAAGAAGTGCAATCAGAAGAAATCGTCGATTCCGCCGCAGCGCAGGCAGTCGCCTATGGTCGTCGGCGTCCGCTGAGCGGGACATCGGCTCGCTCATCGTCGTGTTTATGAGCGGGAGGGTGGTGTGGGTGGCGGTGGGGTTGTGATTGTCATTCCGGGGCGCGCCGCGGGCGCGAACCCGGAATCCAGAGCGGTACAGCAAGGCTTTTCTAAGTAGCCCTGGATTCCGGATCGCGCGCTAAAGCGCGCGTCCGGAATGACAGGGTAGAGGTTTGGTTCTCTCTGGAGCTACCAACTTCTTTCGTCATGCCCGGCCTTGTGCCGGGCATCCACGCCTTCTCTGATTTGCCGCTGTTAAGACGTGGATGGCCGGGTCAAGCCCTGCCATCACGCGGGTAGAAGTTATCGGTAAAGTGTTGCTGAAGAATGCATGTAGAAGGCGCATGTCGGAAGGCGCTGCTTATTTTTAACGGATAGATTGGGTCGCTGAGATGTACGATTTTCTCAATTTGATTGTTCAGATTGTAATTGCTGCCGCAATGGTATTCACGAGCTATATGAAGTTTAGAAACCAGAGCGATAGCAAACAAAACCTAGTTCAAACTGAAAAGAAAGAAACGGCGGAAAAAGCAAAGCCACCTGCGATCGCGATAATATCTAACCTGCGCGACGATGGGGCCTTCAAGGAAATTACAGATTTAGGCCTATTCGTTTTCGAAGAGCGTAGTAAATTATTCAGTAGAGCCCAGAATTACTCGCTTCGAGCGATGCTATTTTATGTATGTGGCGCGGGACTTCTCTCGTTGGTATTTTCGCTTGTTTTGACGAGTACTTTTGGTGCTGGCGACATAGTGGTGGGCATTGGATTGATTGTTAGCGCCGTGTTGCTGCTAGCTTCAGGTCCACTATGGTATCGTTCAGCAGGTAAGATTTCCGATTCCGTAAGTAGAGAAGTCAACAGTTTGTACAGCAAGACTTCTAGGGATATTGTGGAGCGTTTGCGAACCAAGAAGCTTACATCAGCTCAGGTCATCGAACTTTATGATCATGTTGAAAGAACTAGCCCGATGCCAGTTGCGCTCTGGATTAGTGGAATGATTATAGAGGAATTGGCGAATAGGCTTGAAACCAAAGTACCTACGACTGAGTATTGAATAGTTTGCCTTTAGGTGCGCCGGAATCTTCTCCACCACCCTTGGCGCAGAATACATCAGCACCGCATCGGCGTTCGCGCTTATTCCGAAGTCTTAGGTATTTTTGTCTCAACTCTTGATTGCTCCACCAATGCGTTCAGTTTGCCAGCCAATACGCGAAGCTGATGGTCTGACAGTATATACTGTTCAAAAAATTTGGGATATGCGAAAATCGTGATGTAATCATCAGTGTTTCTGAATTTTACCCGCAGCGCAGACATAAGCCCTTTGTCCGAATGCGCAAATTCGACCTCGGCGTTGTTTTTTACGGCAACTCGTGTCCATCCGCTGACTATATGAATTAGGTTTTTGTCAATATGGATTATTGCCCATCTAATTCTATTTAGCGCATTGACTGAGCCGAAAAAGTTCGTTGGCGATGAAGAAAGTGCGACCAGACTCATCCCGGCCCCGAAGAATAACAGTGCAGAGACAAATAATATGAATGCAGTGCTCTGAATTTGGCCAAAGGAAACGCTTAGAGATATTCCGACTAGCGCGAAAAAGCCTCCTAGTATCGCAATCATCGTGCCCAAACTATAGACGCGCCAAACACGACTAGGTATCCGGCCCGAAATATCAATAGAGACGGAGAAGGAGTTTCGGATCGATATACCGGTTTCAATTCCGAGAGAGTCGTGCAGGCTTGAAATCGGTACGAGTCCGGACTGCCCGCTGTTTGATGAACTAGGAGAAGTGTTTCTAACGACAGTATTTACTGGTCGGAATACAGTCGCTGCCATTATTTGATCAAAAGCGCTTATGAATAGATACGTCCAAGATTCAGGTGACTTTTCCGCGCGCGTTCGGACGTAGCTGTTTGTTCCAATTTCAAATACTAGCCAAAGCAGGCCAAGTAAGCTCAGAATAGCTGTTACGATTGTTGTCAGCATAACGGGTGCAAAAAATCATCGTGTGAAAAGAAATTAAGAAGTGAAAGGTACAAGTATAATTTAGTCCGGCTCGCAACAGACAGTTGAACTCAATTAACAGTCAGTGCGCACTTAAAGTGTTGCAATCTTCTCCGCCACCCGCGGCGCGAAGTAGGTCAATACCGCATCGGCGCCAGCGCGCTTGAAGGCGAGCAGAGATTCCATCATCGCCTTGTCGCCGTCGAGCCAGCCGTTGCGCGCGGCACCCTCGATCATCGCGTATTCGCCGGACACCTGATACGCCATCGTCGGCATGCCGAAGGCTTCCTTCACGCGCCAGACGATATCGAGATAGGGCAGGCCCGGCTTCACCATCACCATGTCTGCGCCTTCCTCGATGTCGATCGCGACTTCGCGCAGCGCCTCGTCGGTGTTGGCGGGGTCCATCTGATAGGTGCGCTTGTCGCCCTTGAGCGTCGCGTTCGAGCCGACGGCGTCGCGGAACGGCCCGTAAAACGCGCTCGCATATTTCGCGGCGTAAGCGAGGATCTGCACATCCGAAAATCCGGCGGCATCCAGTCCGCCACGGATCGCGCCAATGCGGCCATCCATCATGTCGGAGGGCGCGACGACATCCGCACCGCATTGCGCCAG
>CAZFPR010000009.1:28881-47351 GCA_964521045.1 uncultured Hyphomicrobiales bacterium
CTCGTCGCGCAGCGTTTTCGGCGTATTCGGGAAGAGGGCGAGCGCGGGGATTTTCAGCTTCATTGCGCGTTCGGCCTCGCGCACGGCCTGGTCTACCGAGAGACGCTCGACGCCCGGCATCGAGGAAACCGGCTCGCGGGTGTTCGTGCCTTCCGCAATAAAGAGCGGCCAGATCAGGTCGTCGGTCGTGAGCGTGTTTTCGCGCACCAGCCTCCGCGACCATTCGGTCTGGCGGTTGCGGCGCATCCGCGTGGTCAGGCCGAGATTGGCGTTCTTGCCGCCCGTGAGCGACACGACTTCTGCGGGGCGGGCTTTGCCTGTGATCGGCGGCATGGCTGGCGGCTTTCTTGGCTAATGCGATTTCGGTGAGTTTATCGCGTCGGGGCGCATCAACCAAATCCGTCGTGCCGGCCAAGCGAGCGAAGCGAGCGCGAGCCGGGACCCATAACCACCCGCCCATCGATTCACGCAGACCGGGGTTATGGGTCCCCGCTTTCGCGGGGACGACAGGTAGAAGGCGTGACTGCGGTTCTCCGTTCCCAACCAGAGGCTGTCACCCGCCGCGTTGACCTTCCGCCAAACCCCCGCATATTCGCGGGCATGAACGCGAAACCTGCTTCGGTCTCAGAGCCCTTCGACGGCGACCAGCCGCGCGGAACTGACCTCGTCGCGGATGCTTTTCAGGCCCCGATAGACCGGGCCGTTGTAGAACTCCTCCCACGCGGCGACCGACGGAAATTCCAGCAGCACGATGCGGCGGGGCTCCCAGTCGCCTTCGTAAACCTTGTGCGCGCCGCCCCGCGCGAGATATTTCGCGCCTGCGGCGTCGAGCGCCGGCTTCACGCCCTTCATGAAATCCTGATAGCGGGCCATGTCGCGGATCTCGACATCGAAAATCACGTAGGCGGACATTTGCTTGCTCCGTTCGGCCTGCGCGGGTATCGCGGCGGCACTCCAGCTATTGGCACGGCGTGAGCGGGTAGGCGATGGATTTCGAACTCTCCGAGGAACAGGAAGCTTTTCGCGATGCGGCGCGGGATTTCGCGCGCGAAGTGATGATGCCCCGCGCGCGCGAATGGGACGAGCATTCGATCTTCCCGGTCGATGAACTCCGCGCGGCGGCGAGCCTCGGCTTCGGCGGCATCTATGTGAAGGAGGATGTCGGCGGCTCGGCGCTGACGCGGCTGGACGCCGCGATCATCTTCGAGGAACTGGCGCAGGGCTGCACTTCGACTGCCGCCTATATCTCGATCCACAACATGGCGGCCTGGATGATCGACACTTTCGGCAATGTCGATGTGCGGCATCGCTTCCTGCCGAAGCTGACGACGATGGAGCACTTCGCGAGCTACTGCCTGACCGAGCCGGGCGCAGGCTCGGACGCGGCTTCGCTGCGCACGACCGCGAAGCGCGAAGGCGACTTCTATGTGCTGAACGGCGAGAAAGCGTTCATCTCCGGCGGCGGCGCGTCCGACATTTATGTCTGCATGGTGCGTACCGGCGAACCGGGCCCGCGCGGGATTTCCTGCATCGTGGTCGAGAAGGATGCGCCGGGTTTGAGCTTCGGCGCGCAGGAGCAGAAGCTCGGCTGGAAATCGCAGCCGACCGCAGCCGTGATCTTCAACGACTGCCGCGTGCCGGTTGCAAACCTCATCGGCGCCGAAGGGCAGGGCTTCAAGATCGCGATGGCGGGCTTGGATGGCGGGCGCCTGAATATCGGCGCGTGTTCGCTCGGCGGCGCGCAGTTCTGCCTCGACCGCACCATCGAATACATGCGCGAACGGAAACAGTTCGGCACCCGGCTCGCGGATTTTCAGGCGTTGCAGTTTCGTGTCGCCGACTACGCGACGGAGCTTGAAGCGGCCCGCCTGCTTCTGTGGGCGGCGGCGCAGAAGGTCGGCGACAAGGCGCCGAATGCTACCCGCATGGCGGCGATGGCGAAGCGCACCGCGACCGATACCGGCTTCGATGTCGTGAACGGATGCCTGCAACTGCATGGCGGCTATGGCTACCTGCGCGATCATCCGATCGAGCGCGTGCTGCGCGACGTGCGCGTGCACCAGATCCTGGAAGGCACCAACGAAATCATGCGCGTCATCATCGCGCGCGAGATGCTCGGTAATTGAATGAGTGAACCCGAAATCCTGTTCGAGCGACGCGGCTGTGCGGGGTTTGTGACCCTGAACCGGCCGCAGGCGCTGAATGCCGCGACCGACAACATGGTGCGGCAGTTGGCGAAGCAACTCGACCTCTGGGAAAACGACAGCGCCATCGACCGCGTGGTGGTGAAGGCGGTGGGCGAACGCGCGTTCTGTGCGGGCGGCGACATCCGCGCTTTGTATGAGCAGTACAAGGCGGGCGAAGTGCAGAAGTCGATCGACTTCTGGCGCGTCGAATACACGCTCAATCACCGCATCAAGCATTTCCCGAAGCCGTATGTCGCGCTGATCGACGGCATCGTCATGGGCGGCGGTGTGGGCCTCTCGGTGCACGGCATGTATCGCGTGGCGGGAGACAGATATTCGTTCGCCTATCCGGAAGTCGGCATCGGATTTTTCCCGGATGTGGGCGCGACCTATGTGCTGCCACGGCTGCCGGGAAAGACCGGTTTGTGGATCGCGCTCACGGGCTCGCGCGTCGGCGCGGACGACGGCGTTTCCTGCGGGCTCGCTACGCATCGCATCGCCTCTTCGCAGTTTGCGGAACTCGAACGCGCGCTGGAAACCGACGAGAGCGTTTCCGAAGTGCTGAAGACGTTTTCGCAGAAGCCTGTGCCCGGCAAGCTCGCAGCCGACCGGCCGATGATCGACCGCATCTTCGAACTCGGCTCGGTCGAGGAAATTCTCGCAGCCCTAGACGGCGAAATGAACGAGGAAGCCTCGAAGCTCGCGCGCACGATCCGCCAGAAATCGCCGCTCAGCCTCAAGATCGCCTTCGAGCAGGTGCAACGCGGCGGCAGGCTCGATTTCGCGGAAGCGATGCAGACGGAGTTCCGGATCGTGAGCCGGGTCGCGCGCGAGCCGGAATTCTACGAAGGCATCCGCGCGGTCGTGATCGACAAGGACAACGCGCCGCAATGGCAGCCCGCCTCGCTGGAAGAGGTGAACGGGGATAAGGTGGCGTCCTATTTCGCGCCGCTTCCCGCGCCGGAGGAACTCAGACTTTGACCCTTTACGAAGACCCGCTGGACGAAGCCATCGGCCGCGACTCCGTGAAGGTGAAGCCGTGGCGCCAGCGCATGATCTATTTCCAGCGCGCAGTTGGCGGCTTCATGCTGGTGAAGGGACTGATCGGCTGGGCGATCATCTGCGGGCTGCCGCTCGGCACGCCCTTCGACGAGATGCGGATGCACGCGCAGGCGTGGACGATTTTCTTCGCCGTGATCGACGTGGTGGCGGGGGTCGCGCTCTGGCTCGGTTCGGCCTGGGGCGCCACGCTCTGGCTCGTCGTGGTCGCGACGCAGATTTCCGCCGACGTCGTGTTCACGGAGCGCGCGGGCATTCTCGTGCTGCTCACGATTATCGAGGTGGTTCTGGTCGCGGGCTACGTGCTCGTCCGTTTCAGGGTGCTTGAAGAAGACACCAAGTAAGAAAGTTTGGGGAGGTCGATATGGCGAAGATCGGTTTCATCGGGCTCGGCAACATGGGTTTGCCGATGGCGCAGAACCTCATCAAGGCGGGGCACGAAGTGTCCGGCTTCGACGTAACGCCGGCGGGGCCTGCGAAACTCGCCGAAAGCGGCGGGAAGCCTGCGAAGGAAATCGGCGATGCCGCAGCCGGCATGGATTTCGTCATCACCATGCTGCCCGCGGGCCAGCATGTGCGCGACGTTTATCTCGGTAACGGCGGCGTGTTCCAGCGCGCGAAGAAGGGCGCGGTCTTCATCGATTGTTCGACCATCGACGTTGAGACTGCGCGTGCCGTGATCGCGGACGCGGAGAAGAACGGGTTTCTCATGCTGGATGCGCCGGTTTCCGGCGGTGTCGGCGGCGCGCAGGGTGCCACGCTTACTTTCATGGTCGGCGGCTCCGATGCGGCTTTCGCGAAAGCAAATCCGATCCTCGAGAAGATGGGCAAGACCATCGTGCATGCGGGCGCCGCGGGCGCGGGGCAGGCCGCGAAGATCTGCAACAACATGATCCTCGGCATCTCGATGATCGCGGTCTCCGAAGCCTTCGTGCTCGCGGAGAAGCTCGGGCTTGATAAGCAGAAGCTGTTCGACATTTCCTCGAAGTCTTCCGGCCAGTGCTGGTCGATGACGACTTATTGTCCGGTGCCGGGTCTGGTTCCCACATCGCCCGCAAACCGGGATTACGCCGCAGGCTTTACTGCTGCGATGATGCTGAAGGATCTGAAGCTCTCGCAGGAAGCGGCGAAGTCGGCGGGCGCTTCGACCCCGCTCGGTGCGAACGCGTCCGCGCTCTATCAGAAGTATGCCGACAGCGGCGAAGCGGGCGGGGATTTCTCCGGCATCATCAATTATCTGCGGAAGTCCTGAGCCGCTAATGCACGGCGGACACGATCATTCGCACGAGGGCCACGCGCATGGTCCCGCGCAATACGATCGCGCCTTCGCAATCGGGATTGCGCTGAATCTCGGCTTTGTCGCCGCCGAGTTCACCTTCGGATTTTTGTCGCAATCGCTCGCGCTGATCGCGGACGCCGGTCACAATCTTTCCGATGTCGCGGGTCTTCTGATCGCATGGTTTGCGGCATGGCTCGCACGCAAGCCCGCAACTTCGCTCCGGACTTACGGCTACCGCCGTGCATCCATCCTCGCCGCGCTCGCCAATGCGGCACTTCTGATTGCCGCCGTCGTCTGGATCGTCGTCGAGGCGGTGCAGCGGTTCCTCGATCCGCAGCCGGTCGCGAGCATGACGGTGATCGCGGTTGCCGCACTCGGCGTCGTCATCAACACGGCGACCGCGTTGCTGTTCATGCGGGGCCGGGAACACGACATCAACATCAAAGGCGCCTATCTGCACATGGCCGCGGATGCAGCGGTGTCCGTCGGCGTCTTGATCGCGGGCGTTCTGATTTATTTCACGGACTGGCTGTGGCTCGATCCGGCGATCAGCATCGCGATCGCGTTCGTGATCCTGGGGAGCACATGGTCGCTTGCGCGCGACAGCTTGAATCTCTCGCTCGACATGGTGCCGCAGAATGTCGATCGCGGAGAGGTCGAGAAATATCTCGCCACGTTACCCGGCGTTTCGAACGTGCATCACCTGCATATCTGGGCGATGAGCACGACGGAAATCGCGCTTACCGTGCATCTCGTTCGTCCGAATGCATCGCTCGACGACAAGTTTCTGAAAGATGCGCGCGAAGGCCTCAAACGTAGTTTCGGAATTGTGCACGCGACGTTCCAGATTGAGGCAGGCGCGTGCCCGGAAGCGTGCTGAATCGCTACAAAGAGCGCGATTTACAAGGCTTTTCCGCGCTTCATAAACCTTTCGTCAAGGCTGATTCCTGACCTTCCATTTATCATTCAATTTAAGGCTTCCTTTTCGCGTCTTGTGTACAAAGATGCACAACGAGCGGAAGAAAACTCCGCCGATAAGAACGAACACACGGGGCGTAGAACATGAAAAACGTAGCGCGAGCGGCGCAAGGCGCCGAACCGCTTGAGACATTCGAAGAGCTGAAGACGCCTTATCTCGAGGCGTTGACGCTGGTGGAACGGCTGCATCGCCGTCTGCTCGATGTCATCAAGGATGAATTCGATCGCCGCGGAAGTTCGGACATCAACAGCGTTCAGGCGCTCTTGCTGTTCAACATCGGCGGCAGCGAACTGACGGCCGGAGAGCTGCGCACGCGCGGCTACTATCTCGGCTCGAACGTTTCGTACAACCTGAAGAAGCTCGTCGAGATGGGCTATCTGCATCACCAGCGGTCGCGCATCGACCGCCGTTCGGTGCGCATCAGCCTCACCGACAAGGGCAAGGAAGTTCACGAGATCGTCGAGAACCTCTACCAGAAGCACATCCGCACGCTGGAAAAGGTCGGCGGCATCGGTTCGCAGGATTTGCAGGTGCTGAACAAGGCCTTGCAGCGTCTCGAGCGCTTCTGGACGGACCAGATCCTCTATCGCCTCTGATCGATAGAACGGCGACGCATTACAGAAAACAGCCCCGGCAAAATGCCGGGGCTTTTTTTTGTTTTCGTCGAGTTCTTAGAGGTGCTGGCAAAATCGGGGGCGCGGAGGTTAGAACACCGATGCCGTTCTCTAAGTATTACAGAAAAGAGTGATGGCCGCTCAATTCAGCAGCGCCTTCGATCACCCTGTTGTACAAGTCCGGGAACTGCCGTTGTTTGACATGACGCCGCCATTTGATGTTCTGCCCGGCTTATAAGGGGCTGATATTGAAAGGTTTTTTATTTTTTATCGTGAGTCTTTAATGCTGATGTTGGAAACATATATTCTGTCGTTCTCAAGCGGAGAATCGTAATGGCTACTGGTACCGTGAAGTGGTTCAACACCCAAAAGGGCTTCGGTTTCATTCAGCCGGATGACGGCGGCAAGGATGTGTTTGTCCACATTTCGGCAGTGCAGCGCACTGGAATGCAGACCCTGAACGAAGGTCAAAAGGTTTCGTTCGATATAGTTAGAGAGCGTGGTGTTAGCGCAGTCGAGAAGGTGAGAGCTGCGGGATAGCTATTATAGTGACGAGATGTTTTGAAAATGAAATGTTCCGAGGATGTATTTACTCACTACAAAAATCAGTTTGGACAAGACGACCAAAAACGAATTAACGCCTTAGGTCTTTTTGCTTTTAGTATTGTGATGAAGGAACATGTTGAGTGGCTTCATCACTTTCGAAAGCAAAATGGTGGAGTTGGCCCCGCTGCCAGCGAAATTGAGAAATGGTTTCATAACAAGCCAATTGAGTATTTCGACCAAACCGCTCGAATTGGCGGCCAATGGTACACGGAATATTCGCGCGAGCTACTTAGCGAGGAAATAACGGAGCAAAAAACTAACGCAGTAAAAGAAGCGGTCGGAGGTTTTTGGGGGCCGTTCTGGAAGGGTACCTTGCACGGGGTGAGCGGTAATATTTTCTTTTCAATTATAGTAATTGTTTTTGCCTTTTATACGATCGCAGATTTTTCTTTTATCGCTTGGGCGAAGAAGCTTTTTGCTACTACACCGAATGGGTAGCCTGATGTGCCGTACGCTAGAGCGCCAACGAACTAAGCAGCAGCTGTACCACTTGTAGCACGCAGCCACGGGCTCCATGGCTCGGGCGGCAGTACGGACTCTGACGTCCATACCGGCTGAATGATGCCGTAGCGGTCGATGCGGCCGATCGCGGCCGGTTTGTGAAGGTGATGGTTCTCGCGGTCCATATGCACGCGGAAGCCGCTCGGTGCGTCCAGCGTAAGACCGGAGAGCGCTTCACGGATCCTGTCGGCGTCCAGCGTGCCGGCTTTCTCGACTGCCGTGGCCCAAAGGTTGAAGCCGAGCCAAGTCGCCTCCATCGGATCGTTGGCAATCGCCTTCGGGTCGCCCGAGAAATCGCGCCACGCGGAGATGAAACTGCGGTTCGCGGCGGAATCCATCTCATGCAGATAATTCCACGTGACCAGATGGCCGGTCATGTTCGTGCGCGGCAGCGCAGGCAGTTCCGCTTCGCCGATGGAAAGCGACATGACCGGGAGCGCCTCCGCGGTCAGGCCCGCGCGGGCAAACTCGCGATAGAAGTGCATGTTGGAGTCGCCCGAGATCGTGGAGATCACGGCCGACTGTCCGCCGGTTGCGAAATTGCGCAGGTTTGCGACGACGCCTCGCCAGTCGGCATGTCCGGCGGGCGCGTAGAATTCCACGACATCGGCGCCCGCGATCCCGGCCTTGGCGAGATAGTTGCGGATGATTGCGTTCGTAGTGCGCGGATAGATGTAGTCGGTGCCGGCCAGAAAGAATTTATTGCGGTGCTGACGGCGCAGGTAATCGATCGCGGGCAATGCCTGCTGACGCGGCGTGCCGCCGAGATAGAAGATGTTCTGCGACTGCTCTTCGCCTTCGTACTGGCTCGGATAGAACAGAAGTCCGTTCGCGCGCTCGACGACAGGCAGAACCTGCTTGCGCGACGCGGAAGTCCAGCAGCCGAAAATCGCCGCGACCTTGTGGCCGTCGAGCATCGTTTTGGCCTGATCGGCGTAGAGCGCCCAGTCCGAGCGCGGGTTCATGATGACGGCTTCGACCGGGCGGCCTAAGAGCCCGCCGCGCTCGTTCAACTGCTCAATCAGCATGACGAGTAGCGATTGCAGCGGCCGCTCGCTCGCGGTCATGGTGCCGGAGAGCGAATGCAGGATTCCGATCTTGATCGCGCCCGAGTCGAGGTTCACGAAATAGCGCTCGACCGCGTCCATCATCCATTGCGAGCGGTCGATGAGATCGTTCGCGGTGGTAAGCACGGATTCGCCCGCGTCTTCGACCTGCGTGACCGCCGAGGAAATCTCGGGCAGGGCACCGGCGACACCGTCCGCGACTTTCGCCGCGCGGTCGCCGATGTTGCGGAGTTCGTCGGCCTGTAAATCGAGGCTCTCGGTCATGCCGCGGCTGGTCTGGCTCATGGTCGCGACGCTTGCGGAGACCGCATTGATCGCGCCGACGGTGTCCTCGACCGCTTTCTGAATATCGCTGATCTGCGCGTCGATGGTGCCGGTCGCCTTTGCGGTCTGCGATGCCAGCGCCTTCACTTCGCTTGCGACCACCGAGAAGCCTTTACCGGCTTCGCCCGCGCGGGAGGCTTCGATGTGTGCGTTCAGCGCGAGCAGGGAGGTCTTGTCGGCGATCGACTGAATGGATTTCACGACCTCTTCGATTTCGAGCGCCGCCGCGGAAAGGCTGCGCACGATGCGGTCGGTGCGGTCGAGGTCGGAAATGGTCTGGTCGGTCGCGCGCTGGGCGGCAGCAATCTGCTGCGTGGAATCGCCGAGGAGCTTTAAAAGCTTGCCCGCGGATTGCGCGACCGCTTGCGAATTTTCAGCAGCGAAGGCCGCGGTGTTGGATGCGCCGGTCACCTGGCTGCGCATGCGGATGTTGCGGTCGGCCAGTTCGCTTGCGGTGACGCGGATCTCTTCGCCGGCGGCTGCGAAGGTCGAAAGCACTTCGTCGATGGCGGTGCGGAATTTCTTCGTGAAGAAGACCCGGCCCGCATGGCGGAGCCGCGCTTCGTCCTGGCGGGAGCGCTGGTCGGCGGCGAGCGCGTCGGCGTCTAACAGCGTCTTGCGCATCGATTCCGCGGCGGCGGCAAGCTTCTCGAAGCTGGGGCCGTCCGCTGCGTCCGGCAGTTCGGCGAACCTGTCGCCCTGCGAGATGCGCGAAATTGCTTCGGTGAGCGAGCCGTATTTCCGGTCCACGATCCACGCGCCCAAGAGCGCGAGAAAGAACGCGGCAATCAGTCCATAGAGGATGCCGGCATAAAGGGTCGCGTATCCGGTCAACGCGGAGGCGAGGAACACCGGAAGCGTGATGCGCAGTGCAGGCAATTTCGCGCCGGTAGGCTCCGGCATCTTCTCGCTCCGGCGAATCTCTGGGAATCAACTGGTTCGATAAGACGTGGCTGCACGACAGAGTTGAAGCCCATATTATGAGCGTAATGCCAATGGTTTAGGCCTATTGCATACCGTTGGCTTGCGGACGGTAACGTGAGACCGCATGGTCGTGTGACAACGACTCGGGGGCCCGGAAAATGCCCACCAAGGGAGAAGGCGAAGTCATCGTCGAGATGCGTCCTGTGGGCGGCGTGGTCCGCGTTGCTGCGATCGATGTCGCTACCGGCACGGAGGTCGTCGTGATGGGACCGGCGAGCGCCAGCCAGCAGACGCTGGAGCAGGTTGCCATCGCCAAGCTCCGCCGCAAGCTCTCAATGGATAAGGGCAGCTAGACAGGTCAGCTAGACGCTGCCCACGCTTTTTTTTGAGGGGCGGCTATGTTAGGCGGAGCCCCGTTCATTCTCTAATTGGCCAGGAGGCCGGAAATGCCCGCGACCGATCCGATGGCGGATCGCAACGATGCGAACCGCTTTTTTACCGCCACGCTCGAGCAAAGCGATCCCGAAATCTTCGGCGCGGTGAAGGGCGAACTCGGTCGCCAGCGGCACGAGATCGAACTCATCGCCTCCGAGAACATCGTCTCGAAGGCCGTGCTCGAAGCGCAGGGCTCCGTACTCACCAATAAATATGCCGAAGGATATCCGGGCAACCGCTACTATGGCGGCTGCAAGTGGGTCGATATCGCCGAGAACGTCGCGATCGACCGCGCGAAGCGGCTGTTTAGTTGCGGCTTCGCCAATGTGCAGCCCAACTCCGGCAGCCAGGCGAACCAGGCCGCGTTCATGGCGGTCATGAAGCCGGGCGACACCTTCCTCGGTTTGAATCTCGCGGCCGGCGGACACCTTACGCACGGCTCGCCGGTCAATATGTCCGGCAAGTGGTTCAAGGCGGTGCCCTACGGCGTGAAGCAGGACGATCACCGCATCGACTACGACGCGGTTGCGCAGCTCGCGAAAGAGAACCAGCCGAAGCTGATCGTCGCCGGCGGTTCGGCCTATCCGCGGCAGATCGATTTCGCGCGCTTCCGCAAGATCGCGGATGACGTCGGCGCGGTGTTCATGGTCGACATGGCGCATTTTGCCGGTCTGGTCGCAGGCGGCGCGCATCCGAGTCCGTTCCCGCATGCGCATATCGTGACGGCGACCACACACAAGACGCTGCGCGGGCCGCGCGGCGGCCTCGTGCTCACGAACGACGAAGCGTTAGCCAAGAAGATCAACTCGGCGGTGTTTCCGGGCCTGCAAGGCGGGCCGCTGATGCATGTGATCGCCGCGAAGGCGGTCGCTTTCGGCGAGGCGCTACAGCCGTCCTACAAGCTCTATGCCAAGAACGTGGTTGAGAACGCGAAGGCGCTCGCGGAAAACCTGCGCGGCCACGGCTTCGACATCGTGTCCGGTGGCACCGATACGCACCTGATGCTGGTCGACCTGCGTCCGAAGCGTCTCACCGGCCGGATTTCCGAGAACGCGCTCGGCCGCGCTTACATCACCTGCAACAAGAATGGCATTCCCTTCGATCCGGAAAAGCCCGCGGTGACCTCCGGCATTCGACTGGGTTCGCCCGCAGGCACGACACGCGGCTTCGGCGTGAAAGAGTTCCAACTGGTCGGCGACTACATCGCGGAAGTGCTGAACGTGCTTTCGCAGAAGGGCGCCGAGGAAGACAGCATGGTCGAATCTGCCGTGCGCGATAAGGTGACGAAACTGCTCGAACGCTTCCCGATCTATCAGTGAGAACGACAAAGACGAGGGCATAGAACATGCGGTGCCCGTTCTGCGGCAACGCCGATACGCAGGTGAAGGACTCGCGGCCGACCGAAGACTCGGCCGCGATCCGCCGCCGCCGCGTGTGCCCGCAATGCGGACAGCGTTTTACCACCTTCGAGCGCGTTCAATTGCGCGAACTGACGGTCTTGAAGCGCAACGGCCGCCGCACGCCCTTCGACCGCGACAAGCTTCTGCGCTCCGTGCAGGTGGCGCTGCGCAAGCGGCCGGTCGATCCCGCCCGCATCGACCAGATGGTTTCCGGCATCGTGCGCCGCCTCGAAAGCTCGGGCGACGAGGAGGTCAACTCGGAGATCATCGGCGAACTCGTGATGGACGGGCTGAAACAGCTCGACGACGTCGCCTATGTCCGCTTCGCCTCGGTCTATCGCAATTTCCGCGATCCGAAGGACTTCGAGGACGTGCTCGGCGAACTCGCGGAAGGCGAACGGCCCAAAGGTGCCGAGTAGGGCGCGGGCATGAACGCCCTTCACTATGCGAATGTCGTGACGCCAGTAGGTAACGACGATGCGCGCTTTATGGATGCCGCGCTTCAGTTTGGCCGCAGCCATATGGGCATGGCCGCGCCAAATCCTTCCGTCGGGACCATCATCGTAAAATCGAACGGCGTGGGGCCGGTGGTGATCGCGCGCGGCGTGACGGCGCTCGGCGGCCGTCCGCATGCCGAAACCGAAGCGTTAAAGATGGCGGGTGAGGCGGCGAGAGGTGCCACAGCCTATGTCACGCTGGAGCCTTGCGCGCATCATTCGAAAACACCGCCGTGTTCGAGTGCGCTGATCGCGGCACAGATCGGCCGCGTGGTGATCGCGATCGAAGATCCGAACCCGCTGGTTTCCGGCAACGGCATCAGGATGCTGCGCGATGCGGGGATCGAGACAATCGTCGGCATCGGTGCCGCGCAAGCGCGGATCGACCATGCCGGACATTTTCGCCGCGTGCGCGACGGCCGGCCGCACATCGTTCTCAAGATCGCGGTTTCGGCGGATGGCAAGACCGGGCTAGCGGGCCGCAGACCCGCGCGAATTTCCGGCCCGGTTTCGATGGCGGAAGCCCACATCCTGCGCGCGACCTCGGATGCGATCATGGTGGGCAGCGGCACGGTGCTCGCGGACAATCCGAAACTCGATTGCCGTCTTCCCGGGATGGAAAACCGCTCGCCGATCCGCGTCGTGCTCGACGGCAGCCTGAAGATGCCGCTCGACTGCCATCTCGTGCAGACCGCGAAGGCTCGCAAGCTGATCGTGATCGCGGGCGAAAATGCCCCTGCGGAAAAGCAGAAGGCGCTGGAAGACGCGGGCGCGGAAGTCATCCGCGTTCCATGCACCCGCGACCGTCACCGCAAGCCGGCGATTGACGACGCCATGCAGGAGCTCGGAAATCGCGGGATCACGCGGTTGCTCGTCGAAGGCGGGCCGGTGCTTTCGGCGTCGCTGCTGCAATACGATCTCGTCGACGAGGCGGTGGTCGTGCGCGCGAGTGTCGAACTCGGGCAGGATGCCATCGGCGCGATCGAGGGCATGCCGCTCGACGCGCTGACGGCTTCGCCTAAACTCAAGATCATCGAGGAGCGGATGCTTGGCGACGACCGCATGGTCCGCCTGTTCCGGAAGTAAAATATGTTCACGGGAATTGTCACCGATGTCGGCGTGATCCGGTCTGAAACGGGCCGCTACGATCCGCAATCCAAGGCCAACCTGAAACGGCTGCATATCGCCACGCGCTATGACACCAAGAGCATCGATCTCGGCGCGTCGATCATGGTCAACGGCGTTTGTCTCACGGTGGTCGCCCGGGACGAGGACTGGTTCGAGGTCGAGGCAGGCCCGGAGACGTTGCAGATCACAACCGCGGGCGGCTGGAAGGCGAACAAGAAGGTCAATCTCGAACGCTCGCTCAAAGTCGGCGACGAACTCGGCGGCCATCTCGTCAGCGGGCATGTGGACGGCATCGCCGAAGTGGTTTCGCGTGAGGATTTCGACCAGTCGTCACGGATCGCGCTGCGCGCACCCGATCAGCTCGCGCGCTTCATCGCGAAAAAGGGTTCGGTTGCGCTCGACGGCATTTCGTTGACCGTAAACGAAGTGAAGGGAAGCGAGTTTTCGGTCCACCTGATCCCGCACACGCTCCAGGTGACCAACTGGAACGGTCTCAAGGCCGGCGACAAAGTGAACCTCGAAGTCGATCAGCTCGCGCGGTATGTCGCGCGGCTTGCCGAATATAAATAAGCGCTGTATCCGCTCCGCGATGGCATTCAAACCCGCACCAGTGGCCGCCGAGACCCCGATCGAGGGCGCAAAGCTTCTCGTGATCGACGCCCGTTTTCACGAGGCGATTGCCGACGAGCTCGTCGCCGGTGCGCTCGAGCGCATTGCCTCGGCCAAAGCGAAGGCCGACCGGATCAGCGTGCCCGGTGCGCTCGAAATTCCGATCGCGGCGTCGATTGCCATCGGGTCCGGCCGCTACGAAGGCGTGGTCGCGCTCGGTTGCGTCATTCGCGGGGAGACCGAGCATTTCGGGATCGTCTCCTATGAATCCGCTCATGCGCTGATGCGGCTCGGGGTCGACAAGAAGATCGCGGTCGCGAACGGCATTCTCACGGTCGAGAACGAGGAACAGGCCTGGGCCCGCGCCCGCCGCACCGAAGGCAATATCGGCGGGCAGGCGGCGTCCGCCGCACTCGCGCTGATCCGTATCGCCCGCGTCCAGATCGGCCGCTGAAATGGCAAAGACATCGCTAAAAGAGCGAAGTGCCGCGCGCCTCGCGGCAGTGCAGGCGCTCTACCAGATGGATATTGCCGCCTCGCCGCTGCCGAACGTGCTGTCCGAATTCGAGCGGCACTGGATCGGCCGCGAAATCGAGGGCGAGCGCTACGAGGAAGCGGAGGAGAAGCATTTCCGCGATGTAGTCGAAGGCGTGGTGCGCGAACAGCTCACGCTCGATCCCGTGATCGACAAGACGCTCACCGACGGCTGGCCGCTGAAGCGCGTGGAGAGCGTCTTGCGCGCGACGCTGCGCGCCGGCGCTTATGAGCTTTATCACCGGCACGATATTCCTGTACGCGCGATCATTAGCGAGTATGTCGATGTGGCCGCGGCCTTCCTCGACAAGGATGAAGTCGGCACGGCCAATGCCGTACTGGATGCGCTGGCGAAACAGGCGCGGCCAAAGGACTTCGCGAATTAGTCATGAGCGGGAAACGCGAGAGCAGCGGTGAGGACAAGCTGATCGAGCGCTTCTTCAAACCGCTTGCTTCGCATCCCGGCGCGCTTTCACTCTCCGATGACGCCGCTTATCTGACCCCGCCGCTGGGGCACGATCTGGTGCTGACCGCCGATATGACGGTTGCGGGCGTTCATTTTTTCTCAAACGATCCGCCGGACACGATCGCGCAGAAAGCGTTGCGGGTTAATCTTTCCGACCTCGCCGCAAAAGGCGCCGAGCCTATCGGCTCTTTGCTCGCGATTTCGTTCTCCAAGAATATCGAAGAAGAGTGGATTGAGGAATTCTGTAACGGTCTCGGCAAGGACTGCCGTTCGTTCGCGTGTCCGCTACTGGGCGGCGACACGACGAAAACGCCGGGGCCGCTTTCGATTGCGATTACTGCGATAGGTAAAGTGCCTTCCGGCAAGATGGTGAAGCGGGCAGGCGCAAAGCCCGGCGATCTCGTCGTCGTTTCCGGCACGATTGGTGATGCCGCGCTCGGCCTGCTTGCGTCGAAAGGCGATCCGAGACTGAACGGGCACCCGGAAGCCGGCGATCTGATCTCGCGCTATCGCGTGCCACGGCCGAGGATGGCGCTGGCGCCTTTGCTCCGCGATTACGCGAGTGCAGCGATGGACGTTTCCGATGGGCTCGTAGGCGATCTCGGCAAGCTTGCCGCCGTTTCCGGTGTCGGCGCCAGGATCGACACTGCGAAGCTGCCGCTTTCGGTTCCTGCTTACGATGCAATTCAACTCGCAGCCGGCTATCTGACTGCCGTTCTGACCGGCGGCGACGATTACGAGGTGCTGGCCGCAATTCCGGAGGCGCTCTACGCAGCCTTTGCCGAGGCTGCGGGCAAGGCCGGGGTGCCTGTGACGGCTATCGGCGTCTTCGAGGCGGGAGAGGGAGTCGCCGTTCTTGACGCGAACGGCAAGGAACTTTCGTTCGAGAAGGCCTCCTACAGTCACTTCTAGGCCAAAAGAACGCATATTCAGTCGCGGAATCCTGACGAAATGACCGTCCCGCGAGTTGCGCCGATAGGGCATTTTTGGCAAAGGTGGCGCGCTTTGGGGGGTGCCCTGAAGGCTCTCGCGCCGGGCCTCCGAGCCTGCGACGCGCAAGCAATTTCCGACAGAAGACTAGGGGCAAATCGATGCTTGCTATATGGCTGATTCTCGCCTGCGGCGTACTCGCGATTGCGTACGGCGTCTGGGCGACGAATTCCGTTCTCTCTGCCGACGCTGGCAACCAGCGCATGCAGGAAATCGCGGCTGCGATCCGCGAAGGCGCGCAGGCTTATCTGCGCCGCCAATACGCGACGATCGGTATCGTCGGTATCGTCATTTTCGCTCTCGTCTGGTGGCTGCTCGGTGCGCTCGTCGCAATCGGTTTCGCCATCGGCGCAATCCTTTCCGGAGCGACCGGCTTCATCGGCATGAACATCTCGGTTCGCGCGAACGTGCGCACCGCACAGGCCGCAACGAAGTCGCTGGGCGAGGGCCTCGACATCGCGTTCAAGTCGGGCGCGATCACGGGCATGCTCGTTGCCGGCCTCGCGCTTCTCGGCGTCGCCGGCTACTACGCGTTCCTCACCTTCGGCATGGGCCTCAAGGCGGAGAGCCGCACGGTCGTCGACGCGCTGGTGGCGCTCGGCTTCGGCGCCTCGCTGATCTCGATCTTCGCCCGTCTCGGCGGCGGCATCTTTACGAAGGGTGCGGACGTCGGCGGCGACCTCGTCGGCAAAGTCGAAGCGGGAATCCCGGAGGATGATCCGCGCAACCCGGCGACCATCGCGGACAACGTCGGCGACAACGTCGGCGACTGCGCCGGCATGGCGGCCGATCTGTTCGAAACCTATGCGGTGACGGTCGTCGCCACGATGGTGCTGGCTGCGATCTTCTTCGCGGGCTCGCCGATGCTCGGTTCGCTCCTGATCTATCCGCTTGCGATCTGCGGCATCTGCATCATCACGTCGATCATCGGCACCTTCTTCGTGAAGCTGCCGGCGAACAATTCGATCATGGGCGCGCTCTATCGCGGCTTTATCGCCTCGGCGGTGCTCTCGATCCCGGCGATTGCGTTGGTAACCCACTTCCTGCTCGGCTGGAACACGCCGATCACGGCACAGGGCATCACCTTCACCGGTACGTCCCTGTTCTGGTGCGGTGTCGTCGGTCTTGCGGTCACCGGCCTTATCGTCTGGATCACCGAATACTACACCGGCACCGACTATCGTCCGGTGAAGTCGATCGCGCAGGCGTCGGTGACCGGTCACGGCACCAACATCATTCAGGGTCTTGCGGTTTCGATGGAAGCGACGGCGCTGCCGGCGCTTGTCATCATCGGCGGCATCCTGGTGACGTACTGGCTCGCCGGCCTGTTCGGTATCGCCATCGCGGTGACTGCGATGCTCGCGCTTGCGGGCATGGTCGTGGCACTCGACGCCTTCGGTCCTGTCACCGACAACGCCGGCGGCATCGCCGAAATGTCGGGCCTGCCGAAAGACGTCCGCAAGGCGACCGACGCGCTCGACGCGGTCGGCAACACCACGAAGGCCATCACCAAGGGCTATGCGATCGGTTCCGCCGGTCTCGGTGCGCTGGTGCTGTTTGCGGCCTACACCTCGGACCTCAACTACTTCGTCACGAACTCCGCGCAGTTCAAATACTTCGCCGGCGTGAAGGTCGATTTCTCGCTCTCGAACCCCTACGTCGTGGTCGGCCTGCTGTTCGGCGGCCTGCTGCCGTATCTGTTCGGCGCGATGGGCATGATGGCCGTCGGTCGTGCTGCCGGTTCGATCGTCGAGGAAGTGCGCCGTCAGTTCAAAGAGAAGCCGGGCATCATGAAGGGCACCGACAAGCCGGACTACGGCAAGGCGGTCGACCTTCTGACCAAGGCTGCGATCAAGGAAATGATCATTCCGTCGCTCCTTCCGGTGCTGTCGCCGATCTTCGTCTACTTCGCGATCTACTTCATCGCGGGCGGCGGCGTGGCTGGCAAAGCTGCGGGCTTCTCTGCGCTCGGTGCCATGCTCCTCGGCGTCATCGTAACGGGTCTCTTCGTCGCGATCTCGATGACCTCGGGCGGCGGCGCGTGGGACAACGCGAAGAAGTACATCGAAGACGGCAACTTCGGCGGCAAGGGTTCCGAGCCGCACAAGGCGTCTGTCACCGGTGACACGGTCGGCGATCCCTACAAGGATACGGCCGGCCCGGCGGTGAACCCGATGATCAAGATCACGAACATCGTGGCGCTGTTGCTGCTCGCGATCTTGGCGCACTAAGATTCTGGCGCACTAAGCGAGATGTATAAAAACAAAAAGCCCGCGGGGAGCGATCCTCGCGGGCTTTTGCTTTTGGTGCGGGCCGGCCGCTTACTCGCGGCTGACGCCGAACGGATTGAGGTTGCCCATGTTCTTCAGCATGTTGCCGACCATGCTGATATCGGAGCCGCCGGCGACTGTCGTGCGGCCGATGAAGTCGAACACCTTGCCGTCCTGCATGCCGTAATTCGCGATACGGATCACGCGGCGGTCTGCGCTGAAATAGACGACGAGCACGCGCTGATCGACGAGTTCGGGATTGAGGAACGCGGTCTGCCGGGCTTTCTGCGAGATGTAGTAGAACGCTTCGCCCGAAAGGGTGGCGACCGTCGAGGGCGTGCCGAGCACGAGCAGCACCTGCTCCTGGCTCGATCCGATCGGAACCTGCTGCAAGGCCTGCTCGTCGAGCACATAGCCGCGGTGGAGCGTCTGCGTGAAGCTGTTCACGGGCATGCTGCTGCACGCGGCGACCGCGAGCGAAGAAATGAGCGCCGCAAGCGCAGGGGCGCGGCGGATCGCGGTGGGTTGCAGCACTCGTAAACGCATAATGGTTAATTGCCGGATTGACTTGTCGCGACCCCGCGACTACCTCGCGCGGCTAC
>CAZFPR010000010.1:0-12884 GCA_964521045.1 uncultured Hyphomicrobiales bacterium
CGCCGCCGTGCCGGCTTTTCGGAAACAGGATGCCGTCGGGCCTCGCCGCCATCACCACATCGAGATCGGCGTCGGTCAGGCCGGTGTCGAGCGCGTTCACGCGCACGAAGAGGCGCGGGCGGTCTTTCTTTCCTGCATGCGCGAGCAGGTAATCGCGGACGATCTCGCGCGCCTTCGGCTTCGCGTCGGCTGCCACCGAGTCTTCGAGATCGAGCAGCAGTGCGTCCGCGCCGCTCGCCAATCCTTTTTCGAGTTTGCGCGGCGCGTCGCCGGGCACGAACAGGTAAGAGCGCATCACACGTTTACTTTGCGCTTCAGCATGAAGGCCTGCCGCTTGCATTCCGCGACCAGCTTGCCGTCCTGATTAAAGGTGCGGTGGTGGAAGTCGACGATGCCGGCGTCGGGCCGGGACTTCGACTCGCGCTTGCCCATGACTTCGGTCGTGCAGCGCACGGTGTCGCCCTCGAACAGCGGGTGCGGGAATTTCACATCGGTCATGCCGAGGTTCGCGATCGTGGTGCCGACCGTGGTGTCGTTGACCGAAATGCCGATCATGAGCCCGAGCGTGAACAGGGAGTTCATCAGGGGCTGGCCCCACTGGGTCTCCTTCTCGCAGAACTCCCGGTCGATATGGAGCGGCTGGGGGTTCAGGGTCATGTTCGAGAACAGCATGTTGTCCATCTGCGTGACCGTCCGGCGCAGCCGGTGCTCGATCAGGGTGCCTGCCTCGAAGTCCTCGAAATACATGCCCCCGCGGGGGTGGCGGTCGGCCTCGGACACCATCGTTATTCTCCCGGAATTCCGTCGTTAAGATTCCATTTACCATAAAGGGCCAAGTTCCAAGCGGGCCTTTCCGGCGGGGGAGTCGGATCGCCCCCAGGACGCCAGCCATGTTTCTCGACTCGCTACTGAACTCGGGTGGTCGCGTCACCGCAGCCATACGGTCGGCGAGCCAGCAGACCGGCATATCCTTCGACTACCTCATGAAGACGGCCTATCGCGAGTCCGCGCTGAATCCGAGCGCGCAGGCTTCGACCTCGTCGGCGCGCGGGCTGTTCCAGTTCATCGATACGACCTGGCTTCAGACGGTGAAGGACGACGGGGCAGCCTTCGGGCTCCAGCAATATGCGAACCAGATCGAAAAGACCGGGGACGGGCAATACGTCGTGCGCGATCCGGCGGTGCGCTCGCAGATCCTGAAGCTGCGCGACAACCCCGAAATCGCATCGAACATGGCGGCTGCGTTTTCGAAGCGGAACGCGATGGAAATCCAGACTGTGCTCGGCCGCCAGCCGACCGAGGGCGAGCTTTACATCGCGCACTTTCTCGGCGCGAACGGCGCGAAGCGCTTCCTTTCGCTCAAGGCTTCCAATCCGAACGCTTCCGCGGCGGCGGCATTTCCGGATGCGGCGCGCGCCAACAAATCGATCTTCTATAATTCGTCCGGTGCGCGGAGCATCGACGATGCCTATCGTGTGCTCGTTTCGAAGCACGACAACGTACGCAAGGTCGTGCCTTCGACCGCGGTCGCGAATTTGCAGATCACCAATCCGCCGGCTTCCTCGGAAGACAATTCTCCGGCTCCGAACCTGTTGAACCGGATCGCTTCGATCTTCTCGCCGCGGAAAGCCGCCCCCACGAACGTGCCCACGAACGCCATCACGAACGCAATCACGCCGCCGGCCGCCAGCCCGGTGACGGCGACCGCATATGCTCCTGTCGTGACGCCGACCACGCGCGTGATTGCGCTTCAGCAGGTTCCGGTTCAGCAGGTGACGCCGGCCATCGCGCCGCAGACCGTCGCCGCAGTCGAAGTGCCGCCCGCCGTGCAGAGCGACGCGCCGATGTTCCGCGGCCTGTTCCAGAACCACAACGCCGATCCGATTTCGCAGGACGTGCGTTCGCTCTGGGGCGGCGTCAATCCGTTCCTGCGCCGCACGACCTGAGGTCTTAACGAAATCTGAAAATTCAGGGTGAACGCTTTGTTAAGCGCGCACGCCCTAGGCTTCACGCTTGAATTTCAATTGCGTGGGGTCGGCGATGATTGTCCGCCAGTTTCTGAAGTGGATCCAGACCGCGCCGCCGGAAGAGCGCGCCGACGCCACCAGCGCACTCGCGCGCGCCTATCTCTATTCCGATCTTTCGAGCGG
The DNA here is from genome assembly GCA_964521045.1 of uncultured Hyphomicrobiales bacterium. Classification (GTDB taxonomy): domain Bacteria; phylum Pseudomonadota; class Alphaproteobacteria; order Rhizobiales; family Xanthobacteraceae. The sequence goes on from CAZFPR010000010.1 coordinate 2,151, forward strand.
AGACCGTCTCGCAACCGAAGCCGCGATGACGGTTCTGCTTGACGATCCTTCGCCGCAGGTACGCCGCGCACTCGCCGAAACCATCGCGGGCAGCGAATACGCACCGCGTACGGTGCTGATCGGCCTCACGCAGGACCAGCTCGATATCGCCGAAATCGTGGTCGAGCGCTCGCCTGCGCTCTTGGATGTCGAACTCGTCGATCTCGCCGCGAGCGGGAAGGAACGGTTGCAGATTGCGATCGCATCCCGCGAGTTGATCTCGCGTGCGGTTGCCGCTGCTGTCGCGGAAGTCGGCTCCGCTTCGGCATGTCTCGTGCTGCTCGAGAATCCGTATGCCGATCTCACGGGTGCCGCACTTGCGCGCATCGCCGCGCGTCACGGGCATCTTGCCGCGATCCGGGACGAATTGCTCGCACGCGACGACCTGCCGACGGAAACGCGGCAGGCGCTGGTCGCAACACTCGCCGACACGCTCGCGCGTTTCGTCGTGCATAAGGAATGGCTGCCGGAGGAGCGAGCGCAATCGGTTGCGCGCGAAGCTTGCGACCGCGCGACCGTCGCCATTGCCGCCGGCCAGACACCGGAGCAGGTGGCCGCACTCGTCCGCCATCTCGCGCAGACCGGCCAGCTCACGGGCGCGCTGCTCTTGCGCGCACTGCTTTCGGGCAATACCCGCTTCCTCGTCGATGCGCTGGCGGAGCTTTCGGGCCTGTCGCGCCCGCGCGTCACGTCGATCCTGGGGGACCGCTCCGGTCACGGATTCCGCGCGATGTTCGAGCGCGCGGGGCTTCCGCAGAGCGCTTATGGTGCGTTCCGCGCGGCCATCGAGGTCGTGTACGAAATGGGTTTCTCAGGCACGCCGGGCTATGCCGAACTCGGCCGCGGAATGGTCGAAGAAGTGATCGTCCGCTACGCGCCGGAATCTTTCGGCGAACTGGACGAACTCTATGCGCTGCTCCGCCGTTTCGCAGCCGAAGCCGCCCGCGACGAAGCGCGCTATCTGACCGCAGATCTCGTCGCCGCGGCCTGACTTCCGCCGCTCAGTCCTGGTGGGGGATGAAAATGCGGGGCGCGGCTTCGCCGGCGATCTCCGCGTAAGCTTCCTTCAACTCGCTTTCGAGAAACGTCTCGACCATGATCGACAGACGCTCGGAAAGCTCGAGCCCGTAGGGATTTCTGGCATCCTTGACGTCTTCGCGCACCAGTGCGCGGATCGAGTCGACGTGATGCTCGACCAGCGCGAGCGGAATGCGGGCGGGGTCGGGCGAGTGCTTGAGCAGCCGGCACAGGCTGGTGGCGAGGCGTTCCGCGAGCGGGAAGCCGAGCGTGGCAGCGCCGCCCTTGATGTCGTGCGCAGGCATGAACAGGGTCTCGACCGTCGAGCGGTTGAGGCCCTTCGAGCGGATCATGCGGCGTGCCGCGTCGATCCTGCGGCATTCCTCGTTCATCCATTCGCCGAACTCGTCTTTCAGTTCTTCGAGTGCTGCCTCGGCACGCGCGACCGCGCTCATGTCGATCTGCGCTGTGCCTTGCGCATGGGCGATAGCCTTCTTCAGCTTGTGCGGAGGCACGATGACGGTGTGGTCGTCGAAGTGCTTTTCCGGCGGGAGCTGCTTTTGCGATTGATCGGCCATGGCGGGCTATCCTGAAATCATGTGGTCTGGCCCGCCGCACGCAGCTGTTTGGCCGCGGTGCCGGCATCGGCCTGCTTGCGCTGGTTCTGCAAACGATTGTCGATCGGAGCGACTTCGATGACCTCTGCGTTCGCACCGCCCTTGCGGCGCTCCGGCCCCGTGTATTTGGCATTCACGGAGCGGCGGCGATCCGGCCCGAAGTAATCCTTGGTGCGGATGAAGGGGCGCGGCGCGAGCACGACGCTCAAGATGCGTTCGTAGAGGGACTTCGCCGCGACCGGCTTGGTCAGAAATTCGGTGACGCCCGCGTCCCGCGCTTCGATGACGTTGCGCTTTTCGGAGTGTCCGCTCAGCATGATGATCGGCACGAAGCGGGTCACGGGAGAGTCGGAGCTGCGGACGGTCTTCGTGAACTCGATGCCGTCATAGAGCGGCATGGCCCAGTCGGTGATCACGATATCGGGCTTCTGGGCAAGGAAGACTTCGAGGCCGGCGGCGCCGTCTTCCGCTTCGAAAATTTCGCGCGAGCCGAAACCGTGCACAAGCTGCCGGACGATCCGCCGCATATGGGCGTTATCGTCGATAATCAGAAACTTGAGACGGTTGAAATCGATCCGGATCATGGCGCGCCTGGCTCCGGGGCAATTTCAAGCCAAGGCCGAAGGGCCGAACGCGGATACCGCTCTAATTAGCGCCCCTCAGAATTAATTTTCGGTTGAAATCCCAATCCCGGCTAATAGCCGAACTGCTCGTTCAGAATCCGCTCGTCCAGGCTGTGGCCGGGATCGAACAGCATTTCGACCGAGGAAGTCTGGTCCATACGGGCCTTGACCCGCACAACCGAGCGGACCTCGAAGTAGTCGGCGACCGCGTTAACGGGCCGCTTGTCGCTCTCCAGAATTTCGATCTCGACCCGGGCGCGGTCGGGGACCAGCGCCCCGCGCCAGCGGCGGGGGCGGAACGGGCTGATCGGGGTCACCGCCAGGAACGGGGCCGCGAGCGGCAGGATCGGGCCGTGCGCGGAAAGGTTATAGGCGGTGGAGCCGACCGGGGTCGCGACCAGAATGCCGTCGCAGATCAACTCCTCCATGCGGGCCTTGCCGTCGATCAGGATGCGCAGCTTCGCCGCCTGATAAGACTGGCGTAAGAGCGAGACCTCGTTCAGCGCAGGCGCGGTGTGAATTTTCCCGCTGGCGTCGGTCGCTTCCATGATGAGCGGATGGATCCTGCTGCCCTCGGCGACGTTCAGGCGCTCGCGCAGTCCGTCCTCGCGAAACTCGTTCATCAGGAAGCCGATGGTGCCGCGGTGCATGCCGAAGATCGGGATGCCGCGGTCGCGCAACCTGTGCAGCATGTGGAGCATGAAGCCGTCGCCGCCGAGCGCGACCACCACATCGGCTTCGGTTTCGGGCGCGTTGCCGTAGGTCTTCGCAAGGCGATCCTGCGCGGCGATCGCGTCTGGCGCGCTGCTCGCGACGAATGCGATCTTGTCGTAGCGTGACGCGGTCATCTGATACGCTGCCTGCGGATACGCGGCCCGGAAAATGGAGTTCGGCAATGGATCGGCCGGTTCTCGTCTATACGACCTATCCTTCGCTTGTCGAGGCGGAGAAGGCGGGACGGCACCTCGTCGAGAAAGGGCTCGCGGCCTGCGTGAACATCCTGCCCGGCATGCGCTCGATCTACCGCTGGCAGGGCAAGATCGAACAGGCCGGCGAAGTGGTGATGATCGTGAAGACGCGGGACGCGCAGAAAGAAGCGGTCGCAGCCGAAGTGAAGCGTGGCCACGCCTACGATACGCCCGCGATCCTGTTTATCTCCACGGACGGCGGTGACGCGGAATACGTCAACTGGATTCTGTCCGAGTCGAACGGGCAGGAAATTTCGACCTGAACGTAAATTCCTGAGGCAGGAAGGGCCGGCCTTTCGGCCGGCCCGGCCCGCTCAGTAGTTGATCTGCGGCGACAGCTCGCCGAATTTCATCCGCATGCCGATATAGGCGGTTGCGCCGTTCGCGCGATAGGAGAACAGTTCCTCGTAGCGTTCGTCGAGAAGGTTCTCGCCGCGGATGTAGAACTGCGTCATCGGCGTGTACTGGTAGCTCAGGATCGCGTTCACGACGGTGTAGCTGTCGAGCGACACTCTCGTCGCCGGGAAGCCGAAGAACGCATCGTCCGCCATCTTGCCGTTGTGAACGATGTTGACGCTGGCGCGGGTCTTGTTGTCGGGCGCGAGATAGGTCGCCGTGAAGCTGCCGGCGTTTTTCGGCCGGCGGATCAGTTGCGTGCCGTCGGCGGCTTCCGCGTCGGTGAAGGTGTAGCCCGCTTCCAGCGTCAGCCATGCGACCGGGTTGAGCTTGCCGGTCAGTTCGACGCCGCGGATTTCGCTGATGCCCGCATTGTTCACCGCGGTGGTGCCGTTGCCGGAAATCCGGTTCTCGAGGTCCACCGAAAAATAGGTCGCGTCGAACACGAACAGGCCGCCGAAGAACGTCTGCTCGATGCCTAAATCCCATCCGGTGGTGGTTTCGGGCTTCAGGTTCGGGTTGCCGGTGAAGTTCAGGCCGAAACCGAACTGCTCGTAGAAGGTCGGCAGCGAGATGCCGGTGCCGTAGCTTCCGTGCAGGCGCGTGCCGGTGTGCAGCTTCTGCGACGCCGCGATGCGATAGGTCGTGAAGTCCTGAAAGACATCGTGGAAGTCGTGGCGAACCGCGCCCGACAGCGTGAGGCCGGTGACGAAGCTCAGGATGTGTTCGTAGGCGAGGCCGGTGCGCTGGCGTTCGGGCGTGTTGGTGCCGTTGACGTAGGTCTCCTTCTTCCAGTCGAACAGCGCGGTCATGCTGTGCGCGACGCTGGCAGCATTGAAGTTGTAGGAGACTTTGTAGTCGCCGCCGTTCGCCTTGGCGTAGGAATTGCCGAAATTCAGGAGATAGTTTTCGTCGCGAAGGAACACGCCGAGACGGGTGGTCAGCGCGCCGTCGAACGAGCGCGTGTTCAGGTTGATGCGTGCATTGGTGTGCTGGTTCACGTCCTGCGCGAAGTTGTCGGGAAGCGGGATCGAGGCTTCGGAGTCGTACTGCACCTTGCGGTCGGTATGGCGGACGACGCCTTCGACGTTGATGTGCTCGTTGACGTCGAAGCCCACCTTCGCGTTCAGCGACAGGTGCCGGTGGCCGTCTTTCTCGCCGCCGGAGCGGGAGATGTTGTAGCCGTCGGTGTCGCGGTGCTGGATCGAGAACGATCCGTAGAGAGGGCCGTTCGAGCCGCGCAGGGTGGTGCTGAGCAGCGAGCTTTTCTGCGTGCCGGTTTCGGCGCGAAGGGTAAGCTCGGGCTTCTTCAGGCCGCGGCCCGATTTCGTATAGATCGCGATCACGCCGGAGGCGGCGTTGCCGCCATAGATGCCAGACTGCGGCCCGCGCACGACCTCGATGCGTTCGACATCGTCGATCATCATGTCCGAGAAGTCGAAGTCGCCGCCGTCGAGACGGCCTACCGGTACGTCGTCGATGATGACCTGAAGGTGGTTCGCTTCGCCGCCGCGCACGCGGACCTGCGTCAGCGTGCCTTTGCTGCCTGCGGCGTTTACATGCACGCCGGGCACGGTGCGCAGCGCGTCGGCGACGGTTTCGACGCCGCGACGGCGCAGTTCGTCGCCCTGCAACACGGTTGCGCTCGCGCCGACGCGATCCGCGGGCTGCGGCGTCTGGCTGGCGGAGATCACGACGTCAGGCAGCACGGTCGTCTGTGCCTGTGCCGAGGCGAAAGAGAAGGGAAGTGCGATCAGCGCAAGTGCGGATGCACCGGAGAAACGAAACATGGATAGCCCCCAATGACTGTCGTTGGACAAGTCACGGAGGCGCGCGAAATCGCGAGGCGTGACGCCTCGTTCATTCCGGTACGCTCGTCGAGATGCAGTTCCACCTGCGCCCCCGCAACGGTTCACGTCTTCACGTGTCACCGCTGCGGTTAGCCGCACCGATCGCACGCCCCGCGCGCCGGTTGGGTGACTGATGCGGGTCGGTCTCCTGGCTCGCGGGTCGTTGCGTCTCACTCCGCCTTCCCAGACTTTCGTCCAGTGGCACTTGAAGCGAGGGCTACCGCTTACAGTTGCGGGGGCAGCTACGGATTCGGATCAGAACGCGATCCTTGACCGTATTCCCATGTTCGTTGCGGATTTCGCCGCGCGGAACACCAACATCAATGCTCCATTTATTCGCGATGCGGGAGGCGGAGTCAATTCTCCGCAAGACATCGTTCGCACAAATGAAAAGGCCGCCGTTTCCGGCGGCCTTTTTTGTCACTTGTGTGAGCGCTTATGCGGCGGTGAGCTTGTAGCCGTTTCCGGCCTTCTCGACGCGGCCGAGCGCAGGGAAGGGATAGTGGAATCCCTGTACCCGCATCTTTTCCGAGGCGAGCATGTCGTAGGTCTTGCGGCGCGTTTCTTCAGCCATCTTCGCGTCCTGATCGAACATGACGTGCCAGCCCGGGTTCGTTACGAAAAGCGCCGGAACGTTCGTCACGTCCGACTGGATGAACAGCTTGTCGCTGCCGGACGCGAGCACGAACGAAGTGTGGCCCGGCGTGTGGCCGATCGTTGCCATTGCGGTAAGGCCCGGCACGACTTCCTTGCCGTGTTCGTATTGTGTGACCTTGTTCTTCAGGCCATCGGCAAAGATGCGCTTCACGTTGGCGAAGGCGCCCTTGCGTCCGTCGGGCGCGCGGCTGAGTTCGCCTTCGTCGGTCCAGTACTTCCATTCCGGAGCCGGGACATGAACCTGCGCGTTGGGATAGGTCAGGTTCGCGCCGTTGAGCAAGCCGTTGATGTGGTCGCCGTGGAAGTGCGAAATCACAACGTCGGTCACCTTGGCCGCATCGATGCCGCCTGCGGCGATGTTCTTCACGAAGTTGCCGACGTTCGGCGTCTTTTCGTTCGCTGCGGGGCCCATGCCGGTATCGACGACAACGACGCGGTTGCCGTTCGTGAAGGCAAGCGGATTGAAAGGAATGCTCAGCTTCTCGCCGTCCTGGCCTGCTGCTTTCAGCGCGGCCACGACTTCATCCTTCGTCGCGTTCACGACGAAGCGATCGGGCAGCGGGAAGGTGTTTACGCCATCGGCAGCGGCGACGACTTCGATCGAGCCGACCTTGTACTTATTGAAACCCGCTGCTTGTGCCATTGCCGAATTGAAAAATGCCTCGATGAAACTGGGTGCAAGCGAAAGCGCGCCTGCGGAGGCAGCGCTGCCTGCAAGCACGGTGCGGCGTGATAGTTCGGTCATACAGTTCTCCCTGGGGACGGTTTCGTTTGAATCGAAACTCGCAGTTATCCTAGCAGGGATTTTATTGCGTCGATGCAACGGCTTGTGGCTGAAACGCCCTGCGCCGCAATGCGGAAAAATAGAAGCTGCGGGGCTGGACCGGAATCGCCGGTTCGGGTTTTATCTGCCGGCCCGGTTGCTGTTCAGTCCGGGTGCAGCCGCAAACCTGAACAAACTTCCGCGAGGAAGCCTCCCAACCCCAAATTCCGCCCTAGCGGCAAGCCTTTTCTCCGCGTTGCACTGCGGAGAGCGTGCGCGCCAGAGACCCGGCCAGCCAAGGAACTCCCATGAACGCGAAGAAGACGCCCAGCGACAAAGCCACCGATGGTTCGAAGGCGGGCGTTCTGTTGCCGCTTTTCACCTTCGCGATTTTCGTGAGCGCGGCACTTCTGTTCCTGGTGCAGCCGATGTTCGCGAAGATGGTGTTGCCCAAGCTTGGCGGCACGCCCGCGGTCTGGTCGGTCGCAATGGTGTTCTTCCAGACCGTGCTGCTTGCGGGGTACGCCTACGCGCATTTCATCACCCGCCATTTGCAGGGGCGGCAGGCCGTCATCGTGCATCTCGCGATCATGGCGGTCGCGATTATTTTCCTGCCGCTCGGCATCGCAAGCGGCTGGAACAAGCCGCCCGCCTCGGGCGAGGCGATCTGGCTGCTCGGTCTGTTCACGGTTTCGATCGGGCTGCCGTTTTTCGCGCTCTCCGCGAACGGTCCGCTGTTGCAGGCCTGGTTCGCGCGCACTTCGCATCCGGCGGCAAAGGATCCGTACTTTCTCTATGCCGCAAGCAACGTCGGCAGTTTCCTCGCGCTGCTGGCTTATCCCTTCGTGGTCGAGCCGCTGACGCGGCTGCAACAGCAGACCTTCGGCTGGTCGGCCGGATTCATTCTCCTGATCGCGCTGATCGCGGGGTGCGGCTACCTGATCTGGAATACGAAGGATCTCAAGGCGTCGAAGCCCGCGAAGGGCGAGACTGAAGGCAAGCCCACTTGGTCCGAAGCGGCTGTCTGGATTGCGCTCGCCGCCATTCCGTCGGGTCTGCTGATCGCCGTCACCAACCACATCTCGACCGACGTTGCGGCGGTGCCGTTTCTCTGGGTGGTGCCGCTCGCGCTCTATCTTCTGACTTTCGTGCTCGTATTCTCGGGGCTTGCGGCGCGCGTGCATCAGGCCGCGGTGATCCTGCAACCGCTGTTCATCGCAGCGCTCGTCGCGTCCCAGGTATTCGAAGGCTTCGATTCGATCTTCTGGATTCTCACGATCCACATCGCCGCGTTCTTCTTCACGGCGCTGGTCTGTCACGGCGAGCTTGCGCGGCTTCGTCCTGCGCCTGCGCATCTCACCGAATTCTATATGTGGATGTCGGCGGGTGGCATGATCGGCGGCATCGCGGCCGCGCTCATCGCGCCGCAGATTTTCAACTGGGTCGCCGAATACCCGATCCTGATCGTGCTGGCGTTGCTTTGCCGTCCGGGCTGGGTGTGGCCGACCGGGCGCCTCGGCCCGGTGTTCTGGCTGTTGCTCGGCATGGTCGCGGCGGCGGTGCTTGCGCCGGCATTCGGGCACAAGGTGCCGTTCCTCTCCGACCTCGCGCCCGGCACCTACACCTACATGAAATGGGCGATCGGCATTCTTCTGGTCGCGTCCATCCTGATCTCGTTCGACTCGGTGAAGTACGCCTATGTGATCGCGCTCTGCTTTCTCACGATCAAGGCTTACGAGAACATCGACTCGCGTACGCGCCACACGTTGCGGAGCTTCTTCGGCGTCCACAAGGTGAACGACAGCTATGACGGGCGCTTCCGCGTGCTTCTGCACGGCACCACGATCCATGGCGCGCAGCGGATGATGACGAACGACTTCAAGCCGTATACCGGCCGGCCGGAGCTCACGACCTACTATTACAAGTCGGCGGCGATCGCGCAGGCGGTGGCGCAGACGAGGGCGAACAAGAACGGCCCGATCAATTACGCCGTGGTCGGCCTCGGCACCGGCACGCTTGCCTGCCACAAGCAGGAGAAGGACAGCGTCTCGTATTACGAGATCGATCCGACCACGATCGAGATCGCGACCAACCCAAGGCGTTACGGCTTCAGCTTCCTCGCGCAATGCGCGCCGGACGCGAAAATCACGCTCGGCGACGCGCGGCTCACCATCGCGGAGGCGCAGGACGGCATCTACGATCTGATCGTGATCGACGCCTTCTCGTCCGATGCGATCCCGATCCACCTGATGACCAAGGAGGCGGTCGAGACCTACAAGCGCAAGCTTGCGCCGCGCGGGATTCTGGTGATGCACATTTCGAACCGCCATCTCGAGCTTGCTTCGGTGGTGGCGGGTATCGCAAACGCGAACGGCATGGTCGTCCGCACGCACAACACGACCCAGGACGACACTGAGGTGAGCGACGACGACTACAAGTTCTCGGGCACCGTCACCGCGATCGTGCGCAAGCCGGAAGACTTCGGCGCGCTGAACGAGGCGAAACACTGGCAGGACGAAAAGGTCGACCAGCGCCAGTGGGTCTGGACCGACGACTATTCGAACGTCCTCGGCTCCATGATCCGGCACTCAAGGGGGTATTGAGGCTGGCGACGATCTTTGCGCGGTTGTTCCTGACCCAAGATTGTGGCCAAGTTCCAAACGCCTTGCTATAGCCGCGTGCAACGCGAACCGCTCCAGTGCCGGGCGGTGGTCCCGTAATTTTTCTGGTAGTCCGCTTTGAAGACAGTCGCGATCATTCAGGCCCGCATGGGGTCGAGCCGGCTTCACGGAAAGGTGCTTCTCGATCTTGCCGGAAAGCCCGTTATCGAATGGGCCGTTCGCGCCGCGCGCGAAATTTCAGGCGTCGACGCGGTCTGGATCGCGACGTCCGATACGAAAGCCGACGATGCCATCGCGCAATGGTGTGTCACGAACGGTGTCGAGTGTTTCCGTGGGTCGGAACCGGATGTGCTTTCGCGATATGCAGGTGCCGCGAAAGCGAGCGTTGCGGATATCGTCGTCCGCATTACGTCGGATTGTCCGTTTCTCGATCCGGGCGTTGCCGCCCAGATTGTCTATTTGCGTTCGATGAGCGGAGCCGACTACGTTTCGAATGTAGATCCGCCGACTTGGCCGGACGGACTTGATTGCGAAGTCTTCACCGCCGCTGCGTTGCTTGCCGCTGACAAGGAAGCCAAGAAAAAGGGTGATCGTGAGCACGTCACTCCTTTCATCCGCAGGAATCGCATTCGCTTCCCGGCGGAAGTGCTGGTCTCTCCATTGCCCGGACTTACCGGCGAGCGCTGGACGCTGGATACACCGGAAGATCTCGCGATGCTCCGCGCGGTGGCCGAAAGACTTCCTGATGACGGGCCGCCCGCGTTTATCGATGTGTTGTCCGTGCTCAATGCCGATCCGGCGCTTCGAAAGCTCAATCGTAGCAAAGCAGACGAAGTCCGTCATCCGCGCAAGAGCGAGACGGATGCGGTAGAGCCGCTGATGCTGGATCGAACGCGGCAGACCATCGAGCGTGCGGAGAAAGTGATACCGCTCGGCTCGCAGACTTTCTCGAAGAGCCGGCTTCAGTTTCCGCCGGGGGCGTCGCCCCTTTTCGTTTCGCACGGCTTCGGCGGGCGCGTCACCGACGTGGACGGCAATGAATATGTCGATCTGGTAAATGCGCTTCTGCCGAACATTCTCGGCTACTGCGATTCCGATGTGGACTATGCGATCCGCCGTCAGTTGACCCGCGGGATCAGCATGAGCTTGCGCCATCCCCATTTGCCGTCGTCATAGAGCGACG
>CAZFPR010000010.1:12894-13979 GCA_964521045.1 uncultured Hyphomicrobiales bacterium
TATTCCTGAAGTGACGCTGGATCGCGACCTGTTGCGCCTTTCCGGATTCAGGGTTTCTCTTTCAGAGGGGGATGAAAATGTGCGCGGCAGGATACTTGCGGCTATTGAAAAGGAAGGCTTTCTTCCGCCGCTCCGCACCGAACTTGCCGAGCGGCTGGTGAAGCACATTCCTTCGGCGGAAATGGTGCGGTTCGGCAAGAACGGTACGGATGCGACGTCAGCGGCCATTCGTTTGGCGCGCGCCGCGACGAAGCGCGACCGGATAATCGCGGTCGGCTATCACGGCTGGCAGGACTGGTACATCGGTGCAACCGCACGCCGATTGGGTGTCCCCGCTGCGGTTTCTTCGCTCACCGAGATTGTGCCGTTCGGCGATCTCGTTGCGATGGAGCGAACGCTACAGTCTAACTCCGGCGAGTACGCGGCCGTGATCTTAGAGCCGACCGGTGCGGTAGAGCCGCCGCAAAACTATCTCGCCGATCTGAAGCGGCTTGCGCAAAAGCACGGGACGCTGCTGATTTTCGATGAAATCATTACCGGTTTTCGCTGGGGTCTGGGCGGCGCACAGGCGCGCTATGGCGTGACGCCGGACATGTCATCGTTTGGCAAGGCTATGGGCAACGGCATGCCGATTTCTGCGGTCGTCGGACGCGCGGATATCATGAAGCTGATGGAAGACATTTTCTATTCCGGTACTTTCGGCGGCGAGGCGCTTTCGCTTGCGGCAGCGATCGCCACCATCGAAAAGATCGAACGCGATGGGGTCGTGGATCGTTTGTGGAAAAACGGCCAGCAGTTGAAGGATGACGTGCTCGCAGAGATAAAGCGCGCGAAAGTCGAAGACGTGATCGGGCTTACGGGGTCTGCTCCCTGGGTTCTCCTGACGTTCAAGGATCATGCGAAAGCGTCAAAGGACGCGATCAAGACGTTGCTGCTGCGAGAGATGATCGCAGCAGGCGTGTTGTTGAACGCCAGTCACAACATCTGCTTCGCGCATACGCAGGAAGACCTCGATCGTGTCGTATCTGCTTACGGCCGGGCGCTTCCGATCCTGCGCGATGCGATCGATGCCGGCGACCTTGATA
>CAZFPR010000010.1:13989-19454 GCA_964521045.1 uncultured Hyphomicrobiales bacterium
GGCAATCAGATCATTCGTCCCGTATTCTCAGTTCGCTCCACGCAGTGAGGCTGAAGTTGTCTTCCGGCTTTCTCCCCTATACGCGGCAGTCGATCGGCGAAGACGACATAAAGGCCGTCGCAGAGGCGTTGCGCTCCGATTTTCTCACAACCGGTCCTTTGGTAGAGGCGTTCGAGCGGGACTTCTCGCTGGCAACAGGGGCCGCACATACTGTCGCGTGCAATTCCGGCACGGCCGCACTTCATCTGGCGATGCTTGTGCAGAATCTTTCGCAGCAAGATGCGGTTATCGTTCCGTCAGTTACGTTCCTCGCGACTGCCAATGTCGCGCGCATGGCCGGTGCGGAAGTCGTCTTCTGTGACGTCGATGCCGATACCGGATTGATGACGCCGGAAACTCTGGAAACCGCCATCGCGGAAACGCGCGCGCGCGGTCTTCGTCCCGCTGTCGCAGTTCCCGTCCATCTGGGCGGGCAATTGTGCGATTTAGAAGGAATCGAGCGCGCGGCGAGGAATGCGGATGTGAGTCTTATCGAAGACGCGTGCCATGCGCTTGGCGTCGAAGACGTGGGTGCCGCGAAGTTTTCTGCGGCGGTTTGTTTCTCGACGCACCCGGCGAAAGCGATTGCGACCGGTGAAGGCGGGCTCGTTACCACGAGGGATGGGCAAGCTGCCGAGCGCATGCGCCGGTTGCGCAGCCACGGCATGAATCGCGATGCTTCCGGTTTCGAAGACCGGCAGCATGCATTTGACGGCACGAACCCTAATCCCTGGTACTATGAAATTAAGGAGTTCGGTTGGAACTACCGGATTCCCGACGTTCTCTGCGCGCTTGGCATTTCTCAGCTCAAAAAGCTTGACGGTTTTCTAAGCCGGCGCCGCGAAATTGCCGCCTACTACGATCGCGCACTTCGTCCTTTGGCTCCTGCAATCCGCGCGGTCCCGCACGGAAACCGTGCGCACGGCTGGCATCTGTATGCGCTGCTCGTCGACTTCCCGAAGCTTGGAGTTTCCAGAGCGAAATTCATGGATGCGCTTCGCGGAGAAGGCATCGGCACGCAGGTCCACTATATTCCGCTGCACTTCCAGCCCTATTTCCAGCGCCGGTACGGAACGCTTAGCTTGCCCGGGGCCGAAGAATATTACGCGCGTTGCCTTTCGATCCCGTTTTATCCGTCCATGACGGACGACGATGTCGAACGTGTCGTGCGTGCGCTTTCAAAGATCGCAGCAAAATGAGCCGCGGGCGCGTCAGGTTCTCGTTGGGAACCGCGCAATTCGGCCTGGCTTATGGCCGGCACCTCTCGTCACCGGTTCCGGAAGAAGAGGTGGCCAGGATTCTGTCCGCTTCCTTCGCGCGTAGCGTAGATGCACTCGACACCGCCGCTGCTTACGGGAATGCGGAAGAAGTGATCGGCAGGCAGATGCCGGTCGGCGCGCGTTTCGCCGTCACCACAAAGATTTCCCGGACGCAAGGTAACGTCATCGGGCAATCCGAGGTCGATGCTGTAACTGAATCCGTCAGCCAGTCGTTGCGGAATCTGCGCGTGGATGTTCTGGACAGCGTGCTCTTTCATCACAGCGACGATCTGCTAAAGCCGGGCGGCGGCGCCCTGTTCGAAGCGCTTGCTGCATTGAAGTCGGGCGGGCGGATCGGACGTATCGGGGTTTCGGTCTACGAGCCCGGCGAACTCGACCGCCTGCTCGATCGCTTCCCGATAGAAGTGGTGCAATTGCCGTTCAATATTCTGGACCAGCGTTTCCTGAGAAGCGGTCATCTCGAGCTTGTTTCCCGGAAAGGAATTGAGGTGCAGGTCCGCTCTGTTTTTCTGCAAGGCGTGCTGCTTTCGGATATTCCCGATCTTCCGCTACGTTTCGCTGCGGCGAAAGACTTGCTGCTGGAAATCGATGCGGCGGCCTCGGCGCTTGGGCTTTCCCGTCAGGCTTTCCTGCTTCGGTGCGTGACCGCTACACCTTATGTTTCAAGTGTTGTCGTCGGCGTCGATGGACTGGCGCATTTGAACGAGAATCTCAGTGCCTTCGAAGAGGCCGCAGTCTCGGACGATCTCCCCGGACTTTCGCGGTACGCAGTAGATGATCCTGACCTCGTCGACCCGCGGCGCTGGTCGTGATGGTATAGCACCATGGCGATAGTCGTGTTTCGCGCTGACGGAAGTCCTTCGATTGGCTCCGGCCACATCATGAGAATGCTTGCGCTGGCGGGTGTCCTGGAAAACTCCGGCTGGAAGATCGGCTTCGCCGCGAGCGAAGAAACCCTCGATAGCATCCCGCTGCTTGCAGAACGTATTTCCGATTGTCTCGCGCTCCCCGCAATAGGGAACGAGGTTGAGTCGATGAAACGGCGCTGGCCCGGCGGGGCCGACGTCTTGATCGTCGATCACTATCGCCGCGATGCGGAGTTCGAGCGGGTATGCCGCCCGTGGGCCAGGAAAATCGTGGTTATCGACGATCTGGCCGACCGTAAACATGATGCCGACATTCTGGTCGACAGCAGCACAGGCGACGTTAGTTTTTACGAAGGGCTCGTGCCCCCGCATTGTAAGGTGCTGGTCGGGCCGCGTTACGCGATGATCAATCCTGATTTTGTGCATGCGCGAGAAGCCGCTCTCCAGCGGAGGGGAGGAAATAACGTGGCCAGAATTCTGGTCACCATGGGGCAGATGGATCCGGACAATGCGACTGGTCTCGCGCTTGATGCGATCGAGGCATCCGGTTTCCCGGGCGACGTTGTCGTGGTGCTCGGTCAGGCTGCACCGCATCTTTCCGAGATACGGCACAGAGCGACGGGCCGCATCAGATTGCAGGTGAATGTTTCAAACATGCCGGCATTGATTACCAACTGTGATCTTGCGGTTGGGGCCGGCGGTGTTACCGCGTGGGAACGAGCTTGCCTCGGACTCCCGTCGATCCTGATCGAGATCGCTGACAATCAGAAAGGTCTGATCGCGACGCTCGCGCAAAGTGGAGCCGCGGTTTTCGCGGGCAGGTTGAACGAAATCGACAAGGGGGCTCTCGCTGCGACGATTGCCGATTTGCTTGACGCTGCCGGCCGCCGAAAGGAAATGTCGGCCGCTGGAGCGCGATTGGTGGATGGACGCTGTGCGCAAAGAATTTTGCTTGCGCTGGCTGGCCAAGGCGAATCGAAGGCTGGTGCCGTTTCGCTCCGTCCGGCTGAGGCAAGCGACGAAGGCTGGTTGCTCGATCTTCAGCGCAAGCCGGAAACGCGGCAGCATTTTGTGAACCGTTCGGTGCCGACGGCAGAAGAACATGCCAGCTGGATGGCGGCGGTCCTTCGAAATCCGAATGTGCTGCTTTCGATCATCGAGGTAGGCGGTTTTGCCGCCGGGTACATCCGCCTCGACCGCCGCGAGTCCGCCGACGCCATTCCGCTGTATGCCGTCTCGATTGCGGTCGATCCTCAGCTGCATGGCAAAGGGGCCGGCCTCGCCGGGCTGCGCCTTGCGAGAGGGGCATTTCCCGGGGCAGATTTCGAGGCAAGTGTATTGCCGGAGAACGCCGCCTCATTGCAGCTTTTCGAACGGGCGGGTTACGTCTATGCGAGTGAGCAGGTTCTCAAGAGTTACAGCCCATGGCGAAATCCGCCCGTTATGTAGTGGCCACGGCGAAGCGTTGGAACGTTGACGCTTATGAAGCGCGCCGCCGCGAGCTGCCGGGGGAGTGGAGTCTGATCGGAAGCCGCGAAGAGCTCACGGCAGATCGGCTTGCGCGGCTCGAACCGAGATACGTCTTCTTTCCCCATTGGTCGTGGATCGTGCCGAAGGAGATCGTGGATCGCTTCGAGTGCGTTTGCTTTCATATGACGGACGTGCCCTATGGCCGGGGAGGCTCACCGCTACAGAATCTTGTTCTGCGCGGCCATTCAGAGACGAAGCTGACGGCGCTCAGGATGACGGAAGAACTGGACGCCGGTCCCGTATATATAAAGAAGCCGCTTTCGCTTGCCGGTTCGGCACAGGAAATTTACGAACGGGCGTCCAATCTCGCATTCGATATGATCCGGGAAATTGTAGAGAAGGAGCCGGCGCCGGTGCAGCAGACCGGGGAAGTTACAAGCTTCCCCCGCCGGACACCTGCGGAAAGCGAACTTCCGAAAAGCGGTTCGCCTAAGGAACTCTATGACTTCATACGGATGCTGGATGCCGACACCTATCCGCATGCTTTTATTGCGTGGGGCGATACTTCCCTGCAATTCACGGAAGCGGAATTGAAGAACGGGACGTTGACCGCAAAAGTTACATTTGCCGCAAGGAGCAAGAAGAATGGCTGAGCGCGTGCTGGTCATCGCAGCGCATCCGGACGATGAAGTGCTAGGCTGCGGCGGCACGCTCAGGCGTCATGCAGTGCAGGGCGACGAGGTGCATATTCTTTTTCTTGCGGATGGCGTTTCGTCGCGGGACGGCACGATGGCCGGTCTCGACGAACGGCAGGCCGCGGCGATCGCCACGGCGAAGAAACTCGGCGCTGAAAAGCCGGAGTTTCTGTTGTTTCCCGACAATCGCCTCGACGCCGTGCCGCAGCTCGAACTTGCCAAGGCAATCGAAAATTATGCTCGGCGCACCGCCCCGACGATTGTCTACATCCATAATGCGGGAGACCTCAACGTCGATCATCGTGCCGTGTACCAGAGCGCGATGGTCGCATTCAGGCCGTTTCCTGAAAGTTCTGTGAGAGGAATTTTTGCGTTCGAGACAGCATCGTCGACCGAATGGTCGTCGAGCGGGCTGGGTCCTTCATTCGTGCCGGATCGCTTTGTCGACATCTCCGCCTATTTGGATATGAAGCTGGAGTTGCTGCGTCTTTACGAAAAGGAAATGCGGAAATTTCCGCATCCGCGGTCGCAGGAAGCGGTGACGGCACTGGCCCGCTGGCGCGGTGCAAGCGCTGGAGTTGCTGCGGCAGAAGCCTTCATGACCGTGCGCTGGATCGAGAAATGACATTCAGTATTTCCGGCCGTCCGATCGGCAAGGGTCATCAGCCGTTCGTCATTGCCGAGCTTTCCGGCAATCATAACGGCGACATTTCGCGGGCCTTCGCGCTGATCGATGCAGCGAAGAAAACGGGCGCGGATGCGGTGAAGTTCCAAACCTACACGCCCGATACGATGACGATCGACAGTCCGCTGCCCGACTTTCTGATTAAGGGCGGTCCCTGGGACGGGCGCGTGCTCTACGAGCTCTACGGAGAAGCGCAAACCCCGTGGGAGTGGCACGAAGAACTGTTCAGCTACGCGCAGAAGCTCGGTCTCATCTGTTTTTCGACGCCGTTTGACGAAACGGCGGTAAATTTCCTCGAGAAGCTGAACGTTCCCGCCTACAAGATCGCGAGTTTCGAGCTCGTCGATACTCCGCTGATCCGCTACGTCGCGCGTACCGGAAAGCCGCTGATCATGTCGACCGGCATGGGTTCGCTCGCGGAAATCGACGA
>CAZFPR010000010.1:19464-43627 GCA_964521045.1 uncultured Hyphomicrobiales bacterium
GAAGCGGTTGCGGCTGCCAGAGAGGGGGGTGCGAAAGATATCGTACTGCTTCACTGCATCTCGGCTTATCCGGCTCCGGCCGAAGAGGCGAACCTTTCCAACATCGCGCGGCTTGCGGAACGCTATGAATGCGCGGTCGGGCTTTCCGATCATACGCTCGGTGCGGAGGTTTCGATTGCCGCCGTGGCGCTCGGCGCAGTGCTGATCGAGAAGCACATTACGCTTGCGCGAAGCGACGGCGGTCCCGATGCCGCGTTTTCTCTCGAGCCGGCGGAGTTCGCTGCGTTGGTAGAAAGCGTACGCACCGCATCACAGGCGGTTGGCGGCGGTGAATTCAGGCGTGCAAAAAGCGAGCAGGGCAGCGTGGTATTCCGCCGGTCGCTTTACGTCGTGAAGGATATCGCGGCGGGTGAGCCGATTACCAGAGAGAACGTCCGCTCGATCCGTCCGGGCTACGGTCTTGCCCCAAAGCGGTTCGATGAGATTCTGGGGCGCAAGGCCTCCCGGTCGCTGAAGCGAGGAACGCCGTTTTCACTCGACATGATCGACATGGCTTAGCGGATCAGCGGTTACGCGCGAGCCGAACGATACCTTCCCACTTTCCTTCGATCTCTGCCACGCGCTCGCGGCGCTCTTCTTCGTGCCAGCCCGAGGCAAGGAACGCGCGGATCGAGCCTACATTCGAGAAGTAGCAGCCGGCTGTCGCTTTGGCGAGGCCGATTTCACTGAAAGCATAATGCGTTAACGCGGAAATTGCCTCGCGGCCGAAGCCTTTGCCCCATTTGCGCCGGTCGCCGACGATGAGCCCGATTTCGCCGCTCTCCGGCCTACGGATCGGGCCGAGCTTGATGTTGCCGGCGTGCGTACCGTCGCTTTTGTCGAACATGCCGAGCAGGAGATTGTCCTCGCTTGCGTTGTTTTCCGCGATGAAGCGTTCGAGATCGGCGGCGGTGAAGGTCCTGTTTCTCGATTCCGTGTAGCGCAGGATTTCGGGATCGTTCATCCACACGAGATAGGGGCCGTCCGCATGTTCGCGCGAAAGCGTCGCGAGCGTGAGCTGTGGCGTGTCGAGCGGGCGGGGGAGGATCATGGCCGCATCGGCAGTCCGGCGCCTTCGAGGAAGCGGCGGACCTTCAGCAGATTGTTGTCGGAAAAAACAAGCAGGGTCCCGAGCGCAACCGAATCCACGCCTGCCTTCATCGCGTCGGCAACCTGATTGAGATTGCCGGCACCGCCTTCGAGAATGATCGGGACGCCCGTCAGCGCACGCGCTTCCTGCCAGGCTTCCGTGTCCATGCCTTCGCGGGTGCCTTCGCGGTCCACGGCGACGAGCCGGATTTCTCCTGCGCCGCGTTCGGTCGCCGCGCGAAGCCATTCGCCGAAGCCCGGCGTTTCGAGCGCCTTACCGCTGCGATGATCGTAGAGAAGCAGCTTTCCCTTCCGCCTGACGAAGTCGACGCCGAGCACGACGGCCTGTGCGCCGAACACATGCGCGAGTTCCTCGATCAGGGCAGGGCGTTCGAGCGCCGTCGAGTTGATGCCGATCTTGTCGGCGCCGTATTCCATGGCACGGCGCGCGCGGGCGACGCTGTCGATGCCGCCGGAGAACGTGAGCGGCACCTGCACGTCCTTGGAAACCGCTTGCAGCGTTTCGAAATCGGGTTCGCGCGAGAGCCGGGAAGCGTCGATATCGACGACGGATATCTCGTCCGCTCCCTGCGCGCTATGCGCGCGGCAGGTCGTGACCGGCGCGCCGGCATCGCGGTAATCGGCGAAGCGAACGCCTTTGACGAGGCGTTTGTCGCGAAGCAGCAGGCTCGGAATGATCCGGTTCGTGGTCATGCGCCTTGCGGCGACCAGGCGAGAAACTGTTTGATCAGCTTCTGCCCCGCGAGCTGGCTCTTTTCCGGGTGAAACTGGACGGCAAAGACATTGCCGAAGCGCACGGCGACGGTGAACGTCTCGCCGTGACTGACGGTGGCGGCGGCAACCCCTTCGTCGAGATGCAGCCGGTTGGAATGGCAAAAATAGAAATGCCGGTCGCGGTCGGAAGCGCCGATGAGGTTGCCCGCGCGCTCTGTCGTTTCGATTTTCGTCCAGCCCATGTGCGGCACATGTACCGACGCCGACTCCGGAATGCGCGAGACCTTGCCCTTCATCCAGCCGAGCCCGCGATGAGTGCCGTACTCGTCGATCTCTTCCGCCATCATCTGCAAACCGAGACAGATGCCGAGAATGGGCGTGCCTTTATGGCGTGCGGCATCCATCGCCTGGTCGAGGCCGCGCGCACGGATCTGTTCGAGAGCGGCGCCGGCGGCACCGACGCCGGGAAGCACGATGCGCTCGGCGCTTGCGATCTTCTCAGGGTCGGAGGTCGTCTCGGGTTCGGCGCCTGCGGTCCAGAACGCCTGATGCACCGATCCGAGATTGCCTGCTCCGTAATCGACGATCGTGACGTTCATCCTGCGCTCACTTGTCGACGCGGCGGTCGCCTACGATGCGGGTCCAGTTGTCGAAGTCCCACGGCTTCTGGTTCATCTTGTTCGCCGCCATTTCCTCGAGCTCGGGCATCACATGCGGCTCGACGACATGCGGCCGCACGATCTCCATGAATTCCTTCTCGGTGATGCCGAGGTATTTCAGGAAGATCTCGATCGAGTTCGGGCGCTTGCCGTCATATTGGTTGACGAGTTCGACGCCCTGCTCGCGGGTGAGGCGGCCGTTCCGGATGTCGATCGAGGCGAGATGCGTGGTGCGTCCGAAGCCGCGCTTCAGATATTTGATGTAGTCGCGCATGCCCTGCATAAAGCATTCGATCTTTTCGTAATCGTATTCCGGCGGCACGCCTTCGACTTCCTCGCCTTGCCAGCCCAGTTCTTCCCTGATGAGTGCGGTCTGTTCCTTCACGTCCCACGGAATGTAGGAACCGAGGCAGACCGAGCGCAGCTTCAATGCGCGCAGATCGGCGATCGGGGGATAGCTGAAGGGTTTCAGGTCGCGCGCGGCCACGGGATAGTCGCCGACCGTGTTGTCGATCATGCCGAGCATATCCTCGGCATTGATGCCGAGATTGACGAAGCTGTTGAAGCGGCGCTCATCGACCTCTTCGTCCTCGTCGTAGCTGTAGAAAGAAGAGTACTCGGCGCTGGGTTCGCCCCAGATCACGAGCGGAACCTTCTTCTCCAGCGCGATCCACATCGGGTAGGCGAAGATGCCGGTGTGGCAGTGCCAGCAGAAGTCGCCGCGGCGGCGCAGCGACTCGAACATCAGCTTGCGTACAACCTGCCAGTTCGGCGTGAAATTCAAAACGTCGCAGCCGAGCGTGCGGAAGGTGCGGACGTTGTTTTCGATCAGCGTCTCCCGCATGAAGCCGTGATCGAAGCGGACCACGAGTGGCTTCAATTTCAGCTTCTTGACCAGATACCAGAGCGTAAAGGTCGAGTCCTTGCCGCCGGAGAACGGAACGATGCAGTCGTAGTCGTGCTTGCCGCGAACCTGATCTACGATCTTGTGAAACTCTTCGAGCTTCGCGTTCCAGTCGATCGCGGTCTGCTTGAATTCGATCTGCCGGCAGACCGTGCAAACGCCGCTGTTGTCGAAGCCGAGGCTTTCGGCGCTCTCGGGCATCACGCATTTGGTGCAACTTTTCACTGGCGCATTCCTAGTGCTTCGATTTTTCGATCATCTGTAGAAGACGCTCGCGGTCGAGCCAGTCGTCGTTCGTGTCCGACGAATAGCGGAAACTTTCGGCGACCGGTTTCGCGCCGTGTTCGTTGAGACGCTTGGGCGACCAGCCGGCGAGGACGGGCGACGGGCAGATCACATAGCGATCGTCGAGTTCGACGGTCATGCGCGCGTCGTCTTCTGTGATCATGACTTCGTGCAGCTTCTCGCCGGGGCGGATTCCGACGATCTCGTGCGGCACGCCCGGCGCAACGATGTCGGCGAGATCGGTAATACGCATCGACGGAATCTTCGGCACGAAGATCTCGCCGCCATTCATGAGCGCAAGCGAAGATAACACGAACGCGACGCCCTGTTCGAGCGTAATCCAGAACCGCGTCATGCGGGCGTCGGTGATCGGGAGCTTCTTCACACCCCTGCGCTTCAATTCCAGAAAGAGCGGCAGAACCGATCCGCGCGAGCCCATGACATTGCCGTAGCGGACGACGGAAAAATCCGCGCCGGACGCGCCCGCCAGATTATTGGCCGCGACCATGATCTTGTCGGAGGCGAGCTTCGATGCGCCGTAGAGGTTGATCGGGTTCGCGGCCTTGTCGGTCGAAAGTGCCACGACTTTCTTGACCGAACCGGTACGCAGCGCAGCCTTCACCACGTTTTCCGCGCCGTGCACATTCGTGAGAATGCATTCGAAAGGGTTGTACTCCGCGGCCGGCACGATTTTCAGCGCGGCTGCATGAATGACGTAGTCGACGTCTCGCATAGCGAGTTGCAGGCGGCTCTCGTCGCGCACGTCGCCGATGAAGAAGCGCATCCGCTCCTGCACGTCGGGAAACTCGGTCTCGAGTTCGCGCGCCATCGAATCCTGCTTCTGTTCGTCCCGCGAAAAGACGATCAGCCTGCGGGTCTGGGCGGCCGCCAAAAGGTGCCTGACCATCGAGCGCCCGAACGACCCTGTGCCGCCGGTAATCATGATCGAGGCGTTGGTCAGGTCGGCGGAGGGTTTTGCAAAGGTTCGGAAGGGCGGATTCGGCATGAAATTCCTCAGGCCTCGCGGCATGAACTGGCGGCATATGGCTATTTAGAGGTGACCGGAGGCCATTCCGGGAAACCGGTTCGACAGATAGGGCTAGAAAGCGGCTTTTGCAGCAATTTTCAAGTTTGTCCGTGCCTTCCAGTCCGCATGTCCGGCAGGCGCTTTCGGCATTTCACCCGATTGGACGCTAAATGGCCGCCAAGTAGACTGCGGCGGCCCGGCTGGGGTAGCTAGCCGTCGTTTTTTGCCGCACCGGCCAGCCGAATCCCGACAGCGCACAAGGCATCATCTTGCTTCGCACGATCGCCACCATTGAGGCCAGGATGACCTCGTCACGTCTGCCCGGGAAGGTCCTCGCCGAGGCGGAAGGCCGGCCTATGCTTGAGCTGATGGTCGAACGGCTCAAATTCGTGCCCGAACTGGACGAAATCGTCATCGCAACCACTGTGAACGCGTCGGACGACGCCGTCGAAGCTCTGGCGAAGCGGCTTGGCGTCGGGGTCTGGCGCGGCAGCGAGGACGATGTGCTCGTGCGCGTGCTGGACGCCGCGACTGCTCATAAGGCGGATGTTATTGTCGAACTGACAGGCGATTGTCCGCTGATCGATCCCGTGATCGTTTCTCGCGTGATCCGGCGCTACCGCGAACTCGGTGTCGACTACGTGTCGAATTGTCTGGAAGTGACGTTTCCTTCGGGAATGGAGACACAGGTGTTTGCGCGCGATATTCTCGCCGATGTCGCACGCAGGACTTCCGATCCCGTCGATCATGAGCATGTCAGCTACTTTATATACAAGCACCCGGAGCTGTATTCGCTCGGCAACGTGCCTGCGAAAGGTATCGACGCGCGTACCGATCTTCGTCTCACGCTCGACGAGCCTGCCGATCTCGCATTGACGCGGGAGGTATTCGCGGCACTGCGTCCGAAGTGTAAGGATTTTTCGCTTGGCGACATCGTTCGCTTCCTCGACGACAATCCCGCAATTGCGGCGCTGAATGCCGCGGTGGTCGACAAGAATGTCTGATCTGCACAAGGCCATGATCGTCGGCGCCGGAAAAATTGCCGGCGGCTACAATGCGGGTCCCGATGACGAAATGGTGCTGACCCACGCGCTCGCCTATTTGCGTCATCCCAGGTTCGATCTTGTCGCCTGCGTCGAGCCCAATGCGGAGGCGCGCGCGGCATTCATGAAGAAGTGGGGCGTTCCGAAAGGTTACGATTCGCTCGATGCCGCTTTGCAGGATTGCAGTTTCGATACAGTCAGCGTTTGTTCGCCGACCGGCACGCATCTCGCCGCACTCGAGAAGCTGCTTGTTTCGGATGTCGCGCGCATATTCGCGGAAAAGCCCCTGGACGGCGACGTCCTTGCCGCGCGCAAGCTCGCTGATGCCTTTGCGAATAAAAAAGTCCCGGTCGCGGTCAACTATACGCGCAGGTTCGATCCTGCGATGAAGGCGTTGAAGGCGGAGATCGCGAGCGGCAAGTATGGCGAGCTTTATTCGGTTGTCGGCTGGTACGACGGCGGCGTCATGAACAACGGCAGCCACCTTTTCGACCTTGCAAACTATCTGACCGGACAGGTTGCGAGATTTTCGCAGGCTGTGCGAAGCGGACAACAAGTTCCTGATCCCTCCGCGTCGGCTTTGGCGATGTTCGGCGAGACGCCGTTTCATATTGTTGCGCGGCCAGCGGGCGCGGGTTCGCGCTTCGAGCTTGAAATGGCGTTCCTGCAAGCGATCGTTACGATCGAAGACGGCGGCTTTGTTGTCCGAAGGCGGGGCTACGAGTCCTCCCAGGCATTCGCAGGAGAGAAAGTGTTGCAGCGGGGAGACTGGATACCGACAAGGTTTGGCGAAGCAATGCTCGCCGTGCTTGATGAATTGGCGGCCTGGCAGCATACAGGCACGCTTTCCTCCGACATGAGCAGTGCAAGCCATGCTATCGAGCTTGCCAGTGCGATCCGTAAGCGGGCGTCCGAAAGGTAGAGAATGAGCAAACTTGCGTTATTGGGT
This sequence comes from uncultured Hyphomicrobiales bacterium, assembly GCA_964521045.1. Classification (GTDB taxonomy): domain Bacteria; phylum Pseudomonadota; class Alphaproteobacteria; order Rhizobiales; family Xanthobacteraceae. The sequence goes on from CAZFPR010000010.1 coordinate 26,195, forward strand.
GGCGATCCCGTCCGTACGACGCCGTTCCCGGCTTACGAGGTGATCGGCGCCGAAGAGAAAAAAGCGGTGCAGGAGGTGCTCGATTCGGGTGTCCTCTCCCGGTACCTCGGCAGCTGGCATCCCGATTTTTACGGCGGTCCTGTGGTTCAGGCGTTCGAGCGGGAGTGGTCGGAGAAGTTCGGCGTCAAGCATTCCGTTGCCGTGAACTCCTGTACTTCGGGACTCTACGCCGCAGTCGGCGCTGTCGGCGCCGGGCCGGGCGACGAGATTATCGTTTCTCCTTACACCATGGTCGCGTCTGCGACCGCTGCGGTGATCTTCAACGCAGTGCCGGTATTCGCCGACATCGATCCTAAGACCTACACGCTTTCCGCCGAGACGATTGCGCCGAAAATCACGCCGCGTACGAAGGCGATTATCGTCGTGCATATCTTCGGACAGGCCGCCGATATGGACGGCATCATGGCGCTTGCGCGGAGCAAAGGCATTGCAGTCATCGAAGACTGCGCGCAGGTGCCGTTTGCGACCTACAAGGGGCGTCCGGTCGGCGCGCTCGGGGACATCGGCGTCTTCAGTTTCAATTATCATAAGCACGTTCACACCGGCGAAGGCGGCATGTGCACGAGCGAGAACGACGAGCTTGCCGAACGCATTCGCCTGATCCGCAACCATGCCGAGGCGGTCGTGCGGGACAAGGGCACCACCAATCTCGTGAACATGGTCGGTTTTAATTTCCGGCTCGGTGAGATCGAGGCTGCGATCGGCCGTTGCCAGTTGCGCAAGGGCGGCGACCTGATCGCGCAACGCAAGACGAACGTGCGTATTCTTGAAAAGAAACTCGCCGGCGTTCCGGGTCTTTCCATGCCGGTAGTCGGTGCCGGCGGCGACCACGTCTACTACGTGCACGCGCTCGACTTCGACGAAGAGGCTGCGGGTATTTCCCGCGATCTTTTTGTAAAGGCAGTGATGGCTGAATTGCCCGCTACGAAGCTGCGCGAGCACGAGGGCCCGCTGATGGGTGCGGGCTACGTGAAGCCCATCTACTTGAATCCCATGTTTCAGACCATGACGGCTTACGGCAACGTGCAGTGTCCGTTCAAATGTCCGCACTACGAAGGCCAGGTATCTTATGGCGCTGGAGAATGCCCGAACGCCGAGCGGGCTCATTACTCGCGCGTGATTACGCATGAGATGATGCGTCCGCCGATGACCGAAGCGGATCTGAGCGATGTTGCTGCGGCTTTTCATAAAGTCGCCGAGCATCGCAGCGAACTGACGGATTTCGCGCGTTCGGGCGCCTGATCGGAGCCGCCTTGTCCACGCTGCTTGTATTCAGCCGGGATCCGGGTCCGACCAACGAGTTGATCGCTACGCTCGATGCTTTGTCGGACGTTGAAGGCCGCCGGGGAAATCCGGGCCTGGAGGCGCTTGCGGCATCGCGCGGCTTTGCGTTACCGCCGCGTGTCGCGACACGTTCTCCCGGCGACGTACTTTGGCGCAATGCGGGCTACAGTATCGAGCTTTGGGATGGGAAGGACGCGCAGGCAGCGTCCGCTTTGCTGAAAGACAGTGGCGTTCGTTCGGTACTCACGGGCCTGAGCGATCTCGACGAGCCCGGGGACAGGTTACTGTGGGCGGCTGCGCGTTCTCTCGGCATCGAAAGCCACGCGGTGATCGATCACCCCGCCAGTCTTGCCGACCGCTTCAGGAGTTCCGACGGAAGCACGGCTTGGCCGGATTGGCTCTATGTCTCCGATGAAGTGTTCGCCGCGCGCCTCAGCGAGATCGGCGCCCCGGCAGAGCGCATCCGCTTGGTCGGCGATCTACATCATCTTCGGTTGAAGCGTATCGCCGGGATGAGGAAGCCCGGGGAGATCGGAGCCCTCCGCGGAAAATGGGGCGCAGACGAATCTGATTTCGTCCTTTTGTTCGTTTCGGAATGTACAGCGGAGATGACGTTGTTCGGATACAAGAGCACGTATGTCGAAACGGAAGTGCTGGACGGCATGTTGCGGACGCTCAAGGAGGGCCGCGCACCCTGGGGCGGCGCCATCGATCCGTCGTCGCTGCTCGTGATCGTTCGCGCCCACCCGCGCGATAAAAAAGACAAATACCGGGAAGTGATCGACCGTTGGCGGGAGCAACTCAGAATCAACGCTACTGTCGAGGGTGCGCCTGATCTTGCGATTCTTGCCGCCGACATCACGGTCGGCATGAATTCGTCCATGCTATACGAGGCAAATCTTCTGGGGCGCAAAGCAGTGTCGCTGACGGGACACGATATCTTGTCAGGCAAGAGCAGGGCGGTCTAGTTTCAGCAAACTTGCCGAGAGCCGCAAATGTCCAATTCACAAGAAGCAGTGTTTCTTCGCGGCCGCTCGGTCGAACTGATGCCGCTTGGCGCTGCCGACGTCAGCCAGGCCTATCTCGAATGGCTGAATGACAAGGACGTGCTTCGCTTTCGCGGGCCGAAGTCTTTTCCGACGACCATGGCGCAACTGAAAGACTGGGTCGCGGGATTGCCCGCCCGTGGCGATCTGGTGCTCGCGATTCGTGTAGGCAGCGAGCGGAAGCACATCGGCAACATTTCGCTGAACGACATCTCATGGGGCCACCGCTCGGCCGATCTCGCAATCATGATCGGCGCAAAGGATGTCTGGGGTCACGGCTATGGTGCTGATGCGATTTCGACACTGACGACGCACGCGTTCCGTTCGATGGGGCTTCACCGGTTGAGCGCGCAATCGCCGAATCCGGGGTTCAATGCCGCAGTGAAAAAGCTCGGTTGGCGGCATGAGGGGACGAGACGGGAAGCATTCCTGCTCGATGGCGAGTTTGCGGACATGGATTGCTGGGGACTTCTCGCGCGTGAATGGCAGCCGGCCGGGGCAGCAGAGAGCAGCCCGCGCGCATGAGCCGTCCGCTGGAGTACCGGCCGTATGTCGATGGCCTGCGCGCGGTCGCAGTGCTTGCGGTCGTTCTGTTTCACGTCTTTCCCGGAACTTTCCGTTCGGGTTTTGTCGGCGTCGATATTTTCTTCGTGATCTCCGGCTTCCTGATCTCCGGCATCATATTTTCCGCTCTTGATAAGGGCTCGTTCGGATTCGCCGATTTTTATGCGCGGCGTATCCGCCGAATCTTTCCCGCGCTCATACTCGTATTGATCTTCTGCTGGATCGTCGGCTGGCGTGTTCTTCTGCTGGACGGCTTCGCCAGTCTCGGCAAGCACATCGCCGCCACGGCTGCGTTCGTGCCCAATCTCGTGTTCTGGCAGGAGGCGGGTTACTTCGATACCGAAGCGGCGAATAAACCGCTGCTGCATCTGTGGTCGCTCGGGGTCGAAGAACAGTATTATGTGATCTGGCCCCTGATCGCTTACTTCATCTGGCGGCGCACTTCGTTCGCACTGCTCGCGATCGTAATTCTGCTCGCCATTTCGTTCGGCCTCAATGTCGCGGCGACCCGCGCCAACCCGAGCGACGCCTTCTACCTGCCGTTCACCCGCTTCTGGGAATTGATGACAGGGAGCCTGCTTGCCTACATCCAGGTACGCCATCCGCAGCGGATCGAAAATCTCGCGTCACGTAAACTCTTTCGAGGCGTAGGCGGGCGGCCGTTTACGATAGGCGATGCTGCGGCCATCGCAGGTTTTCTTCTCATCGTCTGCGCGATATTTCTGATCCGAAGCCGCGCCGCGTTTCCGGGGTTCTGGGCGTTGCTGCCGACGGCAGGCGCCGCGCTGATGATCGCCGCCGGGCAGAACGCGGCGATCAATCGGGATTTTCTCTCTTCGAGCACGATGATCTTCATCGGGCTCATCAGCTATCCGCTCTATCTCTGGCACTGGCCGCTTCTTGCCTTCATCCGGATTCACGAGGGCGATGAAATTCGCGCGCTCAGCGTGGCCGCCGTAGCCGTGTCATTCCTGCTTGCGTGGCTCACCTACGCGTTCGTCGAAAAACCGATCCGCTACGGTACGATTCCGAATGTGCGCAGGTATGCGCCCGCCGTGCTTGCCGTGGTCATGCTCGCTGTCGGGGTATTGGGGTTTGTGACCTACAAGCGTAACGGTTTTCCCGAACGCCTGCCGCCCGCGATCGTGCAGATGCTGCAGCATCCGTTCAATTACGAGAACAGCTACCGCTACAGGAGCTGTTTCCTCGAACTCGCTACCCAGAATGCGTCGTCCTATTCGCCGGCCTGTGTGGACCAGGACACGGGCGGAGGCGGGAAGCCGCTCGTTCTGCTGTGGGGAGATTCTCATGCAGCGCATTTCTATTTCGGTGCGCGTAAGTTGCAGCAGGACACGAATGCATTCCGGCTTGGGCAGTTCACCGGCTGCTCGGCGCTCGACTACGGCGGCAAGGGAACGAAGGGCCATTGCGCAAAGATCAATGAGGAACTGCGAACGCGGATAGCCTCACTGCGCCCGGACACGGTCATTGTCGGCGGACGGTGGTCGCGCATGGGCGCCGAGCTACCGCAACGCCTGAAGGACACCGTCGATTTCCTGCGTGCGAACGGCACGAAAAAAGTCATTCTCGTGGGTCCGCCGCCGACATGGAAGCCCGATCTGAAGGGGGCGGTTGCCTATTTCTATTTCAGGCATGGAACCGTTCCGGAAAGAATGGCGGAAGGGTTGCTTGACTTCGAAGGCGTGCGCAAAATGGATCGGGATCTCGCGCAGCTGTCGAAGCAGCTTGAGATCGACTACGTCTCCACCGTGAATGTTTTCTGCAATGCGTCGGGCTGCCTCGCGCGTATCGGCGACGCTGCCGGCAGCCTTGTTGCGATCGACAGCGATCATCTGTCCGATAGCGGTTCGGAGTATCTATTCAAAGCAATCAGGCCGCTTCTGAGCGTATCGCAATAGTTGTGGTGCTTTGGGCGGCGTGCTGGCGCAGTACTTGAAGGCCTTTTCGAAGTCGGATAATCATTTCGCCACTCGGTACCAGCGGTCGGGAGACGCATATGCACAATGGAACGGCACCAAACGGCCTCGGCACGGCGCTGGCATCCATCGTCAAGACGCCGTTCGGATACGCGAAAGAGTATTTCCATCGCCGTCCCGACCCCAATTACGCTCCGAATTTCGTATCCGGCGAAGCCAAGGAGCGGGCTGGCGCGCTGGTAGAGGAAATGCGCCGGGAAGGTATCGTATTGCTGCCCGGTTACTTCAAGCAGCCTTTGCTCGGCAAGCTTCAGGGCGCGCTCGATCGCGCGGTATCGGGTCATCCCGACAAGGGCAATCCGAACGCTTTTACCAATCTGAACTCTTTCGAAGCGGATGCCACGTTCTACGGCGCTGCCCTTGACGATTTTCTGCTTGAGGTCATCGGTGGCTACTATCAGAAGCGCTTTGCGATCACCACCGCGACCTCAATGCGCCTGCTGCCGGCGCCTGCTGATGTGCGTGGCGGATCGTTTCAGTGGCACCACGATACGCGCGGCCGTCAGGTCCACGTGATGGTGCTGTTGTCCGACGTCACGACGAAGGGGCAGCGCATGACCTATCTCAAGGGCTCGCACAACACTTATTATAATCATGCACGCAGCAAGGACGGCGGCTCCCGTTTCGAAGTCGATGTCGTGAGCAATCCGAGCCTCAAGGAAAGAATCACCGAAGTCGTCGGACCGGCAGGGACCGTCGCGATCTTCGATTCCAACGGGCTGCATTCCGGAAACCGCGGCGAGGGCGAAATCCGCGAGACGCTCACGCTCTGCTATGTCAGCTGGCGTCACTTCAAGAAGGTCCGCGTGAAACGCAAGGACATCGAAGCGCTGCCTGCGCAAAAGCGTCAGGTCATGGAGTTCAACCCCAACCTGGTTTGGGTGGACTAACCCCTTAAATCGCCGGCGTTAGGGCAGGGTGCGCGCGCCGCGCCAACCGTTCAGGATTCCGTATGAGTGAGCCGTCGATACCTGACCGGAACGTCGTGATCCTTGTAGACAACAAGATCCGCGATCTCGATGGCGCGGAACTGATCGCGCATCACCTCCGCGGGTTGGGCATCCAGTGCCATCTGGAGCCCCTGGAGGCGTTTCGTGCCGTGCTGGAGACGTACCGGCCGGCAATGATCATTTTCAATCTCGTCACGGCAAGCCACATCGCTTCGTTTTCGCGGCGCCTGCACGAAATGGGCGTGCTGACCGGGGTGCTTCTTACCGAAGGGATTTTCTACGATCCGGAGACGCTGCGCTTCAATGTCGGGCGCTTCCACCGGAACGCGCATGTCGATTACTATTTCTGCTGGAATGAAAACTACAGAAAAGCGCTCATCGACGAGGGCTTCAATCCGGATTCGACCGCCGTATCGGTTGGCGTCCATCGCTTCGATTTCTATTTCAAGCCGTGGTCGAAACTGATCCAGCGTCCGGCGGAGGAAACGAGCGGCAGGCCGAAGGTTCTCGTCTGCACCAATTTCTTCGGCGGAAAATACAAAGGGCTTCCCAAGAAGGATCTCGACAAGCAGTTCGCGATCGTCGCGGACAGGCTCCCGATTTACAGGAACTACGAGCGGTCAGTGCAGGCCCACTGGAAGGGCCGCGATCGCTTCTTCGATTATCTCAACGAACTGGTCGATGCCGACAAGTTCGAGGTGACCCTGCGTCCGCATCCGCTTGAGGGACAGGACGTTTATGCGGACTGGTTCGCATCACTTCCGCCCGAGAAGAAGCGCTACGTTCGCTACGACAACACGAGCAACATCAGCGGGCTCATTCTCGACACCGATCTGGAAATCTCCTGTGAGACTTGCACCACCGCGATCGAGAGCTGGATCGCGGGCAAGCCGACGGTCGAGCTTTCGTTCGAGCGCGATCCGCTCTGGTGCCACGAAATCCATTCGCGCGCGAACGTCGTCTGCGACGATCCGAAGAAGCTGCCTGCGCTGGTCGCGGCGCAGATCGCAAATCCCACGCAGCCGGAGGTCGCCGCGATACGTCGCCAGCACATCGAGGACTGGTGCGGAAACTCGGACGGGAACGTCTGCGAGCGGATTGCGGGAATTATCGGCGAAGCCATCGAGACCAAGCGCCCGGCGGACTGGAGCAAGCTTCGCTTCGAGGACTATCGGCGGGGGATCAAGCTCAGAATCTACCGCGCGCTCGGGCAGGCTTATCACTTCGATATGATGTTATGGATCAAGTATCTGCTGTTGCCCCGGCGCTACTGGACCAAGCAGGCGACCTACGACAAGTCGATCAAGCCTTCGGATGTCGCCGCTGCGCGCCGAAGGATCGAGGCCGTAAAGCCCGGGAAGTAAGCGGGTATTCGCTACCTCTGAACTTCCGGCTATCAGAATTTCGTTGCCGTGCAGGCCGAAATGAATTGGTCTGAGGGTCCGGCAGCCGAGTTCGATTCTGGTGCGTAGGGCATGAACAAGCGCGTCCTGTTTTTCCAAGGCCGAACGCACCGCGCGGGCGCGCAGACCTGCCTCGCGCGATTGCTGCGCCACGAGAAGGTGCGGGCGTGGAGTCCGGTGGTGCTCTCTTCGAAGCCGGGATGGTTTACCGAGGAGTGCGGGCGGCTCGGCATTCCGGTCGTGCTGGAAGAGTTTCCGAGTTCGCGTAGCCTGAGCGCTAGGCTGTTCGGCAACGAAGCTTTCGCGAAGCGGGTGGCTTCGGCGTTGTCGGCACAAAACTTTTCGCCGTCGATCGTTTTTGCAAACGATCATCAGGAGGGAATTCTTGCGCTGTCGCTGGCAGGGCATCTTCACGCCAGAACGGCGATCCTGCTGCGCTCGCCCGGCATGCGGCGCGAGGATTACTTCAAGTATCGCTGCAACGAGTTCGATCACGTCAGCGCCATCGGCGACGAACTGACGGAGCGCGTGCAGGGATGGGATTCCGGCAAGACGATTCATGCCGCCTATGACGGCGTATTCGAGGACGAGTTCCTCGAGCCCAAGCCGAAGCCCGCGTCGGCGCCCTCGAAAATTCTCGCAATCGGCTCGCCGCTGGACTGGAAGGGGTGGGCCGACCTGACCGAAGCACTGCACATTCTGGAGAGTCGGAATGCGCTCCCGGACTTGCAGATCGATTTCACCGGCACGATGCCTTTGCAGGGCGACAACGACCTGAAGCTCGGCCGGCTGAAAAACGTCGTGTGTAATTTCATCGGCCGCGTGGAGAAGTTCCGCGATCTCGTCCGCGGCTACGATCTCGTCGTGAATCCGAGCCGCATGGAAACCTTCGGGATGGCGGCGGTCGAGGTGCTTGCCGCGGGCGTGCCGCTGCTTTCCAGCAAGACCGGCGTGATCGAAGATGTGCAGACCAATCCGGCGATGCTGTTCGAGCCGGCTGATCCCGCTTCACTCGCGCAGGCGCTTCGCGGCTTGCTCGAGCGCTGGAGCGATGCGGATTTCGGCGTCGCTTCCGCCCAGCGTAATATCCGCCGGAAGTTCATGATCGATCATGCGGCGGCGGCGCTCGACGCGGCTTTTGAATCGCTCGCCGGAAAACCTGGTGCCGGGTGAGGGGATTGAACCCCCGACCTTCGGTTTACAAAGCCCCGAGTCAAGAGTCCCTAACTGATTGAACTGAATCACTTATTCGAAGCGTGGGTACTTGCGGGGTACTTTAGGACGTAGAGATATGTGTCGCTATGATGACAAGTCGCTCTTTCCGACATTGCATTTCTCGCAAAGAATTTGAAGATTTTCTAGAACTGTCTCACCACCCTTACTCCAAGGAAGGACGTGGTCGACTTGGAGTTTTGCTCCATCTCTCGGGGAGGCTCCGCAAAGGCAACACTTAGCTTCATCGCGCATCAAAACTTGAGCGCGAAGTCGCCAATTCACATTTCTAGGTGTTTTCCTAGGCTGCACCACGGGCTGTTCGTCAGATTCAACCGAGAAATTTTGGTCATTTGCCCAATCGACGAACTTTGACAACGCATTCCGCCAACTTCCAAACCTGTAGGCGTATGTTGAGGAGCTAAACCTTGAGACATCGCCGGAGAGGTCTCTCGTCTTTGGCTGCCTTCCCAACTTGCTCCAAACTTCCACGATATTCTGAAAGAGGTCATCCGTCGGGATATTTCTGTCAACGGTTTTATCAAGACCAGCTTTTTTTAACGCTTCGTGCCAAGAGCCGAACCTCGCGGCTACTGTGCTGCTGTGGTATTTCCCCGACCGATTGTAGTCGCGAAAGGTAATCTGCTTTTTGTTTAGTGTTTCAGAAACTCGAACGAGGTCGGCAATCAGATCATCGTCTGAAATATTTCGATGAAACTCTTCAAGCTCGAACGACATTCTTTGCTCGCTGCCGGTGATGTTTGTTAGTGAGACGGCTGAGTTGCCCGATGGGAGTCGTCAGCCGATTCTCCATTTAGCTCAGGATGTCCGTAGGTTAGAAACCATCCAAGATTTTCTCTGACGTTATCCGGCCGACGGACAGACAGAATATCGTAAATGCGCTTATTTTTTCTCCACCTGAAATTGACATATAGCCACCATCCGAAATTGCTGAGGATGTCTCTCAGAAGACTTGCAAAAGAGTTGTCAGACATGGCCGTTCATATATTGCGCTCAATAGCTGCGGCTGCATCACGAGCGATGTACCAGCCATAAGATGAGATAGCCTGGTTGGTTGCTTCCTCAGCATTCCAACCTTTGCCGAGCTGGCCCACAATGAAGGACACGCATCGACAAATTTCTTCGGTGTAGTCGTGGTTGCTGTCCCACGTCTGAGAAGTAATCACTCCCATATATCTCCATTGAACCACGGCACGGAAAACGCGCAAGCATGAGGCGTGAACAGCGGTTCTATTAGGAATTGCGTCCTGAATCTGGGTACTGCTGGGTACTTTTTCAGCCGCGAAGGGCAGGGTTAGAAAACGCTAAGTTGCGATATGACGCGGTGTGCGTAGAGCGGGAAACGTGAACAGCGGTTTTTTAGACGTGCAGAATCAAAAACTTGCGCGAAGGTAAGAACGCAAAAAAGTGATTCTGTTCAGTGGGTTGGTGCCGGGTGAGAGGATTGAACTCCCGACCTTCGGTTTACAAAACGGATGTTCATTTCGCAATTCGTAAGTCTCTGAAACGGAATCTCTTTTTCGCTATCTGTCTTTCTGAGCTTCCGTTTATTTAACAGATGAACAAGCTGCCTCTAGCGGATTTCCGTTGATTTTACTGGGGTTTCTAAAAGCACCGAACGAGCGTTGATGCCTAGGTGATGCCTGGATTTTCGCTATCCACACCGCGTGCTTGCGCGTTGGTTTTGGCGTGATTCAATTGTCGTATGAATGACCAATTAGATAAGGAATTTTATGAGCTTAATGTTCAGTTTTCGGCTTACGGATACATCGTTGTTTTACCAGACGAAGAATCGACCAGAATAAAGAGTTTCATTCGCAAAAAGATTCGAGACGCCGTCGAGCAAGAAAATGAGCGGTGCCAGTCAGTTTTGGCGCGCGTGTTTCTAGAACTTGGCGACCAAGGGGTCACGTTAGCTCAGCTCCAACAAGCCGTTTCGATTGTCCAGATAGAGGACTCGATTGCCAAATCTGAGTAGGTGACATCTGCTCCGGCGTGCCGAGTTTTTTGAGCAATAAATCGAAAGAACAGTCAACAGAAAATTAGGACTTTCGCTTTCGGAAATCGTCGATTTGCTTGGGCACGTTGTAAACCACAGTCATCAGAAAGCTGAGAAATTCTACAACGTCCTTCGCGTCCTTCTCGTTAGTTCCTTTGCTTCCAGGCTCTGGGTGTGTCCCGTCGTTCGCCAAAACCCTTACTTCGTGAGCCCATTCCTTCATGACGGGAATGAGTAGCCCCTTGTCGGCTAGGTCGTCGATTTCCTCTTTTAGGTTTTTACCTTTGGCATTGTGCTTGCGAGCAACGAGTTGAATAGCCGACCTCGCCATAAGTGCAGCCGCTGTCCAGTTCTTACCCTCGATACTGCGCTTGGCCTCAAGCCAATAAGTACCGACATCCTCGGGCCAGTGTTTAGGATAGTCCGATGTGCCTCTGTGCCAAGGAAGAACTTGATAGCTATGCATCCCACCGGAGCCACCGCTCCGCGACGCAGACCAGAAGGCGAACATGTAGTTTCCACAATTGCCACACTTCATGGTGTCGTAATTGAGTTTCTTGTACTTATCTCCCTGCTTCTGTCTCTCCAGGTGAGCAACAGTCTCAAAGTTTCCTTTTTCCCCACAAAAGGCGCAGGTAATTTGATGAGTAGCGAGCGTGTTGCCGTGATAGCCCGACCACTCTCCTAAATCCCACCAGCTCATCAATTACTCTCCAAAGAAAAAAGCGGCTTGTTTCATTCAATGATTGACCGCGCTGAAGTTGGTGCCGGGTGAGGGGATTGAACCCCCGACCTTTGGTTTACAAAACCACTGCTCTACCGCTGAGCTAACCCGGCTTGATGCCTAACTGATGCCTAGCTTTTTAAAATCCCTTTAGTCTCAAACACTTTAGCCCTTGACCAAACGGGTTACAAAACCGCTGCACTACCGCTGTGCTACGCCGGCCTAAATAGGAACATTCGCGCCGCTATTTGCGATGCTTCGGCGGCTGATGCAAGCCGCCGATTTGCTTCCCCGAAGCGCGATCGCTCGCCGGCAACAGGCCTTAGCGCGTGCCGAGCAGCCGCTGAAACAGCGTGCCGCCGAGATAGCGCCCGAGCACCACGAAATAGAGAACGATGAGCGCGAACAGCAGGAGCGCGGGCCCGCCCGAAAGGCTGAAACCTTTCTCCGTCGTGCCGCCGGTGAGAAGTCCGATCACATAGCCGCCGGCGAAGAAAATAAAGAAGAAGTCGAGAATAGCAGCGGCGATCTTTCGCCATGTCGAAACGGCGGGCTTTGCTGAATTATCGGTCATTGCTGTCTCCCAATCCCCGGTTGGAGGTGCGTCACTTCAATGCCGGGCGCATGGAAGGTCAACCGTTCCTTACCGCCGCCGGAAACGGAAGGGTTCGCGCCCCGTAGGCAAGGCACTAACCATAGTTTCAAGAGTGAAGGCGGCGGTAACCGGCCTTCATCCGGCCGGTGGCAGGATCGCGGAAACCGGGAAAGCCCGCCATGCCGCGTCTCGTTCTGATCTTTGCATTTCTGGCCGCCGCGTCCTTGCCGGCGCAGGCCGACAAGCGGCCCGTCATCCTTCCGGACGGCACGGTGCTGCATGGAGAATGGGGCCTCGCGGGCACGAACAACGTCGTGCCCTACGCGGAGTATTGGGGCCCGCATTACTATTACATGCCGTTCGCGCCGCGCGGCGTCTACTACCCGTCCAATTTAGGAGATCCGTTCGCCTATCGCTCGCGCGCAACGCACCAGCCTTCGGTGCCGGGCCCGCGTTACAACCGTTCCTGGAGCACGCAGTCGAACGCGCCGGCCGATGTGCCGCCGCCATACATGCCGCAGGGCCCGTCCGTCATTCCCGCCCCGAAGGTGGAAGACAAATAAAAAAACCCGGCACGAATGCCGGGCGGGAGTCAGGGAGTAACGGGGCGGCTCTTTGCGCCGCCCCGTCTTGGTCAAGCAACTACTTGGTGATGTCGCGGTCCTTGGTCTCCGGCAGGAACAGGAGGCCGATGATGACCGTGAGGGTCGCGAACAGGATCGGGTACCAAAGGCCGGCGTAAATATCGCCGGTCGAGGCCACGATCGCGAACGAGGTTGCGGGCAGCAAGCCGCCGAACCAGCCGTTGCCGATGTGATACGGCAGCGACATCGAGGTGTAGCGGATCTTGGTCGGGAACAGTTCGACCAGCATCGCTGCGATCGGCCCGTACACCATCGTGACGAAGATCACGAGGATGAAGAGCAGGCCGACGATTGCTGCCGTCTGAGGACGGAAGATATCGAACGGATGCGCCATCTTCACGATGTTCGCATCGCCCGCCTTCGGGTAGCCCGCTTCCTGCACGGCGGCGAGGATTTTCGGGTTATCCGCGGCAGCCGCATACGGGATGTCCTTGCCGTTCACCTTCACGACAACGCCGGAGCCTGCTGCGCCGCTCGTCGTCGTGTACTTGACCGACTGCTGCGAGAGGTAAGCGCGAGCGGTATCGCAAGGCGCCGAGAAGACGCGCGTGCCGACCGGGTTGAACAGGTCGCCGCAGCCCTTCGGATCTGCTGCAACTTCCACCTTCACCGTGTTCAGCGCCTTTTCCAGCGCCGGGTTCGCGTTGCCGGTGATCATGTGGAAGATCGGGAAGAACGTCAGCGCCGCGATCGCGCAACCTGCGAGGATGATCGGCTTGCGGCCGATCTTGTCGGAGAGTGCGCCGAACACGATGAAGAAGCCCGTGCCGAGCAGGAGCGACCAAGCGATCAGGAGGTTCGCGGTGTATCCGTCGACCTTCAGGATCGATTGCAGGAAGAACAGCGCGTAGAACTGGCCGGTGTACCAGACCACGCCCTGACCCATGACGCCGCCGAGGAGGGCGATGAGCACGAGCTTGCCGTTCGACCAGTTGCCGAAGGATTCGGTCAGCGGAGCCTTCGAGCCTTTGCCTTCCGACTTCATCTTCTGGAAGACCGGGCTCTCGTTGAGAGCCAGACGGATCCAGACCGAGATGCCGAGCAGGATGATCGAAAGCAGGAACGGAACGCGCCAGCCCCACGCCGCGAATTCCGCTTCACCCAGGATCGTGCGGGTGAAGAGAATGACGAGGAGCGAGAGGAACAGACCGAGCGTTGCCGTCGTCTGAATGAACGACGTGTAGTAGCCACGCTTGCCGTGCGGCGAGTGTTCCGCGACGTAAGTCGCTGCACCGCCGTATTCACCGCCGAGCGCAAGGCCCTGCAAGAGGCGCAGGATGATCAGAATGATCGGCGCGGCAATGCCGATGGTCGCGGCACTCGGGAGCAGGCCGACGATGAACGTCGACAAGCCCATGATCAGAATGGTGATGAGGAAGGTGTATTTGCGGCCGACGATGTCGCCGACGCGTCCGAACACGATCGCGCCGAACGGACGAACGAGGAAGCCGGCGGCGAAGGCGAGCAGCGCGAAGATGTCGCGCGTTGCCGGCGGATAGGCCGAGAAGAACTGCGCGCCGATGATCGCGGCGAGCGAACCGTAAAGATAGAAGTCGTACCATTCGAAAACGGTGCCGAGCGACGACGCGAAAATGACCTTTTTCTCTTCTTTAGTCATTCCGCCGGCGCTGCCCTTTGCCGATGTGGCCATTGCCATGGGTGATCCCCCTGTTGAGACGAATTTGGAGTCGCGCGGCGAAGAATCGTCGCAGCGCGAACTCGCGCGAGACGCTACGCGCGGGTCTCAGGACGGTCGTGATACCAAGTCGTCTTAGGCGAAAGGATGATGTGCGCCGCGGTAGTTCTTAGAGAACAAACGACATTTTCGAAGAATGGAAATTCCCGGCGCGAGTATCGTCCGCGTAAAATCTGCCGCGGGTTTCGCTAGGAATATTCTTTGCGCAATCTTGCGTGCTGCGTTTCATGCGTACGCAGCAGCCATTCGACAGTCTTCAGGATTTTCCTGCGCTCGCGCCAGGTCGATTTCGCCCAGTAGCGCGACTTCAACAGTTCCGCGGCCTTCGCAAGCAGGGGTGCTGCCGCATCCAGCGCGATCTGCTTGCCCAGCTCCAGCAGGTATTCGTTGCGAAGCGTCATGACTTCGCGTTCGCTGATCGTCTCGTAAGGGCGTTGCAGGCTGTCGAGCTTCCGTCCGGGCATGGCTTCATCCTTGCGCGGCGTGAAGCTAGGCAGAGACGCTTTTGTGCGGACGTATAGAATGCGTGCGCGCGCGTAAATTCGCCGTAGCAAGTTACGGCAAACTCACCGCGGGACGGACAGGGTCAGTGTTGGGTCGTCTTCGCGCTCTCGTCGGTGGAGAGCCGGTAGCCGACGCCGAGTTCGGTGAGCAGCAATCTCGGCTTGGTCGGATCGGCTTCGATCTTCTGGCGCAGCTTGCGGACGAAGATGCGCAGGTAGTGCGAATCCTGATCGTGGCCTGCGCCCCAGATTTCGCTCAGCAAATGACTGTGCGTAACCACGTTGCCCGCATGTTGCGCCAGAATCTGCAACAGCCGGAACTCCTTCCGGGTCAGCGACAGCCGCTCGCCGTCGACGAACACGGCGCGTTTGGCGAGATCGACGGTGAGCCTGCCGAGATTGACGACGGGATCGCCGCTTTGATTGCGGGTGTGGCGGCGGATCGCGGCGCGCGAGCGCGCGAGCAGTTCCGCCATGCCGAACGGCTTCACGACGTAGTCGTCCGCGCCGAGCCGCAAGAGTTTCACTTTCTCGTCTTCGCTGGACCGCACCGACAGCACGATGACCGGCACGTTCGACCACGAGCGCAGACGCGCGAGCACTTCGGAACCGTCGAGATCGGGGAGGGCGAGATCGAGGATGATAAGATCCGGCGGCCGCATGGTCGCGTTCCTGATGCCTTCGGAGCCGTTCTCCGCGTCCCGTACATTGAATCCGTCCATCTCGAAGCCCGCGCGCAGGAAACGGCGGATTTGCGCTTCGTCATCGACGAGCAGAACCGATGGTGCGTGACTATTCATCCGTTGCCTCCGCTTCGCGGGCCGGCATCTTCGACGCCGGCATCGTGATCGTTACCTTGGAGCCCCGGTTCGCACCGCCGCTTTCAGCTGCGATCGAGCCGCCGCTCGCTTCGATAAAGGCCCGGGCGATCCAGATGCCGAGGCCGGAACCGGTCGTGGTACTCGCGAGACGCTGGCTCCTGAAAAAACGTTCGCCCAGTCTCGCCTGGTCCTCCCGCGTCATACCGGCGCCGTGGTCGGAAACAGAGAATATGATCTGATCGTTTTCGTGACCGATGTCGACTGCGATTTCGGAATGGGCCGGCGAATACTTCGCAGCATTGCCGAGAATCTGCCCGATCGCCTGGTCGAACAGCACCGGGTCGCCTTCGAACAGCGGCACCGTGTCCGAAATATTTACGCGGACTTTATGCGAGGCCAACGCGCGCGCGCGCCGTTCGATCGCCACGTTCACGATGTCGGCGGGATCTATCCACTCGCGCTTGGGGTGAATGCCTTCGCTCGATATCCGGGTCGCATCGAGCAGGTTCTGAATGTCGTGATTGAGGCGCTCGGCTTCCTCGCGGACGACGTTTGCGAGCGTCGAGAGGTGGGGATCGTTTTTCACGCCTTCCGCGTTCGCAATCACCGAGGAGGCACCCATGATGGAGGCCAGCGGCGTCCTGAGTTCGTGCGACACCGATCCGATCAAGGCTTCGCGCAACCGTTCGACCTCGTCTTGTCTGCGCAGGCGGGTCGCCAGATGGCTCGTTACCGCCGCTACAATGGTGAAGAGTACGAGGTCTACCTGATTGTCCCAGTTGTGCGCCCGGAAGTCATAAATCGGCTCGTAGAAAAAGAATGCGGAACAAGCAACGCTGATCAGCGCCGTGAACATTGCAGGCAGAAAGCCCCATCGAACCGCGAGCACGAAAACCGGAAGCAGGTAGATAATGCCGACATTCTGGAAGTTGATCCGCTTGAGGAACGCGGCGATCGCAATTGTCGTCAAGGTGACCAGCGTGATGGAGACCGCCAGCGGCACGATATGACGCGCGATGAAACTTCCCGGCGTCAGACTTCGATGGATCCAGCGCTGAATGATCATCGGCGTTATCGTGAAGTTCGAATGGCCCGATCGGCGATGTAAAGCGCAAGCGCGGTTGCGTTCGAGACGTTGAGACTTTTGATTGCGCCGGTCAAATCGATCCGCGCGAGCACGTCGCAGGTCTCGCGTGTGAGCTGGCGCAGGCCCTTGCCTTCCGCGCCGAGGACGAGCGCGACCGGTGCTCGCAGCTTCGTTTCGCTTAAATCCGCCTCGCCTTCCTCGGCAAGCCCGACCAGCGTGAACCCGCGTTCTTTCAGTTCTTCCATCGCTCGCGCAAGATTTTGCACGAGCGAGATCGGAACATGCTCGAGCCCGCCGGAAGCGGATTTGGCGAGCACGCCGGTGGCTTCCGGAGAGTGGCGCGCAGTGGTGACGATCGCAGACACGTTGAAGGCGGCGGCGGTGCGCACGATCGCGCCGAAATTATGCGGGTCGGTGATCTGGTCGAGCACGAGCACCAGCTTGTCGAGCGCAAGTTCGTGCAGGCCGGGCGAGGGCAGCGGGTCCGTTACCGCAAACAGGCCCTGATGCACCGCATCCGGCGTCAGCTTCTGGTCCAGAACATCCGGGCGCACGATCTCGGGCTGTACCGGAAGTTCGATGTTCGCTTCCTGCAAGCGGCGCAGCGCGTTCTCGGTTGCAATCAGAACGCGGAAACGGCGTGCGGGGTTCTTCAGCGCCTCGGCGACCGGATGCCAGCCATAGAGGATCGCATGGTCGAGCGGGATCTTTCGGCCGTCAGCGCCGAAATTCCGCCGGCCGCTGAGCGCGGCTTTCTTTTTCATCGGTTTTTGCGGACGTCCGGCCATGAATTTGTCCCGTCGGGGCGGGCATCTAGGCCCCCCGGC